>JBNMJK010000075.1:0-11294 GCA_050873765.1 Sodaliphilus sp.
CATCGAATGCCATGGCAGAATCGTTCAATGCCAAAATCAAGCTTTTCCGGGCTAATCTTAGAGGTGTGGCGGACAAGAAGTTCTTCCTCTTCCGCATCGCCAACCTATTTGCTTATCCCCACTAATTTTCTACTGAGCCGCCCCCTCCCCATGTATCGAAAAAACATTGGATTCACGAACCGTGCGTCGCTACGAATCTTTCTGTTGTCGGGGTGGCGGATTTTTTTGTGGGTGTAGCATACATTTCGTACTTTTGCACCCGATTACGATTTTAGATAATACGGAGTAGGAGCGATCCGCGCGGCTTTTCTGTGAATGATGAGCCAGCGGCATCGTATGGTGATTTTACATTTACACAGTAGTGAAGAATCTGAAATACATATTGATGGTTCTGCTTGGCGGAACACTTTACGGCACGATGTCGTCGTTTGTGAAACTATCGTACACACATGGATTCAATGCCGCGGAATTGTCGTTCTGGCAGGCCTTTCTCTCGGCTTTGCTGCTGAGTGTGTGCGCTTTGGCCTCGAGAAAGGGCGGCAAGGGCAGGCTGGGGCGCTCCGGCGTGCTTCCGCTGCTGCTCACGGGGTGTGCCATCGGGCTCACCAATTTTCTCTACTATGAGTCGGTGGAATACATTCCCGCTTCGCTGGCCATCATCATACTGATGCTGTTCACTTGGCTGAGCCTGCTGCTGGAGTGGGTGGTGTTCCGCCGAAAATCGTCGCGGGCAGAGCTGCTCACGGTGTTTTTCATTCTGATAGGCACGGTGATGGCCGGTGGTGTGCTCGAAACGGAGCAACTGACATTCTCTTATCATGGCGTGGCGCTTGCGCTGTGCTCGTCGCTCACCTATGCGGTGTATGTGGTGGCCAACGGCAGGGTGGGCACCGAAGTGAGATGGCAGTCGAAAAGCATGGCCATCATGGTGGGCTCATCGGCGTGCATCTTCAGCATCAATAGCGGCGTGATAGTGGGAGGCGGCTACATGTGTGGCGAGTTTATGCTTTGGGCTGTGTTTCTTGCTGTGGTGGGCACCACCATACCTACCGCGCTGTTTTCAGCCGGCATTTCAAAAATAGGCGCTGGCATCAGCTCCATATTGATGACGGTAGAGCTTCCGGTGGCCATTCTGTGCGCTCGTGTGGTGCTCCATGAGCATATCAGCGCGCTGCAGGGTGTGGGCATATTGGTGATGCTGGCATCTATTGCCACGATGAACTATTATAAGGTGGCGAAAGCTCAAAAGTGAAGCAAGAGCTACGCACGAAATGATAGATTATTATCCCAAAATCAAACAGGAAATCTGCAAAAATTGGCAACGATGAAAAAGAAACTGAGCAAAAATGCCATCATTGGCTATCCGGCTGGCATTATCACCGGCGTCACCTATGGGTTGAACCCGCTGTTCGGCATACCGCTGATGCGCCATGGCGCGTCGGTTGACTCCATTCTGTTTTTCCGCTATCTCTTTTCGGTGATGCTTTTGGGCGCGTTTCTGCTGCTCACCAAGCAAAGCTTCAAGGTGAGCGCCAAGCAGGCGGGCGTGCTTGTGGTGCTGGGCACGCTCTTCACGATGAGCAGCGTGCTCCTTTTCACCGCCTACCACTATATAGCCTCCGGGCTTGCCACCACGCTCATCTTCCTCTATCCGGTGCTGGTGGCTATCATCATGGTGTTTTTGCGTGTAGTGCCGTCGTGGCAAGTGTGGATTTCTATTTTTGCCACATTTGTGGGTGTGGTGGTTATGACGCAGGGCAGCTATGGGCACTCGGTGAATCCGATAGGGGTGGCGCTGTCGATATGCTCGGCACTGGCCTATGCGTTCTTTATCGTGATTGTGAACCGGAGCAAAGTGATCAGTGGCATATCCAACACTCTGCTCACCTTCTACGCTCTTTTGACGGGCGTGGTGATATTTTCGGTGAAGCTGGCGTTTTCGCACACCGCGGTGGCAGCGGGCATTGAGGGGTGTGCGGCATGGGCCAATCTTTTGGGGCTGGCACTGCTGCCCACCATCGTATCCACCGCCACACTTGCCATTGCCTCGCGCAATATCGGTGCCACTAAAGCGTCGGTGCTTGGCGTGTTTGAGCCGATAACGGCGATACTTGTGGGCACACTCGTGTTTGGCGAGGCGCTGACTGCCAATGTGGTGGCTGGTATTCTCATTGCCACGGTGGCGGTCACCTTCATGATCAAGACCACGAAGCGGTGAGCCTTCTCGGGCAGAGCTTGCTTCTCTTAGAAATTACGGCATATTTCCATGCCTTCGGCTATGGTGGCGCTGATTTTCGCCTCCACTTCCTCCGGTTTGTAGAAGTCCATGTTCTCGGCAGCAAGGGTGATTACCTCGCCCAGCCCCCACAGAGCGCTGATGGCCTTGATGTAGGGCGTGGCGCCGTCTAATGGGTCGCCGGTGTGCACATTCATGCCGCGAGTGGTGATGTAGAGCACCTTCTCGCATTTGCACAGTCCTTCAAAGCGCGTGCCGCTGTTGCGGAATGTGATGCCAAACAGCGACATATTCTCGATGAACACCTTCAGTATGGAAGGATAGCTCATATCCCAAAATGGTGCGGCTATCACTATCCGGTCGGCCATGGCAATGTGCTTCGCCATGGTTACAATGTTCTGCGGCACATGCCCATTGGCTCGCTCTGCGAGCACACGGCGGCCTACAGCATGATAGTCGTCGCCGTCGAGCCTCACCATTTCCACCGCATAGCGTTTTTCCAGTTCTGCCACTAAGGGCAGGAGTATGCGCCGTGTGCGTGAAGCCCCGTCGCGCATGCAGGCGTCGATCACTATCAATTTCTTCGTCATCGTATCCAATATCATCGCATTCTATATTATGTGTTTACAGAGACAAAAAGAGAAGAGTGTGCAAGAGCCTCTGCGCCCTCTTGCACACTTCTTTTTTCAGTGCAAAGATAGTAAAATATTCGCTCTTTTTCGTGTAAGTATAGGTCTCAGAATGAAAATCCTATGGCCATGTAGAATGCGCTGCGTCCGCTGTTCATGATGCGGTAAATCACGCCATCGGCCTCCCAGTGCCTTCTGCCGCCATACATCACATATCTGCCGCCAGGTGGACGCTTTCTCACCACATCGCCCACCTTGCAGTGGTGGCGGTGGCGTTCTGGACGCGCGTCGCGACATTCATGGCGGTGGCCGCGCTTTTCGGCGTGTGGCCGGTGATGCCTGCCGTCGTTCATCTCATACCTGCCGTGGCGGTCGAATTCGCCAGGACCTCTGTGGTGGTTTCTGTGGTTGCCTGCACTCATTGGAGCTGCGAGAGCCAACGCCAGAGCGGCGCTCAGTAATAATCGTCTCATAGTTCTTTAGTGTTGTGCATCCTCAAAGAGGCGCGGGTTAATAAACAGGTTTCGTTGGCTTGATAGCCTTTGTGGATAAGACTGCAAAAACGCCCAAAGGTTAAATCCGCCACCGCGAATAATCGACCAACAGCCTGATTTTCCCGACCATTCACAAAAAATGTGTATATTTGTGGCGAAATCACCAACAACACCTTGTGACATCAACAAATGAACAGAGAATACATCATACCCACTTTGCCTTTAAATTTTGATTTTGAAACTAAGGACATCTTGCGCCAGTTGTCGAAGTCGAACCGTAGATTGGCAGAACTCAAAGGTGTGGCACAAACCATTCCTAATGAGGATATTCTGCTTAGCACGCTTGTGCTACAAGAGGCATTAGATAGTTCTGCTGTAGAAAATATAGTGACCACTTCCGACGAGCTGTACAAAGCGCAACTTGGCGCAAGAAGCGAGATTCGTAATGCCGCGGCTAAGGAAGTGTTGAACTATCGCCAGGCTATGCGCGTGGGGTTTGAAATGGTGCGCAAAAATAAATTGCTCACTCTAAATGTAGTGAAGCAGATTCAAAAAGAGCTTGAGCACAACAATGCAGGGTTCAGGAAAGTGCCAGGCACCGCACTAAAGTCGTCGAGTGGAGAGGTGGTTTATACGCCTCCTCAAAATGGGGAAGATATTGTTAGATACATGACTAACCTTGAGCAATACATCAACACACAAGAATTGCAAGACATCGACCCCCTTATCAAGATGGCCATTATTCATCATCAATTTGAGAGCATACACCCATTCTACGGTGGCAACGGCCGCACAGGACGAATTATTTCCATTCTATATTTGGTGACAAACGATTTGTTGGATTTGCCGATACTGTACCTGAGCCGTTTTATCACACACAATAAAGGCGAGTACTACAGGCTGATACAAGAAATCAGGAACCATGCGCCAAACAATTTCAGTGAGTGGGAAAACTGGATAGTGTTTATGCTCAAAGGAGTGGAGGAGACGGCTCTTGAAACCACTGGGCTTGTGAAAAATATTTCTGCATTAATGACTAAATTCAAGTCGATTTTAAAACCGCTGTTTGATAAGCAGTATAAGCATGAACTTCTGAACAACCTCTTTTTTCACCCCTACACCAAAATTGAATTTATGGAGAGAGATATGTCGGTGCAGAGAAAGACGGCCGCAAAGTATCTCGACACGATTGTTGATAAGACTGGGATTTTGCAAAAGCAGAAGCTGGGAAGAAGCAATTACTACATCAATACTGAATTGATGAAGCTATTTGTGTATAGAACCGGCATCAATGGTGAAAATGACAGGTAAGTAATCTCTTTCCTTCTTTTGAATAATATGTACCCGAAAGTGGCAAATCGGGTACACGTTGGGGTAGATATGTACCCGAAAACGGCAAATCGGGTACACGTTGGGGTGGATATGTACCCAAAAGTGGCAAATCGGGTACACGTTGGAGGCGTTGTATTTTCTGCGAAGGCTCCATGTGCTTTGGCTTTGCCGCAAAAGCGGGGGAGAATCATTTTTTTGCGGTTTTACCCGAATTAGTGTAAATTTGTGGTGAAATATTAATCACAAATTATATTATGAGAACAATTCAGATTCCTGTGGAAAATGTGGATGCTCTGCCCCAGGCTGCTCGCCAGTTTGCGGCTGAGATGGCCGACTACACGGTGTATGCCTTCTATGGGCAGATGGGCGCTGGAAAAACCACTTTCATCAATGCGCTATGCCGTGAATTAGGTGTGGAGACCGACAACACCAACTCGCCGTCGTTTGCCATCATCAACGAGTATCGGAGCGACACCACCGCCGAACTTATCTACCACTTCGACTGCTATCGCCTTGAAAACGAGGCTGAGGCTCAAGACATTGGTGTGGAAGATTATTTCGACTGTGGCGCACTTTGTTTTATTGAGTGGCCTGAGCGCATCGACGGCCTGCTGCCCGACGACACGGTGAATGTGGAAATCGTGGTGAACGATGATGACTCGCGCTTGATTAAGGTGACATTCCCCGACGATTAGTATCACACGATATACGATATGCCACGCTATATCAAAGTAACCGAAACGAAATCCACCAACAGCTACCTGGGCCGCATGGCGGCAATTTTGCCGGGTGGCACGGTGATTTACACCTATCGCCAGACTGCCGGTCGCGGTCAGCGTGGCAACAGCTGGGAGAGTGAGGAGGGCAAGAACCTGGCGTTCTCCTACTTGCTGAAGACGCCAAGCATCGAGCCAAGCCGCCAGTTCTTCATCAGCGAGGCGGTATCGCTTGCCGTGGCCGACACGCTCAGCGTGTATGTGCCAGAGGGCATTGCCATCAAGTGGCCTAACGACATCTACTTCCGCCACCAGAAAATTTGTGGCATCCTGATTGAAAACACTCTCAGCGCTGGCACCATTGCCCATTCTATCATAGGCGTGGGCATCAACATTAATCAGGAGCGTTTTGTGAGCGATGCTCCTAATCCTGTGTCGCTCAAGATGATTACCGGCGTGGATTACGATTTGGAGCGGCTTCTGCGCGAGGTGAATGAGCGCATTGAGCGATACACCGATTTTTCAGCCGGCACCACGCAGCAGGAGCTGCATGGCCGTTATTTGGCGCACCTCTACCGCGCCGACGGCAAGTCGCACTGCTGGCAACTGCCATCGGGCGAGTGCTTCGACGGTGTGATCATGGACGTGCACCCCGATGGGCAGTTATGCATCAGGAACGATGGCACAGGCGAACTGGGAAAGTATTATTTCAAGGAAGTGAAACACGTAATTAATAAGCACGTATTATGAACATAGCTGTATATTGCGCATCGCGCGAAGGACTCGGCGCCATCTATGAGGCGCCTGCCAAAGCATTGGGCAAATGGTTGGGCGAGAACCACCACACGCTGGTGTATGGTGGCGTGAAAGCCGGACTGATGCACACCGTGGCACAGGCCGCACACGATGCCGGAGCACATATTGTGGGCGTGGTGCCTAAGCGGTTTGCACACCGCACCGACGCTGTGGTGAATGAGGTGGTGGAATGTGACGACCTTGGCGACCGCAAAGTGATTATGATGGATCGCGCCGATGCCTTCGTGGTGCTGCCTGGCGGACTGGGCACGCTCGATGAGTGGATCAGCACGCTTTCACAAATTATCGTGAACGACGACGACCACCGACCCATTTTTGTGGTGAACGTAGGCGGTATGTACACCCATCAGCTTGAGCAGCTCCGTGCCACCGCCCAGTCGCCATTCGCCCGAGGCAAGCACATCGACTGCTCCATAGAAGTGGCTGATGGCCCCGCCCTCATTGAAGCATTGAGTTTGGAAGTGAAGAAGAGGGGGGATTAATTAGAAGTTAAGAAGTTAAGGAAGTTCGGAAGTTAAGACGATAGTTTGGAGTGGTGGATAGTAGGGACGTGGCATGCCACGTCCGCCCCAAAGAAAGCGCACAAATTGGGGAATAAGGAATGGAAAGTTAAGAAAGTTAGGAAGTAAAGAAGTTAGGGAAGTTAAGACTGGCGCTTTTGTCTGACCCTTGCCTGCTACTTGTGCCTGACTCAACACCAACTGCCAAAGCGAATCATCTTCCGCTGTCGTCATAACTCATGCATTCGTCTTAACTTCCGAACTTCTTTACTTCTTAACTTCTAAAAAGTCCCTCTTCTTTACTTCCAAATCTTGGGGCGGACGCGGCATGCCGCGTCCCTACCGCAGGGTTATTCCAAACTCTAACATCTAACATCTAATTTCTAATCTCTAACATCTAATTTCTAACAATGAAAGTATATACCCTTACAGGCGACAAAGGCACCACCGCACTGGTGGGCGGACAGCGCGTGGCCAAAGACTGCACTCGTGTGGAGGCCTATGGCACAGTAGATGAACTTAACGCTCAAATTGGGCTGCTCGCCCACCACATGAAGCAGGCCTCCGCTACCGACGGCAGCGACTTGCAGCACCTTATTTTTGTGATACAGAACAAACTCTTCAACATTGGCGCCTACCTGGCCACAGACAATGCCTCCGCGCCGCAGCAGCAAGATGATGTGGTGTACGGACTGACTGAAGCCGATGTGAAGACGCTTGAGCACGAAATCGACCAGATGGAGGCTCCCTTCCGGGGGTTCATACTGCCCGGCGGCAGCCTTGTGAGTGCCCAGGCCGACGTGTGCCGCACCGTGGCGCGAAGGGCAGAGCGCCGAGTGATTACCCTCACACATGAGGCCCATGTGGCGCCACTCGTGCTCCAATACCTCAACCGACTCAGCGACTTCTTCTTCGTTTTTGCAAGATTTAACAATATAAAGGCCGGAATCCCCGAATTTTATTGGGATAAAAATGCGTAATATCAAATTATAGTATTATTTTTGCGGAAATTTTAAAAGAGACTATTCTCCGCTCACCCTCGCACGCGAGCGCGCAGGGAAAAGAGAGACGGTATGAATCTTTAAAAATCGCATATTATGTATTGGACACTTGAATTAGCCACAAAACTTGAAGACGCTCCATGGCCAGCAACCAAAGACGAGCTCATCGACTACGCTATGCGTAGCGGCGCGCCACTTGAAGTGATTGAAAACCTTCAGGAAATTGAGGACGAAGGCGAAACCTATGAATCCATTGAAGATATTTGGCCCGACTATCCCACCAACGATGAAGACTTCTTCTTCGACGAGGAGGAATACTGATTCCGCCAGGGGAAAGCCTGCCGCGCCAATAAAGATTTAAGGCATAGAATATAAGCGATATGAGAATCCGTTCACAGCAACGCTCTCATATCGCTTTTCCCATTTTTATAAGAATATACACAAAAATAAATCCGGCAGATAGCGTGTGAACAGTCTTATAAGGGTAGGGGCGCGGCATACCGAAAGTGCCGAAAAATGGCCGATTTTTTACCCAAATCTCATATAAAAACATAGATTTGGGTAAATAATCGCACTATTTTTTCTCTTTTCGTCAATATATTCATTACCTTTGCATACCTCAATATTTAACAGTATGAGTATGATGAATAGGCTTGTAGGTAGAGAGCGAGAGTGTCAAGAACTCAAAAGAGTCATGGAGTCGGATCGCTCTGAATTTGTGATAGTATATGGGCGACGTAGAGTTGGAAAGACTTTTCTTGTTGACCAGTATTATCAGGGCCACTATGATTTTACATTTGTAGGAGGGCATAAACTTTCACGTCAGCGACAACTTGCAAGTTTCACGCGTGCATTAAAAAAGTACTCTGGTGTGAAGCCAGATAAGTTTGCCGATTGGTTTGATGCCTTTGATGCGCTTGAAGAATATCTCGAGTCACTTGATGCCAACCGAAAGAAAGTGGTATTTATAGACGAGATGCCTTGGATTGACACTCAGAAGTCTGGCTTTGTTGCCGCGTTGGAGAATTTCTGGAATGGTTGGGCTGCTCGCCGTAGCGACATTGTGTTTATTGCCAGTGGTTCGGCTACATCGTGGATGGTCGACAATCTGATTGAAAACCAGGGAGGATTGCACGCCCGTATCACAAGTAGCATTTATATCCGACCTTTTACTTTGCATGAGACGGAAGAGTATTTTCAAAGAAAACACTGCAAATGGGACCGATACCAAATATTGCAATGCTATATGGTGTTCGGAGGAATACCATTCTATTTGAGTTTGATCAACCCAAAGGAGAGTCTTGTACAGAATATTGACCGGCTGTTTTTTGTGCAAGGAGGCATTATGCGGAGCGAATTTGATGAATTGTACAATGCTTTGTTCTCGAGTGCTGATCTATACATAAATGTTGTAAAAGCCCTGGCAGCTCATCATGACGGTATGTCGCGCGATCAAATATCCAAGGAAATCGGACTGGAAGGAGGAACCCTCACCCGTGTGCTCACCAATCTTGAACGATGTGACTTTATCTCACGGAGTCAGAATTTTGGGCATAAGGCAAAAGACACAATCTATCGCTTGGTTGATTTCTACACCTTGTTTTATTACAAATTCATCTTGCAAGATATTTCGGGTGATGAACATTGGTGGAGCCATAATTTTGAATCCCGACAAGTGTCAACTTGGCAAGGGCTTACATTTGAGATAGTATGCCTTATGCATACTGAAAGTATAAAGCGTGCTTTAGGAATTTCTGGTATAGCGACAGAAGTGTCATCATGGCGCAAAGTGTCAACCGAAAAACAGAAAGGTGGCCAGATTGATTTAGTCATTAAGCGTGCTGACCGTATTATACATTTGTGTGAGATGAAATTCAGTAAATCAGAGTATCGCATTACAGAATCTTACGAACACTTGCTGAGGCAGCGATTAGAACTATTCCAAAGTTCAACCAAAACAAAATTTTCATTGGTCATTACCTTTGTTACTACTTATGGCGTTGCAGATGGCTTGCATCATAGTTTGGTGCATAGTGAAGTCACCATGAATCAGCTTTTCAATTGACGAACATCATTTTTTTGCGGCTTTTTCTTACCCCATACCCTTGCGCTATGTGCTTAAAATGTGTAATTTTGCACAAAACAAGTACCAAAAATGTGTAAATCCACACATTTTCTGCACATCAACACAAGATATATGTGGACTAATGTGAAACACTGCACCCACGTCACCATTGCCCCCCTGCACTTCGTAAAAAACATTAGGCTCAACAGGCACGACATATTGGCTTCGGACGTACGGGCCGTGTGCCCCTACGGCCACCCTAATCAGCAAGGCTTTATTGGGTGGAGGTGGTTAGTGGGTGGGATTGGCGCTTGTGAGCGTGCCTAATTTCTCGCCCATCAGCTGGTGGCTGAATGGCTGCACGGCTGAAGTGTAGGTCGCGCCCTCCTGGAAGATAATCACGAAATCACTTCCTCCAAAAAGGAAATAGCCCAAGTCGTCGCCCTTGTTCACCTTGGCGCCCACTTTCACGTTGTCCGACCAGTTGATGGAGGTGACCGGCATCATACCTATCGGGAGCAATGCCACTTTTCCGAATTCCTGTGTGTCCACCACTACGCATCCGCGCGTCTCTATCGACTGCCAGCCCGGTGTGTCGCAGTCCAGAACGTAGAGCCCCTGCTGCTTGTCCCATTTTATGCTTCCGCCCACGGCGTAGTCGGCATCTATCACGTTACATTCTATCACCGTACCCGACACGGGGAAATGATAGCGGTGATAGTCGTAAACGTTAAGGAACGAGTGCGTGAGCGTGCCGCCCTTGAAAGCGTCGCGATAGGCGCTTGGCCCCATCAGCTCAGCTATCGATGAATATTTTTTCGCCTTAATCTGCACACCGTCTTTCTGGTTGATGTAGCCATCATGGTCGATGCTCCACACGCCCTGGCAGCAGGCGTCGGCAGGCGATACCACCACGCTGGCGTCGCCCACAGAGGCGATGGGGCGCTGCTCCGGGTTCTTCAGCTTACGGGCGAAGAACTGGTTGAAAGTCTTCCAGTGCGAAGGATCCTCATACCATCCCTTTTTCAGCCCGAAAGTGTCTTCCTTTTCCACTATTTTCAGATAGTCGTCGTTCCACGAATCCTCCGAGTTTAAGTATTGCCCCCACGACACCGCCATCTTCTTGAGCCAAGAGCGGTAGGGCTCGTAGTATTGCAGAGAATTGTTGTACAGGCCTTTGCCGTCGAGCTCCTCCAGAGGAATGTCGTTGATAAAGAAGAAATAGTTCAGACTCTGGTCGATGCGAGTGAAAATGTCCTTGCTGTCGGCAAACGACACCACGCTCCACGGCATGGCATGCTGAGTCCAGTCCACGAATTTGTAGTAGTCGTCGAGGCTCTGCACCGGATTGGTGCGCTTGTCGGGGCACGGCTCTTTCATTTAAAGTAGAAGAAATGATATATTGCCCCTTACCCGATTCATTGCGAATCGGGTATTTTTTTATTTCTGTATGTCAAATAGTTATGCTTTTATCAAAATCTATTTTTTGTCATTTTTGGCGAAGA
>JBNMJK010000076.1:0-11101 GCA_050873765.1 Sodaliphilus sp.
ATGCTCAGAAATTAGTGCTGGATTTACGACAACCCAGTGATTTCGCCATTTTCATCGAGCTTGATGTGCATGGCTTGTGGCACTTTTGGCAAGCCTGGCATTCGGAGAATGGGACCGGCTATCACCACAATCATCTCGGCGCCCGTGTTGATCACGATGTCGCGCACCTCAAATGCGTAGCCTTCGGTGGGACCATAGGCTGTGGCATCGGTAGAGAAGCTGTATTGCGTTTTGGCTATGCAGATGGGGAAATGCGCGATGCCCAGGTCGTTGATGCGCTTGATGGCCTTTTTGGCAGCGGCAGAGAATGTTACGCTTCCAGCGCCGTAGGTGCCCATGGCTACGGCCTTCACCTTGTTTTCCACGGTGTCGTGGTCGGAGTAGGCCAATTTGAGCGGCTTTGAAGGGTTGCTGGCAATAGTGTCGGCCACCAGAGTGGCTAATTCCTTGGCACCATCGCCGCCATCGGTGAATGCGCGGTTCACGGCAAAACCGATGCCCAACTCTTTTTCGCAGTGCTGGCGAAGGGCTTCAATCTCCTCGTCGGTGTCGCCAATGAATTTATTGAAGGCGATAACCACCGTCTGCCCGAACGACTGAAGATTCTTCACATGCTTGTCGAGGTTCCAGTAGCCTTTTTCCATGCCTTCAAGATTGGGCTGCTTAATATCGGCATAAGGCACTCCACCGTGCATCTTTAGTGCCTGTGCGGTTACCACAAGCACAGTGGCATCGGGGTTCAGCCCAGTTTTCCGGCACTTGATGTCGTAGAATTTTTCTGCTCCAAGGTCGGCGCCGAATCCGGCCTCAGTGATTACGTAGTCGCTCAGCGTGAGAGCCGTTTCGGTGGCAATCACCGAATTGCAGCCGTGCGCAATGTTGGCAAACGGCCCACAGTGCACGAATGCCGGAGTACCCTCGGTGGTCTGCACCAAATTGGGGTTGAACGCGTCTTTCAGCAGCACGGTGATGGCACCAGCCACGCCAAGGTCTTTCACGTAGAAAGGCTTGTCGTCGGTGGTGAAGCCAAGCAAAATATTTTCGATGCGCCGCTGAAGGTCGGTCACACTTGTGGCCAGGCACATGATGGCCATAATTTCAGAGGCAGGTGTGATGTCGAAGCCCGATTGCGAGATAGGGCCATTGGTGTATGCCCCCACGCCGGTAATCACCTCGCGCAGCGTGCGGTCGTTCACGTCGAGCACGCGTTTCCACAGTTTTTGCTTTAGGCAGAATCCCTCGGCAGCGTGCTGATAGATATAATTGTCGAGCAGGGCGGCAATCATATTGTGGGCACTGGTGATGGCATGGAAGTCGCCAGTGAAGTGGAGGTTGATTTTCTCCATGGGCAGCACTTGTGAGTAGCCGCCACCGGCAGCGCCGCCCTTCATGCCGAAGCACGGTCCGAGCGAAGGCTCGCGAAGCGCCACCACAGCCTGCTTGCCTATCTTGTTCAGTCCCAAGGCAAGTCCTACCGACACGGTGGTCTTTCCGTTGCCGGCCTTGGTGGGGCTGATGGCGGTGACAAGCACCAAGTGATGGTGTTTGAACTTTGATTCATCGGCAATGGTGGCAGGCACTTTGGCCATGTATTGGCCGTAATGCTCAAGGAGTTCGTCACTGATGGCCAGGTCTTGCGCCACACTGCTGATTTTGCGAAGCTTGGTGCTTCTTGCGATTTCAATGTCAGAAAGCATGAGTAAAAAATATATGTTTATAGTAATAGTCTATACAAATTTACCCAAAAAAACCGACATAGGCAACTGCCCCTTGCATTGAGGCATCGGTTTTTGGAAAGTCTGGGGGAAGTGGAGGCGGGGGATTACATGGGATCGACGTCGTAGTAGAGAATGGTGCTTTTCATGCGACTGTCGGTGGCCACAAGCTGCTCGTAGATGCTGCGAAGAATGGCTTTCACCTTGGTCATCGACGCGGCAAGCTCAAACTTGAGCATCACTTGGCGTATGTGCAAGTTTTGCACGCGTGCCACCATAGGCGGCTCCGGGCCGAGCACACGGTTGCCAAACACTTCGCGGAGCATATTGCTGTAGCGCACGCTCACTTCGGTGAGCACGTCTTCGTTTCGGTGCTTCAGATACACATTCACGATGCGCGTGAAGGGCGGAAAGCTGAAGCGGTGGCGTTCGGCTATCTCATATTCGTAGAATCCCTTATAGTCGTGCTTTTTCACAAATTCAATGATAGGGTGGGTGGGGCGCGTGGTCTGAATCAGCACTGTGCCTTGCTTGTGGGCACGCCCTGCACGCCCTGCCACCTGCTCCATCATGTTGAACGCCCGCTCGCTGGAGCGGAAGTCGGGGAAGCTGATCATGGAGTCGGCGTTCAGAATACCCACAATGCTCACCCCGTCGAAGTCGAGTCCCTTGGTCACCATCTGCGTGCCCACCAGAATGTTGGTCTTATGGGCGGAAAACTCATCAATAATCCGGTCGTAGCTGTTTTTGTTGCGCGTGGTGTCGAAGTCCATGCGTGATATTTTCTCGTCGGGAAACACGCTTGCCACCTCATCTTCGATGCGCTCGGTGCCGTAGCCCGCAATTTCAAGTCCTGGCAAGCCGCAGGCCGGACAAAGGCTTGGCATGGTCATGGTGTAGCCACAATAGTGGCAGCTGAGGGTGCGTATGTGCTTGTGGTAGGTGAGCGACACGTCGCAGTTGACGCACGTGGGCACCCAGCCGCACTCTTTGCAGGTCACGTAGGGCGAGTAGCCACGGCGGTTCTGAAACAGAATCACCTGCTCCTTCACTGATAGCGCCTGACGGCAGTCTTTCACCAGCTCCAAGGAGAACGTGCCTTTATACTCTCGCTTCTTCCGCGCCATCTTCATATCCACCACTTTCACTTGCGGCATTTGTATGCCCTCGTAGCGCGTGAGCAGTTCCACCAGGCCATAAACGCCCTTGGTGGCGCGGTAATACACCTCCACGGCAGGCGTGCCAGAGCCTAAGAGCGTCTTTGCACCGTGCATCGAAGCCAGCACGATGGCAGCGTTGCGTCCGTTGTAGCGTGGCGCAGGGTCTTGCTGCTTATAGCTGGTGTCGTGTTCCTCGTCCACCACAATCAGCCCTAAATTACTGTATGGCAAGAAAATGCTCGAGCGCACGCCAATCACCACACAGGGGTCGGAGCTGCCAAGCAGGCGCTTCCAGATATCTACACGCTCATTGTCGCTGAATTTAGAGTGATAGATGAGCAGCTTGTCGCCAAACACCTTGCGGAGGCGGCGTGTGAGCTGCGTGGTGAGCGCGATTTCGGGCACCAGATAGAGGGCTTGCTTTCCGGCATCGATGGTGTCCTTGATCAGGTGCATGTAAATGGCGGTTTTGCCGCTCGACGTGACGCCATGGAGCAGGGTGATGGCCTTGTCCTTGAAACTTTGGTGTATTTCGGAATAGGCGCGTTGCTGCTCGGCGGTGAGCGTGGGCGGGTCGATGAGTGTGGAGCCAAGGTCGGCGAAGCGATTCACCGCGCGCTTGTACACTTCAAATACACCTCGCTGCCGTGCTGCGGTGAGCACTGGCTGCGTTACGCCAGAGCGCTTGAGCAATTCATCTTTCGTCACCTCTTCCACCGGTTTGCTTTTCTGCAGCCAGTGCGACAGGTCGAGGTAGGCGAGCAGCAGCGCCTCCTGCTTCTTTGCCCGTTTCACCTCGTCGAAAAGGCTGTGAAGGGCATTGTCGTCGCCACGTTCAATGGTCAGCCTCACGCAATTCTCCGTCTTGGCGCGATAGTTGTCGATCACGCGTTCCGACACGTGAATGGCGCCCAGGTCGAGGAGCTTGTTCACGATGTGCTCCACGTTTTTAAACTCGGTAAGCCGGGCTAATTCATTCACCTGTATGCGTCCGCGCTGCGAGGCGTAGTCGAGCACCGTGCGCATTCTCTCGGTGAGTTCGCCGGGCGTGCTCTCCTCGTAGTCGGGGTTCACGCTCACAAACGTCTCGCTCTCCACCTTCAGTCCGCTGGGCAGTGCCGCCTTATACACTTCCCCCATGGTGCACAGGTAGTAGTCTGAAATCCATTGCCAGAATTTGAGTTGAGGATAGCGCAAGATGGGCTTGGGGTCGATCATCGAAATGATGTCCTTCACCCGGTAGCCCTGAGGCTCATTGTCGTGGCACATGGCCACGATAGCCGTGTAGATCTTCTTGCGGCCAAAGGGCACAAGCACCCGGCACCCGATTTGCAGCTGAGGCTGCATTTCATCGGGAATGTGATAGGTGTAGGTGCCTTGAATGGCAAGTGGAAGAAGAAGTTCGGCAAATTTCGCCATATTGCTGATGTGTAATTTTTGTTTGAAAAAGTTGGGTGGGGCATATATGCCATTAGCAAAGTTACATTTTTTTTAGCTACGGCACACCACCCACGGCACTATTTTTTTGTGAGGTTTTGATGATGGGGGAATAAAAAAAGACTGAACAAAATTATCTGTTCAGTCTTCATCTTGGTGGCGGGAGGCGGACTCGAACCACCGACCTTTGGGTTATGAGCCCAACGAGCTACCACTGCTCCATCCCGCGATTTGCGTTGCAAAAGTACTGCTTTTTTTTTCTCCAGCAAAGCATTTTCCGAAAAATCTATGTTATATAGCAATTATTTAACATCTATTCACAATTAGCCTTTAAAATGCCATCTTTTTTGGGGAAAAGTGGCGGATAACTATGCTGTCGGTAAAGGTGGCGTGAAATGAAAAAAGTGAAAGTCACCGAGCAAAAAATGCGGTGGCTTTCACTAATAAATATTGATTTTCTAAATCTTACTGATTATTTCATGCAAGGGCAAGATTTTTTAGCGATTTCCTTAAAGAAGTCGTTGCCCTTGTCGTCCACAAGGATAAATGCAGGGAAGTCTTCAACGGTGATTTTCCAGATGGCCTCCATGCCGAGTTCAGGATATTCCACGCACTCGATGCTCTTGATGCTGCTCTGTGAGAGCACGGCAGCCACACCGCCGATGGTGCCGAGGTAGAAACCGCCATGCTTCTTGCAGGCATCGGTCACCACCTGTCCGCGGTTGCCCTTGGCAATCATCACCAGAGAGCCGCCGTGGTCTTGGAACTCGTCAACGTATGGGTCCATACGGTTGGCAGTGGTTGGGCCCATTGAGCCGCAAGGATAGCCTTTAGGCGTCTTGGCTGGTCCGGCGTAGAGAATTGGGTGATCCTTGAAGTACTGTGGCAGATCCTCGCCAGCGTCGAGACGCGCTTTCAGCTTGGCGTGTGCGATGTCGCGGGCCACGATAATGGTGCCCTTCAGGCTCACGCGTGTGCTCACAGGATATTTGGTGAGCTCGGCGCGCACAGCGTCGATGCCCTTGTCGAGGTCGATTTCCACGCCCTTGGTGCCTTCGCCCGGATTGCGAAGCTCGGCAGGAATGAGTTCGGTAGGATTCTCGTCCATCTTCTCAATCCAGATACCGTCCTTATTGATTTTAGCCTTGATGTTGCGGTCGGCAGAGCAGCTCACGCCCATACCGATAGGGCAGGAAGCGCCGTGGCGAGGCAAGCGAATCACGCGAATGTCGTGAGCGAAGTATTTGCCGCCGAATTGCGCGCCCATGCCAATTTTCTGCGACTCCTTGAGCAACTTCTGCTCCAGGTCGATGTCGCGGAAAGCGCGGCCGGTCTCATCGCCGGTGGTGGGGAGTTCGTCGTAGTATTTGATAGAAGCCAGCTTCACGGTGAGCAGGTTCTTTTCAGCGCTGGTGCCGCCAATCACGAATGCGATGTGATAGGGAGGGCAGGCTGCGGTGCCGAGCGTCTTCATCTTCTCCACGAGGAAAGGCAGCAGTGTGCCTTCGTTTTGAATCGTGGCCTTGGTCATTGGGTAGAAATAGGTCTTGTTGGCTGAGCCACCACCCTTGGCCACCATCACGAAGCGGTATTCAGCGCCTTCCACAGCCTCGATATCGATTTGCGCGGGCAGATTGCACTTGGTGTTCACCTCGTCGTACATATTCAGAGGCGCATTTTGCGAATAGCGCAGGTTGTCGTGTGTGAAAGTGTTGTAAACGCCGTGTGAGAGGGCTTCCTCATCTTCAAAGCCGGTCCACACCTGCTGTCCCTTTTCACCGTGGATAATGGCGGTGCCGGTGTCTTGGCAGAAGGGGAGCACGCCCTTAACGGCGGTTTCGGCGTTGCGGAGGAATTGCAGCGCCACATATTTATCGTTTTCCGATGCTTCAGGGTCGCTCAGGATAGCAGCCACTTGCAGGTTGTGCTCGCGGCGGAGCTTGAATTCCACATCGTGGAAAGCTTCTTGTGCCAGGAGCGTGAGTGCTTCTGGAGTGACTTTGAGAATTTCCTTACCTTCAAATTCGCCAACGCTCACACCTTCCTTGGTGAGCAGGCGGTACTCAGTTTTGTCGGGTCCCAGTTGAAACATGGGAGCGTACTTGAACTCAGGATTTGCCATAATAGTTTATCTAATAAGTGAAAATATAATTATAATAATGTGTTTGAAAATTTTATTCTATGTGCAAATATACATATTTTTTTTGAAGTAGGGGGCGTGGGGAGGAGGAAGAGTGGGGCAGTGGTGCGTTATTCCTCGCTTCTCGCTTGCCTTTTCGCGGCCTCTTCGGCGAGCGCCTTCCATAATGGCTCGTTGGGCACCGGGGCGGTCACGTCCACCATGGTGTGGCTCACCGGGTGTTCAAAGCAGATGCGGTGGCTCTGGAGCGATATGCCGCCACCCACGTTGCTCCGTGGCGCGCCGTATTTCAGGTCGCCCTTGATGGGGCAGCCTATGCTGCTGAGCTGTGCCCTGATTTGGTGCTTGCGCCCGGTGAGCAAGTCCACCTCCAGCAGGCAGTAGCGGTCGCCTTCGGCAATCACCCTGTAGTTCATCACCGCCTTTTGCGCTCCTTCGCGCGGTGCGCGCAGCACTTCGGTGCGGTTGCCCTTCTCGTGGGGCAGCAGGTAGCTGGTGAGGGTGTCGGCCTGCTTGGGTGGACGATTTTTCACAATGGCCCAGTAGGTTTTGTGCACATCGCCCTTGCGAAACAGCTCGTTCATTCTCGACAGCCCCTTGCTGGTGCGCGCAAACACCACTAATCCGCACGTGGGGCGGTCGATGCGGTGCGTCACGCCACAGAACACATTGCCGGGCTTGTGGTATTTTTCCTTGATCCACCGCTTCAGCGTCTCCACCAGAGGCTCGTCGCCCGTGCGGTCGCCCTGCACGATTTCGCCGCACGCCTTATTCACGATGATGAGGTGATTGTCTTCGTAAACAACTTCCATTATATATTAATAAATGTGTGTGTGATTAATTCCTTACAAAGTTACAATCTTTAAGCGGATTCTTCAAGCCAAAGTCAGTCCTTTTTCCCGAAAAGGCGCCTTGCCCACAGCTTTTGCCGAGCGTGAGTGTCATTTTGCTATGCTCACCACCATTTTGATAGGGCTATTATCCGTGATTTTGCATTTTGTGATAGCTTTTTATGAATAAATATAGCAAAAGTTTATGTTTTTAACAATTGGTGGGTGTAATTAAAATGCGCTTCAAACATAGTTAAGTGTTAGCAAATGCGTGCCTCCACTTGCTTTTTTTTAAAAAATAGGTAAATTTTGCTTATAAAATTAGCATATTTGAAAAAAAATCGTTTCCTTTGCAGCCTGAATGTTATATATTTGTTAAGAAACGCTTAAAAGTCGCAAATTAGTATCAATGTGAAGCCATACATGCTCTTTCCTGATAGGGGCATGCGTTGGTTGATATGTAATTAGTTAGTTAAGAAGTTGATTGGCAAATTATTATGTGATTTTAACAAAACGTAATATAATAATTAAAATTTATCAGTGCTTATGAGTTTTAGAAAGTTACTATTGCTCTTTGTTTTTGCTGCCTCCACATTGGCTATGGCCGCTCAGTTTAAAGTGAGTGGTGTGGTTGAGGACGAGAACGGAGAAGCGGTAATCGGTGCTTCTGTAATCCAGAAGGGCAAGCCTTCAAATGGTGTTGCCACCGATATTGATGGTAAGTTTACGCTCACTGTGCCTAACAGCAAATCTCAGATCGTGGTTACCTATGTGGGCTACGAGAAGCAAGAGGTGACAGTAAAGAGCGGAGTAATGAAAATTACTTTGAAGGTGTCGGGTCAAGTTTTGGACGGTGTGGTAGTCACCGGTATGGCAAAAGTTGACTCCCGTATTTTTACCGGTGCAACTGCAAAGATCGATGCCGACAAGACCAAGCTTTCAGGTGTGGCTGATATTAGCCGCGGTTTGGAAGGTAAGGTTTCGGGCGTGCAGGTGTCAAACGTGTCGGGTACGTTCGGTACCGCACCAAAGATTCGTGTGCGTGGTGCCACATCTATCTATGGTAGCTCTAAGCCACTCTGGATTGTGGACGGTGTGGAACTTGCCGACAACGTGGAGCTTTCCGCCGACGACCTTTCATCGGGTGATGCCGTTACCCTTATCTCCTCTGCTATCGCAGGCCTCAATGCCGACGATATCGAGAGCTTCCAGATTCTGAAGGACGGCTCCGCCACCTCTATCTATGGTGCAAAGGCAATGGCTGGTGTGATTGTGGTCACCACCAAGACTGGCCGCTCCGGTCACACATCTATTAATTATACAGGTGAGTTCACTTACCGTATGAAGCCAAGCTATCGCGACTACAACATCTGTAACTCACAAGAGCAGATGGGTATATATAAGGAGATGGAGCAAAAGGGCTGGCTTGAGTTCGCATCGCTCAAGAGCGGCAGCCGCACTGGTGTGTATGGCCGCATGTATAATATGCTCGACAACTACATTGTGGACCCAATCACAGGCGAAGGCCACTACGAACTGGCCAACACCACCCAGGCCAAGAACGCTTACCTGCGCGAGGCTGAGTTCCGCAACACCGACTGGTTCGACTTGCTCTTCAACAACAACGTGATGCAAAACCACGCTGTGAGCATCTCTGGCGGTACCGACAAGGGTTCTTTCTACACCTCTGCATCTGTGATGACCGATCCAGGATGGTACAAGTCGTCGAGCGTGGAGCGTTACACATTCAACGCCAACGCCCTCTACAACCTCTCAAGCCGCGTGCGTGTGAAGTTGCTCACCTCCGACAGCTTCCGTAAGCAAAAGGCTCCTGGCACCATCAGCCAGCAGAGCGACGTGGTGAATGGTTCGGTGAGCCGTTCATTCGATATCAACCCATTCAGCTACGCAATGAACACTTCGCGTACGCTCGACCCTAACGTGTATTATCGTCGCAACTACACCGACTTCAATATCTTCAACGAGCTCGAGAACAACTGGATTGACTTGAACGTGACCGACTTGAAGTTCCAAGGTGAATTGAATATCAAGCCTATTATGAACGCTAACCACACTGTGGAAGTGAATATGATTGGCTACTATCGTTACAGCAATTCTGAGCAGAACCACTTCGTTACTGAAAACAGTAACCAGGCTCGCGCTTACCGTGCTGGTATCGACCCAGAAGACGCTATTATCCGCTCTTCCAACACCTACCTCTACACCGACCCCGATGTGGAGAATGCGCTTCCAGAAACCGTGCTTCCTAAGGGCGGTATGCTGTTCCACAATAAATATGATGTGTCGCAATACGTGTTCCGTGGCACAGTGAACTGGAACGGCAAATTTGGTTCTGACCACATTGTGAACGCTATGGGTGGTATGGAGGCAAGCCGTGTTGACCGTCACTCTCAGTCGTTCGACGGCTGGGGTCTGGTTTACGCCAACGGTAACCTGCCTTTCATCAACAGCAAGCTCTTCAAGCAGATGCAGGAAGAAAACAGTGCCTACTACAGCGAGCAGCGCACCTATCGCCGCAACCTCGCTTACTTCGGCACTGCCAACTATAGCTACAAGATGCGCTACGTGCTCACCGGTACTCTCCGTTACGAAGGCAGCAACCAGATGGGTAAGACCACGCAAAGCCGCTGGCTTCCTACTTGGAACGTGTCGGGTGCATGGAATGCTCACCAGGAAAGCTTCTTCAGCGAAGCCCCATTCTGCAAGAGCGGCGCATTCACCTATGCTAAGCTCCGTGCTTCCTACTCACTGACCGCTGAGACTGGTCCTACCTCTTACGCCAACGCTGAGGCGCTCTACTATCCTAACCGCATCTGGAACCAGGAGAGCGATGGCCAGCAGATTGGTCTTGAGCTTTCAGGCCTTGCCAACAGCGAGCTCACCTACGAGAAAAAGCATGAGTTCGACCTTGGTGTTGACCTCGGTTTCGTGCACAACCGCATCAACTTTGTGTTCGACTGGTACAAGCGTAACAACTTCGACCTGATTGGCCGCGTTTACACTGAAGGTGTGGGTGGTCAGACAATGAAATATGCCAACGTGGCAGAGATGGCTTCACACGGTGTGGAGTTCACCCTTACCACACACAACATTCAGTCGAAAGCTGCTGATGGTTTCAACTGGACCACCGACATCACTTTCGCTTACGCAAAGAATAAGATCACCAAGCTCGTGTCGCGCTCTCGCGCTATGGACTTGATCCAAGGCACCGGTTTCGCTCTTGAAGGCTACCCAGTGCGTGCCCTCTTCTCTTATCAGTTTGTGGGTCTTGACTCTCACGGTCTGCCACAGGTGATTAATGAAACCACCGGCGAGGTGTCGTCGTACGACCAGATCAACTTCCAGCAGTTCGATGCCGAACTTCTGAAGAAGAACCTCAAATATGAAGGCGCTGTGGATCCAACCATCACTGGCGGTTTCAACAACAGTTTCTCTTGGAAGGGTCTTCACCTCAATGTGTTCTGCACCTACTCCTTCGGCAATAAGCTCCGCCTTAGCCCAGACTTCTCTTACGGCTACAGCGATCTTACCGCAATGCCTAAGGAATTCAAGAACCGCTGGGTGATGCCAGGCGATGAGGCCTACACCTCAGTTCCTGTGATTGCTTCACGTCGTCAGTACTATGCCGACACTTATTTGAGCCGAGGCTATAGCGCTTACAACTACAGCACTGCCCGTGTGGCTGATGGCGGCTTTATCCGCCTGAAGGAAGTGTCGCTCACCTACGATATTCCAAAGCCATGGATTAAGGCATTACGCCTCACCAACGCATCAGTGAAAGTGTCGGCCACCAACTTG
>JBNMJK010000077.1:0-11054 GCA_050873765.1 Sodaliphilus sp.
CACCTCAAGGGCGGCACTTGCAGTAGGCGTCATTTTGTCTTCGTTGAAAGTGTAGGTGACCGATGACGGGCTCACCTGCCTGTCGGCATCGTAGAGCACTATTTCAAACCGCACTTCACTGCCTTTGGTGAAATGTAGAGAGTCGGGTATTCCAGTGTGAATAGGGTTTACAGATTTGGAATTTGGCGTAACCACCACTCTCACGGTTTCCTTTTTCGATTGCGAAAAAGCCATGGTGGTGGATAGCGATAAAAATATAACCGATAAAAATAATAAAAATCTTTTCATGTTCACCTATAAAATTGTATGACGATGGTTTTTTACAAAGATAATCATTCGTGGCGGATTAAATGGCTGGGCGTGCCGATTTTAAGAAAAATTATTGATATTTATTCATCTATTATCGAATGTAGGGCAGTGAGAGATGGGGCGTGTGTGGCGTGAAGAGGCTCCAGCCACAACGAAAATAAGCCAGAAGCACTGCATTTGCTTCAGTGCTTCTGACTTATGTATAGCTGCAAGGTGAAAAAAATTACACCTCAATTAGGCCGTTGCCGTTAAGGCTTTGCCTCGTAATAGGGAATGCCCACGAGCTTGATGTCGAACACCAGAGTGGTGTAGGCCTTGATGTTGCCATAATTGTAGTTGCCATATCCCTGAGTGTAGGGAACCACCACGCGGCAGCTGTCGCCAATGTGCATCTTAGTGATGGCGATAGGCCAGCCGCTCACCACACTTGTGTGATTGGTGCGGTAGATGCTGTCGCCGTAAGATTGCGTCAAGTTGAACGAAGAGTCGAGTGCGGTGCCGTCGTAAGTGGTGAGGCGGTATTTCACGTCCACCGTAGATGAATAGAGAGGTGACAGGTTTTCAGCTGTGGTCTTCGGGTCGTTGAACCAGTGCATCAGCACCTGCGCATTCGGATCCCAAGGCGCCACAATCAGTTTATAGTAAGCCTGCCCACTTTCGTCCTTGAGCTGTAGCTGCTCCTGGTAGAACTTCAGGTTGGCATCGCGCCACACGGTGTCGATGTCATCGCTATCGCCCGTACATGCGGAGAACACAGCGCCCATCACGGCCACCAGCATTACTAATAAGGGTAGTTTCTTCATTATCTTTTCATTTTGAATATTTAAAAGAGCGTGCAAAAGGCAATTTCGCCTTATTACACAAGCTTCTTCAGCAAGTTGTTCAGACTACATTCACGGCTGATGATGGTGTGCAGCTCATCGATTGAAACGCGCTGCTGCTCCATCGTTTCGCGGTCGCGGATAGTGACGGTGTTGTCTTCCAGCGTCTGACCGTCGATAGTGATGCAGTAAGGCGTGCCTATGGCGTCCATGCGGCGGTAGCGCTTGCCCACAGAGTCCTTCTCGTCGTAGCGGCAAGTGAAGTCGAATTTGAGCAGGTCCATAATTTCATGAGCCTTTTCAGGAAGTCCGTCCTTCTTCACCAGAGGCAGGATAGCGCACTTCACAGGGGCTAAAGCCTTAGGCAAGTGCAGCACCACGCGCGTGTCGCCATTTTCAAGTGTCTGCTCGTCGTAGCTTGAGCAGAGCACAGAAAGGAACATGCGGTCCACGCCGATAGAGGTTTCGATCACATAAGGAGTGTAGCTCTTGTTGAGCTCTGGGTCGAAGTATTGGATTTTCTTCTTGGAGAATTTCTCATGCTGGCTCAGGTCGAAGTCGGTGCGGCTGTGAATGCCCTCCACCTCCTTGAATCCGAACGGCATCTTGAATTCGATGTCGGTGGCAGCGTTGGCGTAGTGGGCGAGCTTCTCGTGGTCGTGGAAGCGGTATTTATCGTCGCCCATGCCCAGGGCCTTGTGCCATTTGAGGCGGGTTTCCTTCCAAGTCTGGAACCATTTCAGTTCCTCGCCTGGGCGCACGAAGAATTGCATTTCCATCTGTTCAAACTCACGCATTCTGAAAATGAACTGGCGCGCCACAATCTCGTTACGGAAAGCCTTGCCGATTTGCGCGATACCGAAAGGAATGCGCATGCGGCCGGTTTTCTGCACATTAAGGAAGTTTACGAAGATGCCTTGCGCTGTTTCGGGGCGGAGATACACGTCCATAGTGGAGTCGGCGCTCGAGCCCATCTGCGTCTTGAACATGAGGTTGAACTGACGCACATCGGTCCAGTTCTTGGTGCCGGAAATAGGATCAATGATACCATAGTCCTCGATAATCTGGCGCAGTTCCTTGAGGTCGTTGGCATTCATAGCGTCGCTGTAACGCTGGTGCAAGTCGTCGCGTTTTTTCTGATGTTCAAGCACGCGAGGGTTGGTTTGGCGATACATAGCCTCGTCGAAGCTCTCACCGAAACGCTTAGCGGCCTTAGCCACCTCTTTATTGATTTTATCGTCGAATTTTGCGATTTCGTCTTCAATCAGCACATCAGCGCGGTAGCGCTTCTTCGAGTCGCGGTTGTCGATCAAGGGGTCGTTGAACGCGTCCACGTGTCCGCTTGCCTTCCAGATGGTGGGGTGCATAAAAATGGCGGAGTCAATGCCCACGATGTTCTCGTGAAGCAGTGTCATTGCTTCCCACCAGTAGCGCTTAATGTTGTTTTTCATCTCCACGCCGTTTTGGCCATAGTCGTAAACAGCTGCGAGGCCGTCGTAGATTTCACTTGAAGGGAACACGAAACCATACTCTTTAGCGTGTGATACAATTTTTTTGAAAACGTCTTCTTGTTTTGCCATAATGTTTTTGAATTTGTTTTGTTGCCGGACCCGGGTAGCCGGGCTAAACATAAAAATTAGTTAGTTGTGAGCATAGTGGCGGATTGCCACTACAATATATATCACACAAAGTTATAGCAAAAACTGCGAATAGCCAATTCCTGCGCGACGGATTTAGGCCGGCGTTGGTAATATTTAACTTTTTTACTATCTTTGTGTGGCGTTTATGCGCTGAAAGGTGGCAAAACGCGCTTATAACAAACCTTCAACTATTAATCTTTTTGTTACACAAATGACTATTTCTCTTAAGAAAACGTGTATGGCTATGGCCGTGGCAGCTATGCCCCTGATGGCATTTGCCGGCAATAAAGGCCCTCAATGGCTGAGCAATGCGGTGGCCTACCAAATTTATCCTTCAAGCTATCAAGACACCGACGGCAACGGCATCGGCGACATTCCTGGCATCACCAGCAGGCTCGACTATATCAAGAGCTTGGGTGTGAACGTGATATGGCTCAACCCCGTGTTTGTGTCGGGTTGGTTCGACGGTGGCTACGATATTATCGACTTTTATAAAGTGGATCCACGCTTTGGCACCAACACCGACTTGGTGAACTTGGTGAATGAGGCACACAAGCGCGGAATTCGTGTGCTGCTCGACCTGGTGGCTGGCCATTCGAGCGACCAGTGCCAGTGGTTCAAGGAGTCGGCACAAGGCACCGATATGCGCTACAGCGACTACTATATCTGGAGCAACGACATTCCTAAAAAGGAAGTGCAAATTATAGCCGAGCGCAAACTCGAGGCTGATCCTGCCGTGAGCAAACGCGGCAAATGGGTGGAAGCCGACGCTCCTCGTGGAAAATACTACGAAAAAAACTACTACATGTGCCAGCCCGCGCTCAACTATGGCTACGCCAATCCCGACCCCAAGCACCCGTGGGAGCAGCCTTGCGATGCCCCTGGCCCACAAGCCGTGCGCCGCGAGTTGCGCAACATCATGGCCTTCTGGATGGACAAGGGCGTGGACGGATTCAGAGTGGATATGGCGGCCTCATTAGTGAAGGGCGACAAAGACAAGAAAGCCATTAAGGCACTGTGGGCCGAGATGCGCTCTTGGATGGACAAGAATTATCCCGACCACATTTTGGTGAGTGAGTGGTGTAATCCGCAAGTGTCGATTCCTGCCGGCTTTAATATCGACTTTATGATTCACATCGGCCAAAAGTGCTATTCCACACTGTTCTTCCCCAAAGGCACTCCATGGCAGGGCAACAACCCGAACCCCGACAAGGAATGTTTCTTCGACCGAGCCGGCAAGGGCAATCTGGAGAAGTTTATCGATGTGTATGCCGAAAATTATGCAAAAACCAAAAACGACGGCTACATAGCCATTCCTACCGCCAACCACGATTTCCAGCGCCCGAATGTGGGCACACGCAACACGCCTGAGCAGTTGAAAGTGACGATGACTTTCTCGCTGACCATGCCCGGTGTGCCTTTTATCTATTATGGCGATGAGATTGGTATGAAATATCAGATGAATCTGCCGTCGAAGGAAGGCAGCCGTGAGCGTGCAGGCACACGCACGCCTATGCAGTGGACCAATGGCGCCAACGCTGGCTTCTCTACCGTGGCCGACGCCACCAAACTGTATTTCCCCATCGACACCGAGAATGGCAAACTCACCGTTGAGACGCAGGAGGCCGACAAGGGTTCGCTGCTCAACTATGTGCGCACGCTGCTCAAACTCAGAGCCGATAATCCCGCTCTTGGTAACGATGCCGACTGGAAGCTCCTCAACGTGAAAGGCGGAGCGGCTTATCCTATGGTGTATGTGCGCAGTGCAGCCGGCCAGCGGGTGCTTGTGGCGCTGAACCCCTCAGATAAAAAACAGGTGCTGGCTGTGGAGGGCGAAGTGAAAAAGGTGCTGTCGAGCACCGGAAAAGCCTCGCTCAAAAATGGCAAGGTCAGTATGAATGCCTTCTCCACCCTGATTGTGGAACTGAAGTAGGGGACACCGACAAACTTCGCCCCACCAATCAAGGGTGCAAAATATAGGATTCAACGGCTTGTCATAATAAAAACAGTAGCAATAAAACAGTAGCAATATACAGTAGGGGCGCGATATTTCGCGTCAGCACTGATTAAATTATCAAGAGGATGCGGCGTTTTTGACACATCCTCTTGCTTTTTGATTAAATCGATGATTTTTCCTACCTTTGCATTAGTGTATTAAATAATTAATATTGTTTTGAAACTCAAGATTCGGCATAGCATATTCCTATTGGCGGTGGTGGCATTGGCACTGGGTGGCTGTAGGCTCACCAGAAAAGCCTCGCACTCGGTGGTGGTGAGCATTGAGCCTCAGCGCAGCCTGCTGGAGGCCATCGCTGGCAGCAAGGTGGAGGTGGTGAGTCTTCTCGATGAAGAGAGCAACCCCGAAACCTACGAGCCCGACATGAAGGTGATGATGGCAATTGAGCGCAGCGACGCCTATTTCACGATGGGCACCATTGGCTATGAGCTTGCCATTCTCTCCAAGGTGAAGAGTAACAACCCCGATTTGCCCATTGTTGACACCTCAAAAGGAGTGAACTTTATCGATAGCCACGATGCCGACGAGGGCGATGTGGATCCGCATGTGTGGATGTCGGTGTGCAATGCTAAAATCATTGCGGCTAATATGTATGTGAATTTGGTGAAGCTGTATCCCAAGTGGAAGAAATATTTCACCAAGCGATATAAGGCGTTGCAGGCCAAACTCAATCAAATGGACCAGGAGTTCACCGCACGCCTGCAATCGGCTGGAGCCGACACCGTGTTTCTGGTGTGGCACCCCACCATGAGCTACTTTGCCCGCGACTACGGGCTGTGCCAAGTTTCGCTTGACAATGGCAAGGAACCTACCGCCGTGGATTTACGCGCTCACCTCGACACTGCTCGCAATAGTGGCGCAAAGGTGCTTTTTTTGCAGCCTCAAATCGACAGCCGCCAAGCCAGCGAGCTGCTCAAGAGCCTCGACGTGAGGAAAGTGAACGTGAATCCCATGAGCGAGCACTGGGCCGACGAGTTGCGCAAAGTGGTGGACGCACTTGTGCCGTCGGTCCGTAAAAAGTGAAAAAAATTAAGCCATGCGATGAAAAATTCCTGTATCTTATCCATTAAAGATGTGTCGCACACTTTTGCCGACCGGCTGGTGCTGAACGATGTGAACCTCCAAGTGAACGAGAGCGATTTTATGGCTATCACAGGGCCGAATGGCGGTGGAAAAACCACCATTCTGAGGCTCATTCTTCATTTGCTGAAGCCCACCAAAGGCCGTGTGGAATACTATGATTCACATGGTGAGCCAGTCGCTGAACTGAAGTTCGGCTACCTGCCCCAGAAAAGCGCAATCGACAGCCAGTTTCCCATTACGGTGGAAGAGGTGGTGGCCTCTGGGCTGAGGGTGCGCCCGCTCCATCGCTTCACACCAGATGAGCTGCGCCAAATTGATGAGGCCATTCGCCAGGTGCGCTTGAGTGAGGTGCGCGACCGCGCCATCGGCAAACTGTCGGGCGGACAGTTGCAACGCGCTCTGCTGGGGCGTGCCATCATTTCCAAGCCCTCTGTGCTGGTGCTCGACGAGCCTTTAAACTATATCGACAAGCAATTCGAGGAACATCTTTACCAGATGATGGCGGAGTTGAAAGGCACCACCACCATCATTTTAGTGAGCCATGAGATGAGTGTGATTTCGGGTATGGCTAACCGCCACATTATCATTTCTGGCGGTAAGGTGCACGAATGTGTGGCGCATCACCATTTCGTGAGGCCGGAATGTGAATAGCGGCAAATACAAACCATGTTTTTTTCTGCGTATCTTCATCACACATAAGGTAATAATGGCGGTTTTCTGGTGATGTGAGTAGATTTTTTTGTAATTTTGCACTTCTGAATGTAGTTTTTAGGGGAATATTTCGTCTAAATGACAAAAACGATTACAGATTATAATTTTTTTTAATACGACTATGATGAAGAAAATCACAATGATGGCGGCTCTGGCTGTAGGAGCTTTGGCTGCCGACGCTCAAATGCCCGTGGTGGTGGATACCGCTTCTGCCGTGCACGGTGTGAACCGGGCCGACATGGATTTGAGTGCTCGCCCAGGCGACGATTTTTATCAGTATGCTGGTGGTGGCTGGCTGAAGGCCAACCCTATGAAGCCTGAGTATGCAAGTTATGGTGTGTTCAACGACTTGGCTGAAACCAACCGCAAGCAAATCCGCGAACTTTTTGAGAATCTCTCTAAGGAGAAGCACGCATTTGGCACCGTGGGCCAGAAGGTGGCCGACCTCTATAATTTGGCCATGGACAGTACTCGCCTTAACAAAGAGGGCGCGGCTCCGCTGCAAGCCGACCTTGCCAAGGTGAAGGCTTTCACTAAAAAGGCCGACTTCACTTCGTTTATCGCTTATCAGCACATGCATCTCGCCAACCCCTTCTTTGGCATTGGCGTGGACGCTGACTTGAAGAACAGCGACATGAATGTGATGTGGCTGAGCGCCGGCACATCGGGGCTGCCCGACCGCGACTATTATCTGAACACCGATGCCGACAGTAAAAAGAAGCAAGAGGCTTACCGTGCCTACCTTTCTAAAATTTTCCAACTGAGCGGCTATAAGAAGAAAGAGGCCGACAAGGCGGCAAAAGTGATCTATAATATTGAATATCAGTTTGCCGAGGCTGAGATGACCCGTGCCGAAGCTCGCGACTATAATAAGCTCTACAACATCTACACCATTGATATGCTCCAGAAAGACTATCCCGCCATTGAGTGGGCCAAGTATTTTGAACTGATGGGTGTGAAGGGCGTGAAGCAGGTGATTCTCACCGAGCCTAAGGTGATGGCTGTGGCACAGAAGCTGATGAGCACCCTCTCGGAGCAGGATATTAAATATTATGTGGCTGGCTTGATTATCAGAAGTTCTACTGGCGTGCTCAGCGACGACTTTGTGAATGCCAACTTCGACTTCTACGGTCGGCTGATCAACGGTCAGAAGGAGCAGAAACCACGCTGGAAACGCGCGCTTGGCTTCCCCAACAGTATGCTTGGCGAGGCTGTGGGCGAACTGTATGTGAGCAAATATTTCGCCGGCGAGAGCAAGGCTAAAATGCTGAAGCTGATTGATAACCTCCGCAAGGCACTCGCCACCCGCATCGCCAACCTCACTTGGATGAACGACACCACTAAAATCAATGCGCTGGTGAAGCTCAATTCCTTTACTGTGAAGGTGGGTTATCCCGACAAGTGGCGTGATTACAGCAAGCTCACCATCGACCCGGCCAAGTCGCTCTATGACAATGTGGCTGCTGCCTCTTTGGTGGAGACTCGCCGCAATTTGGATAAATTCGGCAAGCCTGTAGATAAGAGCGAGTGGGGTATGACTCCTCAAACGGTGAACGCCTACTATAACCCCACCACCAACGAAATTTGCTTCCCTGCCGCTATTCTTCAAGCGCCATTCTTCGATGTGAACGCCGACGATGCCACCAACTATGGCGCTATTGGTGTGGTGATTGGCCACGAAATGACTCACGGATTCGACGATCAGGGCCGCAACTTCAATGCTGATGGCAATATGGTGGACTGGTGGACCGCTGGCGACAGCGAACGCTTTAAGGCTGCTGCTGAAAAACTTGCTGCACAGTTCGACCAAATCACTGTGGTGGGCGACCTCAAGGCCAATGGGCATCTCACTTTGGGCGAGAATATTGCCGACCAGGGCGGTCTTCGCATCGCTTTCGACGCGTTTAAAACCACTCAGCAATACCAGCAGGGCAAGAAGATCGACGGTTTCACACCCACTCAGCGCTTCTACTTGAGCTACGGCCGCATCTGGGCTGAGCACATGACTGATGAAGCTATCTATCAGCAAACCAAGAGCGACCCTCACTCCATTGGCCGCAATCGTGTGAATGCCACACTGCGCAACATCGACACCTGGTATGACGCCTTTGGTGTGAAGGAGGGCGACAAGATGTGGCTCTCTCCAGCCGAGCGTGCCATCGTTTGGTAAGCGATTTGTTAATCTCATGAAATAGCGCGGACGCACAATCACCCCTTTTTTATAGGACCGTGCGTCCGCTTTTATATCTTTATATCACTATGAAGAAGAGTTTTTATTTATTGATGATTTCAGTGTTGGCACTGATGATGGGCGGAAATGCCTGCGGAAAAAGTGCTGAAGAAAAAGCTGCCCAAGCCAAGCAAGACTCCATCGACTCGGTGCGCCGCGCCGACTCTGTGTATGACGCGCAAACACGCCACATGCTGGCCCTCGACACCTTGATGGAGAAGCGCGCCGACAGCCTTCGCCATGCACGCAATGCCGCACCAGCAGTGAATATCGACAAAGATGCCGAGCCTTTTGTGAAGCGTGTGATGGCTGAATATGTGCGTGCCTTAAACCGTGGCGCCAACGTGAGCACAAGCATTGGTGGCGATGCCACGAACAAGGTGCTCAGCCAGCTCACCGAAATGAACGGTGGCCCCTCGGAAGCTACCGACGATAAAGGTAAGCGCGTGCGCTATGAGCTGAAAAGTGTGGCAGACGAAGGCGACCACTGGTTCAGCGTAAGCTGGAAGCGCGCCGACAAAACTTTCAGCGCACGCATGAGGGTGGCAATGAACGGCCCTAAAAAGTTGCGAATTGAAGAACTGAAATAACGCACACCGTACTCGGAAGGCTGTGCATAGTCACAATTCAGTGTAGGGAGCACGGTCTGTGCGTCCGCCCTGCATATCCCAATAAAGAGAGCCTCTATTCGTCGGCGAACAGAGGCTCTTAATGTTTTTGAAAAAAATAATCCTCGATATCACTATCGGGGATTGCTTAACTAATTAACCTTCTAATACCATTAACATAAACCTTAAACAAAATGAAATAAAAACCGTCATCACGACGCCAAGAATTTCATAACCTTAAAAACTAATACCATGAAAAACCGATGTAAAGTTACTACTTTTATGTTATAAAACATACATTTCCCAAGAAAAATGCTAATATTTAACATATATTAACAATACTACACAAAAATGAGGAGCTAACAAATAACACATTGGGCGATGCGCTATCTCATGTGCACCGCTCAATGCGTTTACTTTGTAGCAGCTCATGCTGTGAGCCGTTCAAGTTTAATTCACTGCCACTTTATAGGTTTGGCCTGCCACACGCACCACGTAGAAGCCTGCCGATGGCACGGTCACGGATTTGTCTGTTCCACGGTAAACGAGCACGCCATTCATGCCATACACTTCCACCACGTCATCATCGGCAGCACCGCTAACAGTGATGGCACCATCTGCAGCCGCCACCTTCACCACATCAGCCTTGGCGTCAGTAATCCCAGAGGTTGTTATCTTATAGAAATAGCTCCAAGTAGATGTAGTCTTATAGCGATCGAACGATTCACTTGGAACGACCAATTCACAGGTTTTGTAACATTCCTCAGAAAAAGCATCATTATTAATACATAGAGGTGGCATTACAGCATCCACTTTAAGCAATTTCAAACAGGTGCAGCCTATAAACGCATAATCCCAGATGAGGGTTACGCTACCTGGAATGGTTACACTCGTCAAGCCGCTGCAGCCTCTAAACGCACCATACCCGATGACGGTAACGCTGCCTGGAATGGTCACGCTCGTCAAGCCGGTGCAGCCTTCAAACGCATCCTGCTCGATGCTGGTCACACTGCCTGGAATGGTTACACTCGTCAAGCCGCTGCAGCCAGAAAACGCATCATCCCCGATGCTGGTCACGCTGCCTGGGATGGTCACGCTCGTCAAGCCGCTGCAGCCTCTAAACGCACCATACCCAATGCTCGTCACGCTGCCTGAGATAGTCACGCTCGTCAAGCCGCTGCAGCCTTCAAACGCACAAGCCCCAATGCTGGTCACGCTGCCTGGAATGGTCACGCTCGTCAAGCCGGTACAGTTACAAAACGCATATCGCCCAATGCTGGTCACGCTGCCTGGAATTATTGTGCTTTTGCAGCCATATAGTAAAGTGTTTGTAGCTGTTTCGATTATAGCGTTACAATCGTCGCGAGAATCGTACGCTTTATTACTTTTATCCACTCGCAGCGTACACAAACTTTCACAGCCATAAAACGCACTCCACCCGATGCTAGTCACATTACCAGGAATTGTTACACTCGTCAAGCCGCTGCAGCCATAAAACGCATAATCCCCGATGCTGGTCACGCCATCTGAGATGGTCACGCTCGTCAAGCCGGTGCAGCCTTCAAACGCACTCTTCTCGATGCTGGTCACGCCTTCTGAGATGGTCACACTCGTCAAGCCAGTGCAGCCATAAAA
>JBNMJK010000078.1:0-11023 GCA_050873765.1 Sodaliphilus sp.
CATCTTGTTCGCTCTCTTATCTCTTGTACTACTACTTGTCAGATAACTGCAACATTTCAATGACCTTCGCTCTCCGTAACGGGTTACCCCCGAAAAGCGAGTGCAAAGTTACACCTTTTTGACTTAACACCAAAATATTTCGAGGAAAAATTCAAAAAAAAGTGCATTTTTTATGTTTTTCTATGTTTTCACGCCCTTTTTCGTGCATTTTCAAGAGAGTTTCACATAAAAACAAGGATTGACAATAATAAGCGATCGCCGCACGTACGCAGGCTCGATTGCCAGCCAAAACTGATTTTTTTGCGCCAAAAAGACGTTTGGGATAATGCAAAGAAATTATTAATTTTGTAAAAAATTGAAACTATATAATACAAGGTGATATGAAAAGAACTTTACTCTCCTGCTTCGCTACGGCTATGATATGCTGCACCACTACTGTGACAAACGATGCAGCCACCATGAGCCAAATGCGATTTCACTGCGAAAAAGACACCACAGAAATTAATGCGCTGCTTGAAAAAGGACTGAAAAGCGGGAAAAAGACGCCCAATGAACTTGTGACATTCTATGCTTACGAACTCTTGGGCCGACCTTATGTGGCACACACACTTGAAGGCGAGAAGGAGCTACTCACAATAAATATCGACGAGCTCGACTGTACGACTTTCGTAGAGACACTCTATGCATTAGCACGCACCACTCTCAATGACCGCTACTCGTGGAGAGACTTCGCCAACAACCTTGAAGACATCCGATACAGAGACGGGCACATGAACGGTTATGCTTCCCGACTACACTATATCAGTGAATGGACTGTGGACAACACAAGCCGCGGCAATATCGAAGAGGTGACCAAAGACACGCCTGGCGCAAGGGAGCTCATAAAGACTATTAATTTTATGAGTACTCATCGCGACGCTTATCCCGCACTCAAGGACGATGAAACGTTTAACCTGATAAAAAGATACGAGGAAGGCTACCGCAACCACAAGACGTATTACTTGAAAAAAGAGCAGTTAAACAGTAAAGACATATGTGCAGCTGTGCAAGAAGGCGATTTTGTGGGGCTTGTGTGCAAGACACCAGGGCTGGACATATCGCACATGGGCATGGTAGTGAAAAACGAAAAAGGCGAACTGGTGGTGATAGACGCTTCTATGACTGGCGGAAAGGTGATGAAAGAACCTAAGCCAATCGTGGAATATCTACGTCCGAAAAAGAGTGTGATCGGTATTAGAGTTTTCAGAATCAAGAAAAGAGACTACTAAAAAAAACATCATCATCTTCATGAATAAAATTAGAATCGGGTGTGGCTCATGCCATACCCGATTCTGTATCTTACGTCCTACTTCAATTGAAGACCAACCATATCCTCAAGTCCTACAAACTTGTAACCTTTCTTTTGCAAAGTGGTGATAATCTTATCAAGATAGAGGTAAAACTTGTCGGTTCGGGCAGCATCGGTGCCAAGATGAATCATCAGAAAATGGCCATTAAGCGAATGGTTACGCTCCCAGGCCATCATATTGTTGAAAATCCATTTACTGGAGCGATATTTCTCTGCTTCGTGTGGCATTCCAGGCCAAGTGTAGTCCTCATTAGTGGCTGTGCCTGGCGTGAAATCCACGATTTGAAGGCCTAATTCCTTAGCCCACGACGATATGGTGCTGTTGTAATACTCATAAGGCGGAATAAAATAAGGAGCCCTACCTTTAGTGATGCCATATTTGCCCATGGCACCATAACTTTTCATCATATCATTCACAAACTCTTCTTTAGTAAGCAGCAAGGAGTCCCTATTGTTCCAAGGAGCATAGAGGAGATGACCATAACTATGGCTGCCCACATAATGTCCATCGGCTTGAATGTGCCTCACAATATCGGGATACGACTCGAAAAAATTCCCGGTGAAGAAGAAAGCGCCTTTCACATTCCGCTTTTTCAATGTGGAAATAATATGGCTTGCCCCGTCAGTCTTATCGTGTGAAGTAAACACCAGACAAATTTTCTTCTGGCTTGGATCGGCTTGAATAATTCCACCTTCATCATAAACATTGGCATCTTTCACATCAACGCCAGCCTGTGCCCTACCCTCTTTTTGGTAGAACGACAGAGGGAATGTGAGAGAGGCGGTGCCGTCCATGGTGGGTTCATTAGTGGAATAGTCATTCGTGTTGTCGTGATACACGACGTCGCCAGGCTGGAATCGAAGATAAGCATTTGCCGTGACGAAAGGAATGTCGTCGGTGATATTCACCCCTTTCAGACTCTTAAAAATCGTCTCATACACAGGGCCATCAATCAAGCCTCCGTAGGGCTGGCCCATGTTTTGAAAAACCCAATTGCTATGCGTGGCATGAGGATAAACGCCGCCTTTAGGAAGCCCCACAACCATACTCGTGCCCCATGGGTTGCACCCAAAGAGCCAATCGCGGAGGGCGCCCTCCATCTCCAAATAAGTGTTGTCGCCGGAAAGCGAGCGATACAGTATGCACTGCGTGAGCATAGCTGTGGTGAGGTTGTTTGAACACCAAACGCCAGGCACGCCCCATAAGAAAGGGTGAGAGCATCCACGCTCGTAAGTGCGAACGATACCTGCTCGAATATTACGCAAAAATTCAGCCTTTAAACGGGCATTCGTAGTGGTTGCCGCTATTTGGTAATGCCCCATATTCATAAATGGATACCATTGATAATGCCGTGCGCTATCAGCACCCATCCATGGAGTCACGGGCTCTCGACGGCCATATTCCACAGCTTTTGTGAGATAAGAGCTGTCGGCAGTCAGACGGAAGAGTTCCACAGCTCCAAGTTCCATATCATCAACCCAGTTGTCCTCCTCATAAATGTAAGGCGACACCACCGACACCGTCTGTGTATTGCCAGGCTTATCTACGCCCACTTGAAAAGCATCAGCGGCTTTACTGGAAATTTTACGAGCAAACTTAGGATAAAAAGGCTTCAGAATCTCTGATCCGAAAGAAAAATCGCTGGCAAACTTTCCTGCAGTGCTCGCCGCACCCATTGTGGCATTCAAATACTGGCCACGCTGCTGCGGTTTACCATCAACAAAATACACTGGCCTACCATTATTGGGTCCTCTGCCGTAATCCGACGAATCATTCTGAGGTAATTTTTGGCCTATATGGTCGCGGTCATCAGCTATTTGGTTATAAAGTTCGCCCTTTTCCGGGTTCATACGGTCGAGCCAATCAAGTCCCCAATAAGCTTCATCTATAATATCAGGAATGCCATTAGCGCCAGGCAAGCCATTGGAACCATACGAGTCGGTGAATACTTCTGGATTCTGGCTATAGGCAAAAAGCATCTGATAAATGGCATTGGCCGATGTGGAAGTGTATTGCAACAAATCGGCGGCATCGTGCCAACCGCCTCTCACATCGATGTGCCGCCCCTCTTTTTGTGCATGGTAGCGTATGAAAGCATCTTTCTGATGGCAACTGTCACGCACAAAAGGATTATAGCCACATCGCTGCTGGCGCATATAATTCAACACATAATCGGCAGTGCCATCATAAACGTGGCCATTTATAGGGAAAATGGGCGACGCCACATTTCCACATTTAATGATGTAAGTGCCCTGATTAGTGAAATCGGTGAAGTTTAAACGGAAAGTTGACTTCATACCGCCCAACGCTCCAGTAGGCTTTACCGAAGAAGATGTGTAAACCACTTTTCCTGTGAAAGCATCAATCAGCTGAAAAGAAGAAACGCAGATGGAATCTTCACTCATCAACACTGCCACTTTCGACGTTTTGGGAATATATCCTAACTGGTTGATTCTAATCCATGAATCAGCAAAAGCCGACATTACGGCAATAACAAACAATAGAATAAAGAAAACACGCTTCATCATTCATCATAATTTTTAGTGATAGCCTGCCAGCACGCTTTAGCCAAAGTCATGTCGGCATCATCTTCAGAGTTTTCCCAATAAAGCAAACCACCAAGCCCAAGACTATGAATCCATTCGCCTTTCAGAGCGATGCTGCGCGGATTATCGTAAGAGCCATAAAACTGCCCCTTATAGCGGGCATAAGGTGTACGGGCTTCATCGTCCCACAAGTCGAACTCAAAATTAGGGTTCGACCGTAGTTTTACTATCTGCTTGTAATCCACTACAGTGGTGATGCCATCGAAACTGTGACGCAAATAAAAAGGAATGCCTAAAAGCATTTTTTCAAATGGCACACCGAGTTTTGCATAAGTTCTTACTGCCGACATGCAGTCGTAATACGATTTAGAGGAAATGATGGCCGACTGGAAGGCTGGAGCGGCATCCATATCATAGGTCATGATGTTAATGTAATTGACATACGGAAGAACCGCCTGTATATCAACATATTTTTTTCCGCTATCGGTATTCTGCATATCCATCACATAGCCAGCAAAGCTAAGAATATAGTCCTCACCAAGAGTTTCGCGTAGTTGCTTCATTAGCAACGTGTAGTTCTTCGTATCCCACTTAGGATCAGAAGCATGGCCACTCCATGATATACCCGGAAATTCCCAGTCAATGTCAATACCGTCGAGATTCCATTTTTTGCAAAAAGCAAGACAGTCGGCAGCAAATTTTTTCCGCATATCTGGCGATGCAGAAAGTTTGGAGAAACCACCTCCTTGTCGATTGTCACTATTACTAACCGTGTGAGTGAATGAAAGACATATTTTCAGGTTGGGATTTTGCTGCTTCAACGCCATCACTTGCCGAAAACGTGATTCATTGCCCTGTAATTTAAAGCCCTGATAAACACCATCCACCACATAAAGCTCCGCAAAAGCATAATTAATGTGCGTGACGATATTCGGATCGGGGAGCATATTACCATAATAGGTACAATAAGCCAGACAAATTTTATTAGGTGTAGCAGCGTAGCTCGACAAACTACATAAGCTAAATAGCAATAAGAAGATAAGATGATAAAACTTTTTCATATAAGAAGGATAATAAAAACGGTATAGAAGATTTGACACATTAAAATCTCAAGTATCAAATGCAAAACAGAATTATTTTAAAAAGCATAAGCAAAAATAATTGTTGCGCTTTATACACATAGATAATGCAAATCAATAGCAGAAAGCCGAATTTGCTTTAACTTAATGCCAAGATGCAACTTATCTTCCACAAAGATACATAAAAGTTCACAGAATCTAAACAAAAAATATCCGCCTATCATCTCTGACAGACGGATAAATCAAATTTATCTTTATTGGGGAATTGCGAACATTCCCACTAAAGTCATATTATTACTCTGCAGCCTCTTGAGCTGGAGCTTCCTGTGCAGGAGCAGCTTCAGCCTTAGGAGCAGCCTTCTTGCCACCACGGCGAGTAGCCTTCTTGGCTGGCTTCTTCTTTTCAGAGAGCATAGCCTCATTGTAGTCAACAAGCTCAATGAAGCAAGTCTTAGCGTTATCACCAAGACGGTTGCCAAGTTTAAGGATACGGGTGTAGCCACCTGGGCGGTCAGCAATCTTCTGAGAGATATTAGTGAACAGTTCGTTCACTGCATACTTGTTCTGCAAGTAGCTGAACACAACGCGGCGAGAGGCAGTATCGTCTTTCTTTGCTCTGTTGATAATAGGCTCAGCATACATGCGAAGTGCCTTTGCCTTTGCCAAGGTGGTGAAGATTCTTTTGTGAAGAATCAAGGAAATAGTCATATTAGCCAGCATGGCTTTGCGGTGACCATTCTTACGACCTAAGTGATTAAATTTCTTATTATGTCTCATCGTTGTTTATTACTCTTTATCTAATTTGTACTTAGAAATGTCCATGCCAAAGGAAAGACCCAGGTTAGCCAGGAGATCTTCAAGTTCTAACAAGGACTTTTTACCGAAATTACGGAACTTGAGCAAGTCGGTCTTGTTAAAGACCACAAGCTCAGCAAGGGTTTCAACTTCAGCCGACTTCAAGCAATTGAGAGCACGAACACTGAGGTCCATATCCACAAGTTTAGTCTTAAGAAGTTGGCGCATGTGTAGCACTTCTTCATCAAATTCCTCATTGCCTTCATTCTCAGTAGAGTCGAGAGCTATCTTCTCATCAGAGAAAAGCATAAAGTGCTGAATAAGAATTTTAGCGGCTTCTTTAAGCGCCTCCTTTGGCTGAATAGAGCCATCGGTGGTAATTTCGAGTGTCAGTTTCTCGTAGTCGGTTTTCTGCTCGACACGGTAGTTGTCAACAGTGTACTTAACATTCACAATAGGAGTGTAGATAGAGTCGATAGCAATAGTATCGATAGTGTCGTTGGCGTTACGATTCTCGTCGGCCGACACATAACCACGACCTTTGTTGATGCTAAGATCAATCTGGAAACTTGTACTTGGATCCATGTGGCAAATCACGAGTTCTGGATTAAGAACTTCAAAGCCATTAAGAGCCTTACCGATGTCACCAGCTTTAAACACATCCTGGCCCGAAACCTTGATGGTAGCCTTTTCAAATTCGGTGTCTTCCACAACTCTCTTGAGGCGAACCATCTTGAGGTTGAGAATAACGTTGGTCACGTCTTCCTTCACGCCTGGAATAGTGGCGAATTCGTGTTTCACACCATCAATGCGTATGTTGCAGATAGCGTAGCCTTCAAGCGATGAGAGAAGGATACGGCGCAACGCATTGCCGATGGTAACACCATAACCCGGTTCCAGTGGACGGAATTCGAATTTGCCGAAGGTGTTGTCGGCTTCCAGCATCAATACTTTGTCTGGTTTCTGAAATGCTAAAATAGCCATGGATGTTATATTTTACTGTTTAGAATACAATTCTACGATTAACTGTTCCTTGATGTTTTCAGGAATATCGGCACGCTGTGGAAGATTAATCATCTTGCCACCCTTCACGTTTTCATCCCATTCAATCCAAGGATACTTGCTGTGGTTAAAACCAGCAAGGCTGTCTTGAATCACTTCAAGAGATTTAGATTTCTCACGAACAGCTACCACTTCACCAGGCACCACCTGATATGAAGCGATGTTTACTACTTGACCGTTCACTGTGATGTGGCGGTGAAGCACCAACTGGCGCGCTGCTGCACGAGTAGGAGCAATACCAAGGCGGTAAACAACATTGTCGAGACGTGACTCCAGCAATTGGAGAAGCACCTCACCAGTTACACCCTTGAGAGAAGAAGCTTTTTTGAAAAGGTTACGGAACTGACGTTCGAGCACACCATAAGTGTATTTAGCCTTTTGTTTTTCGCGAAGCTGAGTACCATACTCAGAGAGTTTTCTTCTTCTGTTGGCGCCGTGCTGGCCCGGAGCGTAGTTCTTACGAGCAAGAACTTTATCTTCACCGAAGATAGCTTCGCCCAATTTACGGGCAATTTTAGATTTTGGACCGGTATATCTAGCCATTTTTTAAATAATTAAAGTTTGTTTTATGAATCGCTTCAGTGCAGCCGCGATTGCAGAGAGGTTGTTAAAAAATGCAATCTATTCACTGACAGAGATTCGCGAAAAAATAAAATAAATAAATTACAGAGCTTAAAAATATGAAATATTAAACTCTTCTTCTCTTAGGAGGACGGCATCCGTTATGTGGAAGTGGAGTAACGTCGATAATCTCAGTTACTGCAATACCAGCACCGTGCACGGTGCGGATAGCGGATTCACGACCATTGCCAGGACCCTTTACATAAGCCTTAACCTTGCGGAGGCCGAGGTCGTAAGCAACCTTTGCACAGTCTTGAGCGGCCATTTGAGCTGCATAAGGTGTGTTCTTTTTAGAACCACGGAAGCCCATCTTACCGGCAGAAGACCATGAAATAACTTGTCCCTCGCTGTTAGCGAGACACACAATGATGTTGTTGAAAGAAGAATGAACGTGAAGCTGACCAACTCCGTCAACTTTAACAACTCTCTTCTTAGCTGCGACTGTCTTTTTTGCCATACTTTAAAATTATTTAGTAGCTTTCTTCTTGTTTGCAACTGTTTTCTTACGTCCCTTGCGGGTGCGGGCATTGTTCTTGGTGCTTTGACCACGAACAGGAAGTCCGTTACGGTGACGGATGCCACGATAGCAACCAATATCCATAAGGCGCTTGATATTCATTTGAATTTCGCTACGAAGGTCACCTTCTACCTTATAGTTTTCTGAGATGACTTCACGCACCTTAGCTGCTTCATCATCGGTCCAATCCTTCACCTTGGTGTCTTCGCTAACACCAGCTTTTCCAAGGATGGTGGCGGCAGCGCTTCTACCAATACCGTAGATATAGGTAAGCGCAATTACGCCTCTTTTGTTTTGAGGGAGATCAACTCCGACTATACGTACTGCCATATATAAATTTATTTTTTTGCAAAATTACTAAAAAATTATCCTTGACGCATCTTCATCTTAGGATTTTTCTTATTAATCACGTAAAGACGACCCTTGCGACGAACGATTTTGCAGTCAGGGGTGCGTTTTTTAATTGAGGCTCTTACTTTCATTATAGTAATGTTTTTTATTTGTATCTAAAAGAAATTCTACCTTTGGAAAGATCGTAGGGCGACATTTCCACTTTCACTTTGTCGCCTGGAAGTATTTTGATGTAGTGCATACGCATCTTACCGGAAATATGGGCGGTAATTTCATGTCCATTTTCCAATTCTACGCGAAACATTGCATTTGACAAAGCTTCCACAATAGTTCCATCGATTTCAGTAGCGGTCTGTTTGGCCATTTTGTAATTTAAATTTTAATAATGAAGAAAATTAAATAAATCGATCTCCGAGCACCTCTTTCACATAGTCGAAAGAAGAAAGAATATCAGGCTTGCCATGATGAACAGCTATAGAGTGTTCAAAATGCGCTGATGGTTTTCTGTCTTTTGTGCGAGTGGTCCAGCCGTCTCTTTCAATCACGATGTTTTTGCTGCCTTGATTAATCATAGGCTCAATAGCTATGCATAAACCGTTTTTAATGAGAGGACCAGTACCCTTTCTGCCGTAATTAGGCACCTCAGGATCTTCGTGAAGTTTTCGTCCCACACCATGTCCACACATTTCACGCACTACGCTATAGCCGCGCTTTTCGCAATAATCCTGCACCGCATGGCCTATATCGCCAATGCGCTTGCCCGGTACAGCTGTTTTGATTCCCTCATAGAGAGCTTCTTTAGTGGTGCGTAAAAGAGCTTTCACATCTTCAGCCACTTCTCCCACGCAGAATGTGTAGGTGGAATCGCCGTTGAATCCAGCCTTGGTTATAGCACCGCAGTCAATCGACACAATGTCGCCTTCCTGAAGCGTGTAACCTGAAGGAATACCGTGAACCACGATTTCGTTGACCGAAATACAAAGTGTGGCAGGATAGCCATAAAGGCCAAGAAAGCCTGGAACACAGCCTTGAGAGCGAATATACTCTTCAGCTATTTGGTCGAGCTTGCGAGTAGTAATCCCAGGGGCCACCCACTTGGCCATTTCGCCAAGTGTGCGTGCCACCACGAGATTAGCTTCACGCAGAAGCTCTATTTCTTCATCAGTTTTAAGATAAATCATCTTTTATATCTGACTAAACTATCCGTTGATTTAATAACCTTGAGTGCGTCCCTTGACTTTGCCCGACTTCATCAAGCCGTCGTAATGGTGCATCATCAAGTGAGTCTCAACTTGCTGTAATGTGTCAAGTACAACACCTACTGTAATGAGCAATGATGTGCCTCCGAAGAACTGAGCGAAATTCTGATTCACACCGAACAAGCGCGCAAATGCAGGCATGATAGCCACAATACCGAGGAAGATAGAACCTGGGAGAGTGATGCGCGACATAATTGAGTCGATGTATTCAGCAGTCTTCTTACCTGGCTTGATACCAGGAATGAATCCACTGTTCTTCTTCATATCCTCTGCCATCTGAGTTGGACGAACTGTGATAGCAGTATAGAAATAGGTGAAAGCCACAATCATCAAGAAGTACACAGTATTATACCAGAAGCCATTCATATCACTGAATGTGCGAGCGAATGAGGCCATGAAGCCGTCCTCATTCTGACTTGCGCTAAATCCTGCAAGAGTGATAGGAATAAACATCGGTGCCTGGGCAAAGATGATAGGCATCACGTTTGCAGCATTCACCTTCAATGGGATATACTGACGAGCGCCACCATACTGACGGTTGCCAATGATGCGTTTTGCATATTGCACAGGCACCTTGCGAGTACCCTGGGTAAGCATCACTGCACCTGCAGTAACAGCGAACAGAAGAATGATTTCAACTAAGAACATCACAAGACCGCCCTGGGCAGTGGTCAAGCGACTGGTGAACTCTTCAGCCAATGCCGAAGGGAAACGAGCAATGATACCGACAAGAATAATCATTGAAATACCATTACCGATACCCTTATCGGTGATTTTCTCACCGAGCCACATAATAAACATTGAGCCTGCAGTCAACACAATGGTGAGATAAATAATATCAAACAAACCAAATGCGAGAATGCCATTCACTTGATGGTTCAAGTTGAGCAAATAGGCAGGAGCTTGAACAGCAAGAATAATCACGGTGAGATACCGTGTATATTGGTTCAGCTTCATTCGACCGCTTTCGCCTTCACGCTGCATCTTTTGGAAGCGAGGCAATACCATGCCAAGCAATTGAATCACAATCGAAGCAGTGATGTAGGGCATAATACCCAAGGCAAAAACAGACGCCTGGGAGAAGGCACCACCACTGAACATATCAATGAGCTGCATCGGACCACTCTGCTGAGTGAACTCACGCATTCTCTGAAGAGCAGTGGGGTCGAGTCCAGGAAGCACCACGTGGCATCCAAATCGATACACAAGCACGAAAAGGAAGGTGATTGTGATGCGCTTTCTGAGCTCTTCAATCTTCCAGATGTTTTTTAATGTTTGAATGAGTTTCATCAGTTATTATACTTTTGCAGTTGTACCTCCGGCTGCTGCAATTGCTTCTTCAGCCTTCTTTGAGAACGCATTAGCTTCAACTTCGAGCTTCTTGGTGATAGTGCCATTGGCATGAATCTTCACAAGTTGATTCTTACGCACCAAACCAGCAGCC
>JBNMJK010000079.1:0-10998 GCA_050873765.1 Sodaliphilus sp.
AATTTCTGAGCATAGCACGCGCGCATTAGCGTAAGCGCATCATAAAAGAAGGAGTGAGTGTCACGAACCACATGGTTCGGCACTCACTCCTTCTATATATTATGCAGGCATTGAGCCTGTATAGCTCATACGCGGCTAATTAAACATATCGTTCACAGCCGACTGGTCTTCAGCCGCCACGGCCTCCTGGTGCTGTTTTTCGCCACCTTCGCCATTCCCCGAGCCAGAATGTTCGTGAACCACGCCGCCTTCATTGTCGTAGATTCTTTCACCACACATCTTGAAGTCTGACGGAATAACGAATTTTGCATTTTCATCGTATGGAAGCGCCTTGCTGTTATACACCTTCCGCAAGAATTTGCCGAATATTGGAAGTGCTGCCGCGGCACCTTGTCCCTCGCCAGTGCTCTGGAAATGGATATAGCGGTCCTCGCCGCCAAACCACACGCCACACACAATTTCAGGCGTAAAGCCCACCCACCATGCATCGGCATTATAGTTGGTGGTGCCGGTTTTTCCACACACATCGCCCTTGAAATTGTACTCGGCCAGACGGCGGCCCGTACCACGGGTCACCACGCCACGGAGCATATCCACCATGCGGTAGCTCGACTCGATGCTGATGGCCTGGTTCTGCTTGGGGAAGAACTCCGCTATCACATTGCCGCGGTTGTCGCAGATGCGGCTCACCATCAATGGCAGTGAGCGCTGCCCATAGTTGGCGAATGCCGAGTAGGCCGACACCATTTCGAGCAGCGAAATTTCGCACGAGCCAAGTGCCAGCGTGAGCGTGGAGTCGAGTTTCGACGTAATGCCGAAATCGTTATGCAGGGCATCCACAAGTGCAGGAGCGCCCAGTCGGAGCAAGATTTGTGGCGGAATCCAGTTGCTCGACACGGCAAGCGCATCGCGCAATTGCGGATGGGATCCAAGGCCATGGCCACCGCCACGGGGCTGCCAATTGCCGAAGCCGCGGGTAGAGTTATCAAAATCGGTGCTGCAAGGGGTGAAGCCATTTTGCATAGCCAGCGAGAACACAAACGGCTTGGCAGTAGAGCCAATCTGGCGTGTGCCGGTCGAAACCATATCGTATTTAAAATGCTTAAAGTCGGGGCCGCCCACGTAGGCCTTCACCTTGCCGGTGCGGGGATCCATGGCCACCATGCCACAGCGCAGGAAGGTTTTCATATACATAATGGAGTCGCGGGGCGACATCACACGCACTATCTCGTGGTCGGGTGCGTTGTAGTCAAACACGCGCATCTCCATCTTCTCGTCAAACGCCTTCATAATTTCCTCATGGGTCTTCCCTTCCGCCTTCATAGCGCGATAGCGCTCGGTGGAGCGAATGGCCATGTTGATCACCTTCTCCTTGGTGGCCTTCGACATTTCTTCGGGATTGCGGGTATAGGGGTCGGTGAATTTGCCGCCGCACTCGTTCTGGAAAAAGCGCTTCTGCGCCTCCTGCATGTGCTCGCTCACGGCCTCCTCAGCCATTTGCTGCATACGCGAGTCGATGGTGGTGTAGATTTTCAGTCCATCGCTGTAGATATCGTAGTTGCGTCCGTCTTTGCGCCTGTTCTTCTTGCACCAGCCATACACAGGATTGTTGTCCCAGTTGTATTTGTCGGCATAGTAGGCGTTGATGTTGGAATACTTGGTGGAGTCGGGCTCATCAGCCATGAGAATACGCCGCAGCTCCTCTCTGAAATAGGGCGCAATGCCGTCTTCATGCGATTCAACCTTGTGCTCATTCAATATCAGCGGCGACGCCTTCAGGGCCGCGCACGACTCCGAGGTGAGCATTCCGGCTTTATACATCTGGTCGAGCACCACATTTCTGCGCTCTTTCACGCGCTCCGGAAAGCGGAAAGGATTGTAGTACGACGGATTCTTGCACATGCCCACAAGTGTGGCCGACTCCTGCACATTCAGGTCCTTTGGCTTTTTGCCAAAGTAAACCCATGCCGCACTGCTGATGCCCACCGCATTGTTCAGGAAGTCGAACTGGTTGAAGTACATCTTCACAATCTCGTCTTTGGTGTAGTATCGCTCAATCTTTATGGCGATAGCCCACTCAATAGGCTTCTGCAGCGCGCGCTCAAACAGGTTCGACGACTCTGGCGAATATAGCTGCTTGGCAAGCTGTTGCGTGATGGTGCTGCCGCCACCGGCGCTGTGGTTGCCCATAATAATGCGCTTCACAAAGGAGCGGAACAGCGCCCTCACGTCGATGCCCGAGTGCTGCTCAAAGCGCACGTCCTCGGTGGCCACCAAGGCATCTTTCAAGTGGGGCGACATCTGGTCGAAGTCCACATAGGAGCGGTTGCCCTTACTGCGGTAAAACTTGCCCATCTCCACGCCATCAGAAGTGTAAACGGTGGTGGCATAGCGGTCGCGCGGGTGCATCAGCTCCTCCACGGGCGGCATATAGCCTATCACGCCGTTATAAATAAGAACTGAAAGAATCAGTAAAAAGGCCATAAAGCATGCCAGCGACCACCACATCACCTTAATCATGATAGAGGCGTACCTGCCCGACGGCTTTCCACTTTTCTTCTTAACATTCGTGTCTAATCCCATACGGTTATATTTGGAGTTTCAATTATAATTAATGTAACAAAATGCAAATATAACGCTTTTCGGTGTAAACCGCACCATTTCCAACCCCGAAACATTCCACCGCAGAGAATTATTCACTCCTTTTCGAGTGGCCGGCCACACTGTAAGTGCGCAGTGTCATGTTGCCAGTTTCCTTATCATATTCATAACCCGTGTTCTGTCAAGAATGGTTTGAACATACAAAAATAAGAAAAAACTAACACATTAAAGATATTGATAATCTACTTTTCAAACAAATATAGCGTTCAGCAATTTCTGATAGTTATCTGATAGTTATTTTTGGTGATTTGAAATTATTTTTGGGGCGCTTGGGGAGAATATTCAGGAATTTTCTTTAACTTTGTTCTCCGAAATGACACGTAGGGCAATCGATAACCGTAAGCAGCGCCAGGCACATTTTGTTTGGCAAACGGGGCATCTTCATTTCCCGACCCGTCGGTTTCAAGTTTATCATTTGCAAAATTCTCAGTCAATCGTCAGCCAGCGAGGCTCGGTTGGCTATTTTTTTAGCATCACCTCTCTACACTCAACACATAACTACTATGGACAAAAAAAGTTTGGTTTCTATTTCCGACCTGAACAAAGAGGAAATTGTCGGCCTGCTCCACAAGGCTGCCGAATTTGAAAAGAACCCCAACCAGCGAATTCTGGAGGGAAAAGTGGTGGCTACCCTGTTTTTCGAGCCTTCCACCCGCACCCGCCTGAGTTTTGAAACGGCTGTGAACCGCCTGGGCGGACGTGTGATTGGCTTCAGCGATGCCAAGACGAGCAGCCAGTCGAAGGGCGAGACGCTGAAAGACACCATTATGATGGTGAGCAACTATGCCGACCTGATAGTGATGCGCCACTACCTTGAAGGGGCTGCCCGATATGCAAGCGAAATTTCACCCGTGCCCATCGTGAACGCCGGCGATGGCGCCAACCAGCACCCATCGCAGACGATGCTCGACCTTTACAGCATCTACAAGACACAGGGCACGCTCAATAATCAGGTGATTACCATGGTGGGCGACCTTAAATACGGCCGCACGGTGCACTCGCTGCTTGAAGCCATGCACTATTGGAATCCACGATTCAATTTTGTGGCCTGCGAGGAGCTGAAGATGCCTGAAAAATACAAGCGCTTCTGCGATGAGCACGGCATCAAATACCGCGAGACCACCGAGTTCTCTGAAGATGTGATCAACGAGACCGACATTCTCTACATGACCCGTGTGCAGGGTGAACGCTTCTCCGATGTGCTTGAATACGAGCGCACCAAGAGCCTCTACACACTCCACAACGCTATGCTCGCCCACAGCAAGCCCAACTTGAAGGTGCTCCACCCGCTTCCACGCATCACCGAAATCAGCCAGGACGTGGACGACAACCCTAAGGCCTACTTCTTCCAGCAGGCCAAAAACGGACTTTATGCGCGCCAGGCAATCATCTGCCGTGCATTGGGCATAGAATAATACCTCACTCTCATTCAGTTTTAAATAATCACAACAAAAGAAATATCACATACTATCAAAATACTATGGTTAAAGATAAGAAAGAATTGGCAGTGGCCGCGCTGAAAAACGGCACCGTTATCGACCATATACCCAGCGAGGCGCTATTTCAGGTGGTGGACCTTCTGGGACTGCAAAAAGTCACCAGCAATGTGACCATCGGCTTCAACCTCGACAGCTCCGAAATGGGCAAAAAGGGCATCATCAAGATTGCCGATGTTGAGTATCCCGAAGAAATGATCAACCGCATCGCACTCATTGCCCCCACGGCGGTGGTGAACATTATCAAGGACTACGACGTGGTGGAAAAACGCCCCGTGTCGCTCCCCGACAAGCTCATCGACATTGTGAAGTGCCCCAACCCCAAGTGCATCAGCAACAATGAGCCTATGCGCACCTGCTTTGAAGTGGTGTCGCGCTCGCCGCTGGCGCTCCGCTGCCACTTCTGCGAATGTGTGGCACCAGCGTCGGAAATCACCCTGAAGTAACGCGCTCCACCACACAGCATAAGGCACCTCCCTTCGCTGAGCATGCCTTACCGCCAACAAAAGCTCAAAAAGCCACTCCCGTGAATGTGTGACCACACATCGGGAGTGGCTTTTTTGCAAAACCAAAAACATTTGCTATCTTTGTAGATACAACTAATCGTAGCAGCACAAATGAAACAGAACTGGCGACCTGGCACTATGGTGTATCCGCTTCCTGCGGTGCTGGTGACGTGCGGCAGCACGCCCGATGAATACAATGTGTTCACCGCCGCCTGGACGGGCACCATCTGCTCCGACCCTGCCATGTGCTATGTGTCGATAAGGCCTGAGCGATTCAGCCACGACATTGTGGCGCGCAACATGGAATTCACCATCAATCTCACCACCTCGCAACTGGCTCGTGCCACCGACTGGTGCGGCGTGCGCTCCGGCCGCCACTACAACAAGTTTAAGGAAATGAACCTCACGCCCATAAAAGGCGTGAAGGTGGCTGCGCCCTACATCGACGAGGCGCCGATGAGCATTGAGTGCCGCGTGCGCGATATTGTGAAGCTCGGCACGCACGACATGTTTATAGCCGAAGTGGTGAACGTGATTGCCGACGACCGGTATATCGACCCCGAAACTGGCGCGTTCAGCCTGGAGAAAGCGGGCATCATGGCCTACTGCCATGGCCAATACTACGCTTTGGGCGAGCGGTTGGGCAAATTTGGCTGGAGTGTGCAGAAAAAGAAGAAGAAGAAGAAGGTTAATCAAAACACTACACAACCCAATAAATCATAAAATTATCCCTATGTACCAAGACAACGAAATCTTCAACATCATCAAGAAGGAAGATCAGCGCCAGCGCAAAGGCATGGAGCTGATAGCAAGCGAGAATTTTGTAAGCCCTCAAGTGATGCAGGCCATGGGCAGTTGCCTCACCAACAAGTACGCCGAAGGTTATCCCGGACATCGCTATTACGGTGGCTGCCAATACGTTGACGAAAGCGAAACCATTGCCATCGAGCGCATCAAAAAACTTTTTGGCGCAGAATATGCCAATGTGCAGCCCCACTCTGGAGCGCAGGCCAATATGGCTGTGTTTCTCGCCTGCCTCAAGCCTGGCGACAAGTTTATGGGGCTCAACCTGGCCATGGGCGGCCACCTCTCACACGGCAGCCCGGTGAACTTTTCCGGCATGATGTTTCACGACTGTGAATACGATGTGAAGGAATCCGACGGCCTCGTGGACTACGACATGATGGAGGAGGTGGCTCTGCGCGAGCAGCCTAAGCTCATCATAGGCGGTGCAAGCGCCTACAGCCGCGACTGGGACTATGCACGCATGCGCGCCATCGCCGACAAGGTGGGTGCACTGCTGATGATCGATATGGCCCACCCTGCCGGCCTCATTGCAGCCGGCCTGCTCAAAAATCCGCTGCAATACGCCCACATCGTCACTTCCACCACCCACAAGACGCTACGTGGCCCTCGTGGCGGCATCATCTTGCTTGGCAAGGATTTCGACAACCCTTGGGGCAAGACCACCAAGAAGGGCGTGGTGCGCAAAATGTCGTCGCTGCTCGATTCTGCCGTGTTCCCTGGTGTGCAGGGCGGCCCATTAGAGCACGTGATTGCAGCCAAAGCCGTGGCATTTGGCGAAGCGCTGCAGCCTGAATTCAAAACCTACGCCATGCAGGTGAAGAAGAACGCCGCCGTGATGGCACAGGCCTTTGTGGACAAGGGCTACAAAATTTGCTCTGGTGGCACTGAAAACCACTGTATGCTCATCGACCTCCGCACCAAATTCCCCGAGCTCACCGGTAAGGTGGCAGAAAACGCGCTCGTGGCTGCCGACATCACCGTGAACAAGAATATGGTGCCCTACGACTCTCGCAGCGCATTCCAAACTTCCGGTCTGCGCATTGGCACTCCTGCCATGACCACCCGGGGCGCCAAGGAGGATTTGATGCCCGAAATCGTTGAACTCATCGACACCGTGCTCTGCAACCCTGAAAGTGAGGCCAACATCACCGCCGTGCGCGAGAAGGTGAACGCCATCATGAAGGACTACCCTATCTTCGCATGGTAATCCCCCCTTGAGCCGCTGCCCACAGTAGCGCTCTATACTCAACGATATAGCATAATCGGCAGGACACTCTCACATGTGTGCCCTGCCGATTGATATTATATATAGCGATAACAGCGCCGTTTAATCAAACGCACTCCATGGCAAAGGATTAATGCTCAGATTTGTCCCAAGCCGGAATGGCATAGCGGCTGCCAGTCTGCTCTATAAGGTATTTCTTCACCTTCTCGCTGTAGCCTGGCCGGGTGAACTCGGTCTTGAATCCGCCCTTTTTCAGCACAAACTTGCCGTCTTTCTCCGTTTTGCACAAGCCGTCGTTGTATTTCACAATCAACTTGGTGGCAAGATTGCGCCAAGCAGTGAGCATCTGCGCGCCTTTCTCATTACTGTAGGCCGTGAGGCATGCCACCGCCTCGGCAGGGTTTGCACGCTGAAGCGCCAAGGCCTCAGCCTCAATCTGTGGCTGGTGAGTAAAATAGTCACTCTGGAGGGAGTCGCGCACAGCCGCAAGGGTGGGCATCATCAGGCTATAGCGGGGATACACCATATTGCTCACCCAGTTACACACCCAAAAGGCATTGTCCATCGAGAAGGTCACGGCATCGCAGCCCTCCTCCTTGTAGCACGCCGGCACATCGGTATTGCAGCAATACACCGGGGTAAAGGGCACCATGTTGCTGTCGTCGTTGGCAAACCACAGCACGCCACCCACCTCGCGCGGCATGTGGGCGCGCATCTGCCCTATCCACACAAATGCGCTCTGCTGGGTGGAGATAGGGCGCTCGTTGAAGTATTTCTTCCCGTCCACTTCAAATGACAGAGGTGTGGGACGGTAAGGCGTCTCATAGATGCCCTGGCCAGGGTCGGAATCCAGTGCCATAGGCGTGCCCTCGTAATGGTCGCGCAGCACGTTCAGCACATCTTGAAGCCCTAATTTCTTGTCAGGCACCACCCACAGGGGCATAGGATCGGCATCGGGATTCTCACCCATAGCGTAGGGCAAATACTTGTCAAAGCCGCCTGTGAAGTGGTTGAAGAAGCTCCACACGCGCGCCTCGCAGTAGCGCAGTGCGCCAAAGTCGGGCGGACAATAGGTTGCGGCAAAACTAAAATCGGCATCTTTGCCGGTGAACCAGCCCTTTTTACGGGCAAATGTGATGCAGTTCTTGGAAAACATCACATTCTTCTTGTCCTTCTGGTCGAACTTGCGGATACGCGACTGATTGGCGTGCGCACTGATAGCGTTATCGGGGATTCGCACAGCCACCCATGCCACAGCCTTGGAGCCTGCGCCACAGCCCACCATCTCCAGAATCCAAGCCTCATTAGGGTCGCACACGGTGAACGATTCGCCCTCGCTGTTGAAGCCATAGGTCTCTGCCACGGAGGTCATCACCCCGATAGCCTCACGCGCACTCTTGGCGCGCTGAAGCGCCACACTCATCAGGCTCCCGTAGTCTAAGATGCCAGTGCTGTCCACCAGTTCATGTCGGCCACCGAAAGTGGTTTCGCCAATGGTCACCTGCCATTCATTCATATTCCCCACCACATTGTAGGTGACAGGAGCCTCCGGAATCTCGCCATGATACTCGCGGCTGTCGCGGTCATAAATCTTGCGCATAGCGCCTTTCTGGTGCTTAGCGGCAGGAAAGTGATAGAGAGGGTGGAACGTTCCGTACGAATCACAGCTATAAGTGCACATCACCGAGCCGTCCACACTCGCGTCCTTGCCCACGATAATGCTCGTGCAGGCCGCGCTGTAGGCAGCAGCTCCTATCGCCACCGCCAGGCATACAATCAATTTTTTCATATCCATTCATTTAATAATCATCAAAAAATAGTACATTCACAAATTTACGACAAAAAACCCGTTCCCTCATTACCCCCACAAAAAAACATACAATTTGTTGCGAAGCACAAGTGTTTCGCGCCAAGGCAATTTTTCGTGGTGGCAAATGCACCGTATTAGGAATTTTATTTGTAACTTTACACCTGTGGACGAATGAGCTGTGGCTACGGCTCGCACAAATTTACATCGTGGAAAAAACATAAAGCATTCGCTATTATTTCGCGTTCAGCCAAAAGCCTCGGAAACTTTTTGGAAATAACACAACGTGACGCAAGAAATAATATTGTGACAAGGCATTCGGTATGCGATGCCTTAGTCCATCATATATTAGCAATGCATCATCGCCATAGGGCGTGGTGTATTCTTATTAGATGGACTGAGGTTTCCGTTCCGAGGCTGCCTCATAGCTGAACGCAATAAGAGCATCACGCCCTTTTTGCGTGGCGGCGTGATTGATAGTGGTATGCACAGAATTTAAGAAGCAAACTATTTAACTATCAATCACACATACCTAATGGCTAACAAAAATTTAAACTACGCAAAGCGAGCAAAAAAAGACGAGTTCTACACCCAGCTTTCCGACATTGAGCGCGAGTTGCAGCACTATTGGCAGCACTTCCGCGGCAAGGTGGTGCTCTGCAACTGCGATGATCCCTATGAGAGTAATTTCTTCAAGTATTTTGCACTGCGGTTTAATCAGCTTGGGCTGAAAAAGCTCATCTGCACCTGCTACAACGGCTCGCCCGTGCAAGGGCACGAACTGGTAATCCGCTTCGAGGGCGAAGACGAAGAACCGAAAAAAGTGGCTTACAAAGTGGAAATCACCGAAGTGACCGACGAGAACGGCGATGGAGCGGTGGACCTTGCCGACGTGCGTCTGCTCCTCCAAAACGACAAGAATGTAATGGCCACCCTCCAGACTGGCGACTTCCGATCGCCAGAATGTGTAGCACTACTCCAAGAAGCCGACATCGTGGTCACCAACCCACCCTTCTCCCTTTTCCGCGAATACATTGCCCAACTCATGAAATACAACAAAAAATTCATCATCGTGGGACATCAAAATGCTATCACCTACAAAGAGGTGTTTCCATTGATAAAAGATAATAAATTGTGGCTTGGTTATGGCTTCAAGGGTGCAGCAGCACATTTCTTCTCCCCATACGAAGATATTGCTACTGCTGGAGACCACAAAAAAGGAATGGTTCGAGTATCGGGAGTAACATGGTTCACTAATCTTCAAATTCCAAAACGACATGAAAATTTAGACCTTGTTTGTAGCTATACACCTGAAGAATATCCATCTTATGATAATTATGATGCCATAGAAGTTGGAAGGACTGCTGATATTCCATACGATTATGATAAGTTTATGGGAGTTCCAGTTACATTCATTGACAAATATAATCCTGAGCAATTTGTTATCATAGGTGCCACCGAGAGCGAAGGCAAAGGCTTTTCAAATGGACTACACGATGCACAAAGTAATATTGCCCAGCCACTTGTGAATGGAAACAAAAAATATAAAAGAATATTTATCAGACGTATTAAGCATTAAACTCTCAAGCTTTATGATGACTATCAAGCAAATAGAAGTGACAGTAGGCGAAATCACCAAAGGATATATCAACAACGACGAGCAAGGCGTGCGTGGCTACGATGGCCTGCTCGACATTCGCCCACCCTACCAGCGCGAGTTTATATACAATGAGAAAGAGCAACAGGCCGTGATCGCCACGGTGCTGCATGGCTATCCGCTCAACGTGATGTACTGGGTGAAGCGCAGCCACGATGCTGAATGTCCATACGAGGTAATGGACGGGCAGCAGCGCACACTCTCGCTGTGCGAGTATGTGGCGGGCAAATTCGCCTACGAATTCAAAAACTTTTTCAATCAGCCAGACGATGTACAGCGGCAAATTCTCAACTACCGCCTCACCGTATATGTATGCGAGGGCGAGGAGTCGGAAAAATTAGAGTGGTTCAAAACCATCAACATAGCAGGAAAGGAGCTTAACGAGCAGGAAATACGCAACGCCATCTATGCAGGGCCATTTGTAAGCGACGCCAAACGCCATTTCTCCAAAACAGGCTGTGGCGCTGCCCGCCTCGGAAAGGATCTGGTGAATGGATCGCCCATCCGACAGGATTTTCTGAAAAAGGCGCTGGAATGGATGGCCGACCACGAGTCGCGCGCAGGCCACCCCACCACAGCCATCGACTATATGGCACAGCATCAGCACGACCCCAGTGCCGGTCCGCTGTGGAATTATTTCCAGAACGTGCTGCACTGGGCCATCGCCACCTTCAGCATGAAAAAATTCAAGAGCATCATGAAAGGGCTCGACTGGGCGAAGCTCTACGATGCCTATCACAATCAACCGCTCGACACCGCAGCACTGGAAAAGCAGATAGCACGCCTCATTGCCGACAACGGTGAAATACAGAACCAGAAAGGCATCATTCCCTACGTGC
>JBNMJK010000080.1:0-10697 GCA_050873765.1 Sodaliphilus sp.
AAACTATTAAAAACGATGGAAAACAAAATTAATATCACTGCCAATGACATGAAATTCATTAGGCAGGCGTGCGAGCTGGCAAGCGACAATATCGACAAGGGCGGTGGCCCTTTCGGTGCGGTGATAGTGAAAGACGGAGCTGTGCTGGCCACTGGCTGTAACAGCGTGACTATCGACAACGACCCCACTGCTCATGCCGAAGTGAACGCCATTCGCAAAGCATGCAAACTGGTGAATAATTTCAACCTTGAAGGGTGCGTGATTTACAGCAGCTGTGAGCCTTGCCCCATGTGCCTGAGCGCACTATACTGGGCTGGCGTAAGCCGCATTTATTATGCCAACACACAAAACGATGCCGATGCCATCGACTTCGGCGACCACTTTATCTACGAGGAGATTGCAAAGCCTCATTTGAAACGCCTCATTCCATGTATTCACATTGAGGAACCAAGCGCTATTCTTCACTTCAAAAAATGGGAAGAGAAAAGCGATAAAATTAAATACTAAGTAGCTTTTTGCCAAAAGCTGACAACACTGTGGGTGCTTGGCATAAAAAATGACAAGCCACAAGAAATACTTGCAATATAGCGAGGTGGTGTGCGGAATTCAGCGCTCCTCCTAATTTTTCATATCAAAACTCTATCTTCTCTGGGGCTATCCTGTCGGCCTCCGTAATCTTGCGAATCACTCTGCACGGCACTCCTGCCGCCACCACTGCCGATGGAATATCGGAGGTGACCACGCTGCCGGCCCCAATCACACTCCCCTCGCCTATTCTTACGCCACCACACACCGTGGAGTTGGCACCAATCCACACGCCATCTTCTATAGTGATGGGGGCTGAAGTTTCAAGCGCGCCCACACACCGCTGCTCAGGGTGGATGGGGTGACCAGCGCAAGAGAGCACCACACCAGGCCCGAGAAGCACACTTCTGCCTATATAAATAGGCGACGTGTCGAGAAACACGCAATTGTAGTTCACCAGTGCAAATCCCTTAAAATGCACATTAAAGCCAAAGTCGCAGTGAAAACTCGGCATCAAATACACCGATGAGTGGTAGGTGCCAAAAAGGCGTGTGAGAATATCGTTTTGAGCCTTTGTGTCGTCGGGATCAGCATGGTTAAACTGCCAGCAGAGCCTACGCGCCTTTTCCTGCGCTTGCCTTGGTATGTGCATCGCATTGCCCACTAAAGCCTTATCCTCTTTAATTCGTGAAATCACTTCCATAAACAAACCTTATTTTATGCAAAGATAGCGCAAACCGAAAGCAGAACGACAAACCTGTTTGATTGTTTTGCTGAGGTGCAGCCTATCTTCTACAAAGATAGCGCAAACCGAACGCTCCATCGCAAAAATTAGCCACTAAAAGTTTTGCATCAATACGGAATCTTCGTAAATTTGTGAAGATATACAATGCGAACTTTCACTGCCGCGCTCTCGCATTTCATTTTTTTACGAACAACAGCTCTCCCGGTGAGCGCAAGGAGAGCAAACTAACCACCTCAAGCAAAATGAAGAAATACTTACTCACCCTTGCCACAGCTGTAGCGCTCGTAGCATGCAGCGGCGGTGCACCATCACCTTCTGGCGATGCCGACAAAGATGCCCAAGCAATGTGCGAATACATGGAGTCGGAAATTGAGCAATGCAAGACTATCGACGAATTACAGCAGCTCGACACCAAAATGAAGCCCATGCAGGAAGAATTTAACAAATTCAGCAGCGAGCACCCAGAATACAAAGAAAAATTCCAAAAGGCGGCAGCAAAAGAAGTGTTCAAAATTATTGGCGTTTTGCAAAAAAAGCAACAGGAACTCGGCGCTTCAGCCAGCTCCGGCAAATAAGCGACACTTTCATATTGCACGCATAGAAAACTGCTTGAAATTTCATCAATAAAACCCAAGCAGTTTTAAGCATACTTATGGGACTACGCCTCAGCAAAAGCGCAGCCCCATAAGTTTTGTGTGTCGTCTTCCACTAAAAAAATCCCCAATCACGCTGCCATCAACCAAAAACCGCTCATTTCGCACGCTGCAAATTTCTACAAATCACAGAAAATGATTAATTTTGTATGATAAATACTTACGCCCAAAAAGCCACCTTTTTTAGGCATTGAAGGTAAAATGATTAGAAAGAGAATAAGAGTATGAAAATTATACTACTATCTGGGGGATCTGGCCAGCGCCTATGGCCACTGTCAAACGGCACGCAGGCCAAGCAATTTCTACGCCTGCTCAAATCACCCGACGGGAAAAAAGAGTCGATGGTTCAGCGCGTGGTTCGCCAAATCAAGGAGGCCGGGTTGCTCGAAAGCATCACCGTGGCCACAAGTGCCGCTCAGGCCGACATGATCTCAAACCAGCTCTGCGACTACAACGTGGACATTGTGACCGAGCCTTCACGGCGCGACACATTCCCAGCCATTGCACTCGCTGCAGCTTATCTGCAAAAAGAGAAGCACTGCAGCCCCGATGAAACCGTGGTGGTCATGCCTTGCGACCCCTACACCGAGAGCGGCTACTTCCAGACCATCGCAAAAATGGTGAAGGCCGTCAACGATTCCGTGGCACAGCTCGTGCTGATGGGCATCACCCCCACCAATCCCTCATCAAAGTTTGGCTACATCGTGCCAAAGCCAGCCGATGCGCATAACGACATCAGGCAAGTAAGCCGATTCGTGGAAAAGCCAGGACACGAGCTTGCCGAGCAGCTCCTCACCGAAGGCGCGCTCTGGAACGGCGGCGTGTTTGCCTTCCGCCTTGGCTACATCACCGCCATACTTGAAAAATATGTGAATGCGCCCACCTTCGCAGAAGTGCGCGCTCGCTATCAGGAATTCCCCAAAATCAGCTTCGACTACGAAGTGGCTGAGCGGGCAGAATCAGTGGCGGTAATTCCATTCACTGGCGGCTGGAAAGACCTCGGCACATGGAACGCCCTCACCGAGGAACTGCCCACCCTCACCATCGGCAACGTGGTGCTCGACCCCGAAGCCAAAAACACCCACGTGGTGAACGAGCTCGGACTGCCGCTCATCTGCATCGGCACCGAAAACCTGGTGGTGGCAACGAGCAACGACGGCATACTCGTGGCCGACAAGGACCACTCCGAGGAGCTCAAAAGCCACCTCGCTAAACTTGGCTCCGACACACGCCCCATGTATGAGGAGCGCCGCTGGGGCGAGTACAAGGTGATCGACCACATAGAGTTTGCCGACGGGCAAAAAGTGCTCACCAAGCAGCTCTGCATCAAGGCCGGTAAAAACATCAGCTATCAGGTGCACCACCACCGCGAGGAAGTGTGGACCGTGATCAACGGACAAGGGCAGCTGGTGCTCAACGGCGAGCAGCGCATAGTCAAGCCAGGCGACGTGGTGCACATACGCCGTGGACAGTTCCACGCCATACGAGCCATCACCGACCTCTACATCATAGAAGTGCAGTCGGGCGACCGCCTTACCGAAGACGACATCACCCGCTACCCCTACGACTGGGAACAGTAACACGGCAGAAGATAAAACACTGGCACACGCCACACCATAGCGACGCGGCATGCCGCGTCCGCCCAGCAGAAGCCGGTAAAAGCCAGGCAAACTCACAGCGGCAAGCTGTAGCCAGCAAAGGCTGGCTATTATAATCAGGGACAAACCATAATCCCCCACCACGATGACTCACCCGTCAAGCCATGTGCAGAGCTGTACACGGCCGGGACGCTGAAAGAGAAATGCAGCGCGAGCCATTTTGACCGCAGGCCACACTCACACTCGCGCCTGGGTTTGGGGGGCTTACGGCTTGTAGCCCACAAAAAAAAGCATAGTAAAAAAATAGTCACGCGCAAAAATGACCACAACAGCCACATCGCCGCCACTTCACTGGTACGCATTCCGGATGCGTAGCCGCACGCCCTACGAGGCACAGGTCATAGCCAAGCGAGAAGGCTTTGCGTCATATTATGCCCTGCGCCCCACGCTCACCGACACATCGTATCAAACGCCCACCGAGCAAGCATTCCACGACCGCGCGCTCCTGCCCTCCGTCATCTTCATCAAGTGCAGCGAAGCCTTCGCCCATAAAATGCAAGCCTCCGGCATCATGTGGCCCTACTGCATGCCCGGCGAAAAAGAGCTTTGCCCCATCACGCAGCGCGACATGGACGTGTTTCGCACAGCCGTGGAGTCGGGGTGCCGGAATTTAGAGGTAATCGACGCCCACCTTGCCGTAGGCCAGAAAGTGCGCGTGCTCGACGGCATATTCAAGCATCAGGAAGGCTACATCGTGAAAATTCGGGGCGACAAACGCTTCGTCATCACCATACCCGGAGTAGTGGCCATCGCCACCATCTACATTCCCAAGCACCTCCTCGCCCCAGCCGAATAACGACAACTTACAACCGCTACACACTCATACATATTTTATGTAATAATTTCACAAAATCCTGAAAGAAACATACTTTTATGGAGTTACAAAATATTGATCAACAAATAAACGACATACTCAATGGCAGAAAAAACCTTTCTAAATTTAATCAGCCAGAGCATGCAGGAGTCTGCTCGGCTGGTCCGCTCCTCATTGGGGCGCTCATCGTATGTGATAAAGCGCGAGAAAGCCTTAGCGCAAGTGGCCATGCTTCAAGCAGCCAAGCAAAAAGCCCAAGCAACTGGGAAATAGACGAAACGCAAGAGCAATGGCTCACTGAATGGGCAAAGGCAAAACAAGTTTGGATTCCAGAGGCAGAAGTTTGGCTCACAAAAAACTACGGCGAAAAAATTGCAGAAGGAGCCGAAGCAAAAGTGTTCGGTAGAACCGACGACACTCATGTAGTCAAACTCCGCACTTCCATTTACGCCACACTGAACAGAGCATTAGAAGCCATAGCTCTCCACAACTATCTTTTTCCAGAAACCATAATGAGAGTCATCGGATTCACAAGAGATTCTGATGGACTTTTTCGTATCATACTCACACAGCCCTACATAGAATGTAGCCGTCTGGCCAGCACGGCGGAAATAAATACGATGGTAAGCAATAAGGGATTCCACAGCAATGGAGATTCATCAGGCGTAAATTTCATTTCTCCCCGACTACAACTTGAGGACATGCACCCAGCCAATGTATTTGTTGAGGAGCAAACACAACAGCCGGTATGCATCGACTGCATCGTGAAATTCAGAAGGCCATCGCCACCATCTACATTCCCAAGCACCTCCTCGCCCCAGCCACCGACTAAAGCTTAGTGGTTAGAGGTTAGTGATAAAAAAGATAAACGGTTAGAGGTTAGAGGTTAGAGGTTAGCGACCAGAGAAATCAACAGTTTATAAAATGGCAGAAGAAATCAGCAGCAACAAACGAATAGCCAAAAACACTATCATGCTCTACATTCGCATGTTCATCAGCATGCTTGTAGGGCTATACACTTCACGAGTGGTGCTCGCCACATTAGGAGTGGAAGACTATGGCATCTATGGTGTGGTAGGCGGTGTGATTGGCATGATGGGCTTCCTTAACGCATCAATGAGTGGAGCCACAAGCCGGTTTCTCACCTATGAACTCGGCAAAGGCGATGAGGAGCGCCTTGCTAAGACTTTCTCATCGGCCCTCATAGTACATATCATCATAGCCATAGTGGTGCTGATTCTTGCCGAGACCATTGGGCTCTGGTTTCTGTGCAACAAGCTCAACATTCCTGCCGACAGAATGGAAGCCGCCCATTGGGTGTATCAGTTCAGCATCTTCGGTGCCATGCTCGGCATCACACAGGTGCCATACAACGCCACCATCATCGCCCACGAAAAAATGGACGTGTACGCCTATATGGAGATTCTCAACGTCACCCTCAAATTGCTCATTGTGTATCTGCTCACCATTGGCCACTTCGACAAGCTCAAGCTCTATGCCTCACTCACATTGGCGGTAGGGATCGTCATCATGATGATTTACCGCATCTACTGTCTGCGGCACTTTAGAGAATCGCACTTCCACTTCATCTGGGACAAGTCCTACCTCAAGCCCCTCCTCTCCTTCTCCGGCTGGGACCTCTACGGCAACGCCTGCGTAACAGCACGCCAGCAAGGCACAAATTTCCTCGTAAACATATTTTTCGGAGTCACATATAATGCTGCAAGCTCTGTTGCTACCACTGTAAATGGTGTGGTTCTCGGACTTACATTCACATTGATACCTGCACTTCAACCACAAATAGTAAAGCGTTATGCGATAGGCGACATCATTGGCATGCAGTCTCTGATGAATAATGGCATCAAATATTTCTCCTTACTATATCTTGCATTGTTATTTCCATTTCTGATGGAAGCAGACCAATTATTCTCCCTTTGGTTAGGCAATCCCCCCGAATATGCAGCCATTTTTTGTAGAATACTACTCTTCAGTTTTTTTCTGAGTGCAATAAACGCCATCATCAACAACGGCATTCACGCCACTGGAAATATAAAATATATCAGCATTATCACTGGTTCCATTTATTTGCTGAATCTTCCCATTTCATATATATTTCTGAAAGGAGGGGCGTCGGTAGAATGGACTTACTACATATTTGTGCTCACCAATCTTCTTATCGTAATCAGTGACATCATCATACTTAAAAAATTAATAGAATCTATCAATGTATTCGTTTTCATAAAAACGATCTTCTCAATATTCTTTGTGACAGCCCTATGTTCATTGCCATCTTTTGCTATTTATTATTTAACTCCACCAACAATAATAAGATTTATATTTGTGTTTGGCATTGAATTCTTGATTGTTTTTGGAGTAAGCTATCGCTTTCTTTTAGATGAGTCCACAAAGGCATCCATCTTAGCGAAATTAAAATTTAGCAAATAAAAAACCATATTGATATGCCAAAAGTTTCTGTAATCATACCTGTATATAATGTTGAAAAATATATTGAGAAGTGCGCTCGTAGTCTTTTCGAGCAAACTCTTGACGACATTGAGTACATATTCATTGACGACTGCTCTCCTGACAATTCAATGCAGGTGCTATCTAAAGTTCTTAATTCATATCCCAAGAGAGAAGCACAAGTGAGGATTATAAGAAACCCTGAAAACAAAGGAATAGCCTACTCCCGCACAATAGGCATGAAGGCTGCCACGGGGGAATATATGATACACTGTGATCCCGACGACTGGGTGGACAAAGAATTATACCAAAGCATGTACGAAGAAGCTCACAAAAACGACAAAGAATATGACAAGGGTATAGATATAGTTGTTTGCCAAATAAAAATTCACGAATCCAACAAAGAGTACACTTGTCCATTAGTATATGAGGCAACCCCTCATAAAACACTGCAAAAGTTATATAAAAAGCATCATCGAACTTTCTCCTTATGTGATAAACTTATAAAAAGATGCATAATTGTTAACTATAACTTATATCCATACCCGAATATCAATTTTGGAGAAGATCAAAATGTTGTAGTACGTGTTTTAGCACTCGCTTCAAACTTAACAATAATAAACGATGTCTTTTATCATTACAGCAAAGACAACGTTAAATCTGCGACAAGGAAAAAAAAGTCATATAGAGATTGGGGGGGGTGGAAAAAGAATGTAGAACAAATGTTTGAATTTCTAAAAAACAAAGATCAAAAGAAATATAAGAGAACTGCTCTATATTTTAAATTAGACGCGAAACTCGCTTACCTTAATTTAATAAATGACAGGAAATACTGGTTCAATTTATATAGAGACAGCCACCCATATATACTATTTTTTAATGAGTACCCTCTGCTTTCAAGAATTAAATATTTTATAATTTTGAGCAATTTCACTTTTTTCAAAATGAGTAAATTATCACGGCAAGCAATCGAACAATAGTATTCATTTTTCAAAAAAAATTATTGGATACAATATGCCTCAAATATCTATAATTGTTGCAATTTATAACTCAGAACATACACTTAAAAGGTGTGTTGACAGTATATTAAGTCAAACTTATAAGGATTTCGAACTAATTCTCATAAATGATGGTTCAACCGACTACTCTGAAAAAATCTGCCTTCAATATAAAGTAACAGACAGAAGAATAAGATATTTTCACAATAAAAATCAAGGCATTAGTAAGACAAGACAGTTCGGTTTGGAATGCGCAAAAGGAAATTACATCCTATATGTAGATTCTGACGACTGGATTGAAAATAATATGCTAAAAGAAATGATCACTACAGCAATTAAAAACAACTGCGACATGGTTATTTGTGATTTCTATACTCACAGTAGTAATACATGCAAATCCATTGTGGTACAAGAACCTCTAAAAAGCACAGAAGATATATTATTCCAACTATTTAACAAAAATCTATTCGGTGGAACTTGTAATAAATTAATAAAAAAAAGAGTATTTCTCGACTACAATATATCTTTCTTGCCAAACATGAATTACTGTGAAGATTTTTATGTAATATGTCAATTAATTTTAGCAAAAATATCTACGAAGCGCATTCCTTTAGCCCTGTATCACTATGATTGTTACTCAAACCTAAGCAGCTTGTCAAAAAAAATAACAGCAGACACAATACAAAGCTACCAAATTCTAATAGAAAACCTTAAAGAAAAACTAACAGTCTATAACGATAGAATTCTGTTCAGAGCATATGCAAACCATAAAAAATTAGCTTTTAGGAGCAATTGTTCTACCAAAGAATACTATAAGTTATACCCTAACCTAAAAAATGAATTTATTTCTGATATAAAACTTAATGAAAAAAATAAAATATATAGAATTGCTCAAGTTGTTGCTCTCAAAGGATATCTAAGGTTTGGAAGGCTTTTAATCAAATTTCACAATGTGTTATATATACCTGCAGCACAAGTTGCCCACAATTTCACCAACATAATAACAAAAAATGAAAAAGCGCATTCTTTTTGTCATAGACTCTCTCACATGTGGCGGCGCTGAGAAGAGCTTGGTGTCGCTTCTGCCATTGCTTGACAAAAATAAATATGATCTCTATATTTGGATAAGGCAACGTGGTGGGGTTTTCGAGACTTTGTTGCCCCTAAATATACACATTGTAGATCAGCCTAAATACAATGCAGTTGAAGCCATATTAAAAAGAATAGGTCAGCTATTGTTTTCATTCATTTTGCGCTGGAACAGATTCATCAACAAACATGAACACCTTGCCGAAACTCTATGGAAATGCCAAGGGTGGGCAATGAAAGTACCCAAAGGAAAATGGAATACCGTCGTAGCATATCAGCAAGGAGTCCCCACATATCTTGTGGCAAAAAAATTTCACGACTGCAAAAAACTGGCATGGATAAACGCCGACATATTGAAGGCTGGCTATAATATGCATTACAATTTACTTTTTTATCAACAATTTGACTGCATCTGTCCCGTTTCCGACGAACTAAACAAAATGCTCTGCAATCAATTACAAAGTATTAAAAGTAGATTTCTAACTGTTTGGGATATTATCAATCAAAATATGATAAGAAAACTTGCACAAGAGCCTTGCAATAAATTGAAGCAAGATTATTCCGACTTCGCATTGATTACCACAGGCAGGCTCGTCGTCCCAAAAGGATATGATATAGCAATAGAGGCAGCAAGTTTTTTAAAACAAAAGGGGATATCGTTCAAGTGGTATTTCATAGGTGAAGGAGATCAACGAGAAGCGATAGAAGCACAAATCCAAGAAAAGAGGCTAAAAGAAAATGTATTTCTCCTTGGACTCCAAACCAACCCTTATAAATATATGGCACAAGCTGATGTGTATGTACAGACGTCTAAATTTGAAGGGTTTGGTATGACCATAGCTGAAGCTAAAATACTCGGAAAGCCTGTGGTAAGCACTAATTTTGATGTCGTGTACAATCAGATTAAAAATGGTAAAAACGGATTAATAGCAGAAATGAATGGTCAGTCCGTAGCAGAGTGCATTATTCGGCTTATCACAGACAGCAGTTTACGCAGTTCCATTATTGAGAATGTTAGGAATGAAAAATTCACAACATATATTACAGAGGTGGACAAAGTAGAAAAAATGTTAGACAAATGAGAATCAGAACTATCACTTGCCACGACTGTTACAACTATGGAGCATCACTACAAGCCTATGCCCTCCAGCATTACCTGGAAAGTATAGGACATGAGGTGGAGATTATCGATTATAAACCATGGTATCTTGATGGTCACTACAAATTGTGGAGTGTAGGTAATCCTCGCTACCATAAACCCCTATTGTGGCAATTGTACAATATGGCAAAGCTTCCTGGACGTATTTTGGCCTACCCCCATAAAAAAACTTTTGACAGGTTTACTGCAAAATATCTCCATCTCACCCGTCGGTACAGTTCTTATAATGAATTAAAAGCTAATCCCCCCGAAGCAGATGCGTATATTGCAGGAAGCGACCAAATATGGAACACATTATTCCAAAATGGACGTGATGCCAGCTTTTATCTTGACTTTGGAAGCTCGAAAGTGAAACGCATCAGTTATGCAGCGAGTTTTGCCACACCAGACATTGTGGCCGAATATAAAAATTTTGTAAGAGAGGAACTTAAAAACTTTGATTACATCAGCATTCGTGAAAGAAAGTCTTTAAAATTACTCAAATCACTGGGTGTTACTACAGGGGTTACTGTGTGCGACCCGGTTTTCCTCATCAATAAAAATGAGTGGACAAATTTTGCACATAGCGTTAACTGCATTGGACAGAAGTACTT
>JBNMJK010000081.1:0-10619 GCA_050873765.1 Sodaliphilus sp.
CAGCGCAAGAGCGTGCCGACTGACAAAAGACTAAGGTGGTTATAGCGTGAGGGTCCCACCTCTTCCCATTCCGAACAGAGAAGTTAAGCCTCACCACGCCGATGGTACTGCGAAAGTGGGAGAGTAGGTAACCGCCCCCTACGAGGAGAGCGACTGACACCGACAAAGTGTCCAGCCGCTCTCCTTTTTTTTATCCCCACCCCTCCCACTAATTGGGCATTACGTCCTTAAAACTGTCAATTTGAAAGTAGGTTTCACTTTTTCAGTGCTCTCAGCATGCCATGTTTCTTCTTTGATGTACCCACTCACATTTCCCATAAATTTTATGGATTTCACTTAGATTTCGGGGTGAAATGGGCGGGGTTTCGTTGTGAAATTTATAAAAAATACTAATTATTTCGTATTGTAGAAAATTTTCCATAATAATTTGTGCATATCGTGAAATATTTGATTAATTTTGCAGTTGAATTATTAGGAGATAAAATTATTACAATACACTTTAACTAACAACTTAAATTTCATCTAAACATGGCATTTGACAAGAAAGTTTTAGAGAAATACGGAATTACAGGGGCTACTGAAGTTCTGTATAATCCTTCTTACGAAGTTTTGTTTAACGAAGAGACAAAGCCAGGTCTTGAAGGTTATGATAAAGGTCAGGAAACTGAGCTTGGTGCGATCAACGTGATGACTGGTGTTTACACTGGCCGTTCGCCTAAAGACAAATTCATCGTTGATGATGCTACTTCACACGACACCATCTGGTGGACTACTGATGAATATAAGAACGACAACAAGCCTGTGAGCGAAAAGACTTGGGCTGCTGTGAAGGAAATCGCCAAGAAAGAACTTTCTAACAAGAAGCTCTATGTTGTGGATGGTTTCTGTGGCACTCACAAGGACACTCGTATGAAGGTTCGCTTCATTATGGAAGTGGCATGGCAGGCTCACTTTGTGACCAACATGTTTATCCGCCCACAGTCGGAGGCTGACTTCGAGCAGGAGCCTGACTTCATCGTTTACAACGCAAGCAAGGCTAAGGTTGAGAACTACAAGGAGCTTGGCCTGAACAGCGAGACTGCTGTTGTGTTCAACGTGACAAGCAAGGAACAGGTGATTATCAACACTTGGTACGGTGGTGAAATGAAGAAGGGTATGTTCTCTATGATGAACTACTTCCTGCCATTGAAGGGCATCGCTGCTATGCACTGCTCTGCCAACACCGACCTTAACGGTGAGAACACCGCTATCTTCTTCGGTCTGTCAGGCACTGGCAAGACCACTCTTTCTACCGATCCTAAGCGTCGCCTTATCGGTGATGACGAGCACGGATGGGACGACAAGGGTGTGTTCAACTTTGAAGGTGGCTGCTATGCTAAGGTTATCAACCTTGATCCAGAGGCTGAGCCTGACATTTACGGTGCTATCACCCGCGACGCTCTTCTCGAGAACGTGACCGTTGACGCTAACGGCAAGATTGACTTCGCCGACAAGAGCGTGACTGAGAACACTCGTGTGAGCTACCCAATCTATCATATTAAGAACATTCAGCGTCCAGCATCTCAGGGCCCAGCTGCTAAGCAGGTGATTTTCTTGAGCGCTGACGCATTTGGTGTGCTTCCTCCAGTTTCTATCCTCAGCTCTGAGCAGACTAAGTACTACTTCCTCTCTGGCTTCACCGCTAAATTGGCTGGTACTGAGCGCGGCATCACTGAGCCTACTCCTACCTTCTCTGCTTGCTTCGGCCAGGCGTTCCTCGAACTCCACCCAACCAAGTATGCTGAAGAGCTGGTTAAGCGTATGGAAATGAGCGGTGCTAAGGCATACCTCGTGAACACTGGCTGGAACGGTACCGGCAAGCGTATCTCTATCCGCGACACCCGTGGCATTATCGATGCTATCCTCGATGGCGCTATCGACAAGGCTCCTACCAAGGTGATTCCTTACTTCAACTTCGTGGTTCCTACTCAGCTTGAAGGTGTGGACACTGGTATTCTTGATCCTCGCGACACTTATGCTAACGCTTCTGAATGGGAAGAAAAGGCTAAGGACCTCGCTGCTCGCTTCATCAAGAACTTCGCTAAGTATGAAAGCAATGCTGCTGGCAAGGCTCTCGTAGCCGCTGGTCCACAGCTCTAATTCGCTCGGAATACAGAAACAATGTGATTGAAGCCGATTGACGGCTTGCGTCACTAAAGATAATGGCTGGCCAACCACCTTTTGCGGTGTGTTGGCCAGCTTTTTTTGTTTTCCCCAATTGCCGGCTCCATGTATGCTTTTCTCTGCAACGGGCGATGTTGCCTGGCGCACAATTTTCCGTTCTATTGCCATTCTTGCCAGTGTGCGTGGTGAAAATTGTTTGAAAATATTTTGCCTGTACTGCATTTTGATTCATCTTTTGAATAACTTTGCTATAAAATTAATAGATGAAATTATGACTGTAAATGAAATTCTTAGGCTGCCTGCTATTGCAATAATAGAGAACGAAATCATTGATGTCTTTAATGAGTATGAGCGGCATGGCTTTTCCAACTGCGGTGACAAGCAGTGCATAAGGCGATTGCTTGCTGTGCGAAAGCGCTTGCTCGACAGAATGTTTGTTATGGACGACCATTACAAGCACCTGCTTTCCGACTTCAATAAGGCCTTGTCTGACCAGCTGCTTCAGATGCGCTTGGCTGTGATTTCGGCCTACAATGCTGTGAGGCAAACGGCTGCCAACCATGGTGTGGAAACTGTGGGCAAATGCTTCTTGGCCTATCAGTATTCCACTATACACCCAGATCAGTCCGACAGACGAAGAAAAGTGTGGGATATTCTGTGTGGTGCTGTAGATGACTTTATGCCATATTATAGCGATGGTGTGATAAACTGCGGTTGGAGATATAGTGGTGGTGAGCCTGAATCGGAAAACCATATGCTGTATTTAAGTGAGCAAATCGACAACTGGAATCATGCATTTGACAGCGACATGACTGCCGATATGAACCTTATTTATCCGTTACACGCCCTTTATGAGTACACCAGCTTTTCTGTATTCGATTTTTTGTGGGTGCGCAATTTCAATGTGGAAGTGGCTGTGGAATATGATTATGCTACTGAGCCATAGACATAAGTTTGATGTTACACCTACGAAAAGAATAGTGGCTGATAACCAAATAGTTACCAGCCACATGCTGTGCCCAAGAAAGGACTCGAACCTTCACGCCTTGCGGCACACGCACCTGAAACGTGCGCGTCTACCATTCCGCCACTTGGGCATTTTTCACTCTGCAAAGTTACGAATTATTTTTGAATTACCCAACTATCTTGCTTCCTTTAATGTTTAAATTGATTATTAGAGGGGTGAAATTCGGGGTGTATGGGTTCTTTTTCGTAACTTTGTGACGGGAATTAGAAGTTAGAGATTAGAAGTTAGAGATTAGAAATTAGAAGTTAGATAATAGACGTTAGATGTTAGACATTAGAAGTTAGACCTGATTAGGCAATGGGAACTGTAGAGGTTTGATTTTTTTGACGTCTTATGTTCTCTCTAACATTCATTTTTCAGTTCTTCTTATTCACCCCCACCAAAAAAACTCTAATTTCTAACTTCCAACATCTAATTTCTTACAAAATAGATATTATGCCTGAATCGAATTTTATCGACTATGTGAAGATTATGTGCCGAAGCGGCCGTGGCGGACATGGCTCCGCTCACCTGCATCGTGCCAAATATATGCCTAAGGGTGGACCTGACGGAGGTGATGGTGGTCGTGGCGGTCATATTTTCCTGAAAGGAAACAGTAATTTGTGGACGCTGATCCATCTGAAATACACGCGCCATATTTTTGCCACCGACGGTGCTCCTGGCTATGAGAACCTGTGCCATGGCAAGGACGGTGAGGACCGGACCATTGAGGTGCCCTGCGGCACGGCCGTTTATGATGCCGAAACTGGCGAGTTTCTCTGTGATGTTACTGAAGATGGACAGGTGGTGAAACTTCTGCGGGGTGGCCGTGGCGGACTTGGCAACTCTCATTTCAAGACTGCCACCAACCAGACTCCGCGTTACGCGCAGCATGGCGAGCCAGGAGTGGAAAAAGCTGTGATCATGGAGCTGAAGGTGCTTGCTGATGTGGGGCTTGTGGGCTTCCCGAATGCAGGAAAGAGCACTTTGCTCTCTGTGATTTCTGCCGCCAAGCCAAAGATTGCCAACTATCCGTTCACCACGCTTGAGCCTAATTTGGGCATTGTGAGCTACCGTGGCCAGCAGTCGTTTGTGATGGCCGACATTCCGGGCATCATTGAGGGCGCGAGCGAGGGCAAGGGCCTTGGCTTCCGCTTCCTTCGCCATATTGAGCGCAATGCGGTGCTGCTGTTTATGGTGCCTGCCGATGCCGACGACATTGTGAAGGAGTATGAAATTCTGTGCCGCGAGGTGACCACGTTTAATCCCGACCTTGCCGACAAGCCCCGTGTGCTTGCCGTGACGAAGTGCGACATGATTGACGATGAACTGAAGGAGATGCTGTGCGAGCACCTGCCTGAGGGCATACCCACGGTGTTTATATCATCGGTGGCGCAGATGGGGCTCACCGAACTGAAAGATGTGCTTTGGCGCACAATCAACGATGAGCGCAACCGAATACCCGAAACGCTCACCAGCCGCGACCTTGCTGCAAGCCACAGGGTGAAGGAGGAGGACGACTTCATCTTTGAGGCCGAGAAGCCTGTCCGCGCGGCCGACGACGACAATGCCGGAGGAAAGATGAGCTGGGACGACACCGAGCGCCAGTGGGACGATGAATACTGGGAGGAGGATTTTGCCGATGAGAACGAAAAGTTCCAAGTGGTATCCGACCCCGACGACGCACTCACCAAGGCCGACCGCCAGCGTATGGCACAAGAGGAAGCCGACCGCCACCCCCAAGACGAGGAATAAAGAAAATATATATCCGCTACATAAAAAAAGTCGCGCCCATGCAGCAGAATGGGCGCGACTTTCGTTTTGGTGTAAGCCGTTAGTGCGTTTATTTGGTGAAGAGCCATGGCTCGTCGCCGGCGTAGGTGGCTGGAATGATGGGGCTTGGCTCGTCGCTAAGTAGGCGGTAGAGGTCTGGACTTTCAAGAATGTGGCGCACGTCCATCGCTTTGCCGTCGATGGTGCAGGCGCGCCCCACAAGGCGCGCCCCGTGGCTGTAATCCACATAGAAGTTGCCGTGGCGCACGAACACCGGCTGCTGCGCCCTGCCATCGGGGTGATGCCAGCCATAAATGGCCACATTACGGCTGTAGCGAGGGTCGTTTTTCAGGCGGCAAGTGAGTATGATGTCTTTTTTCAGACCCGAAATAAACTGTCCGAAGTGATAGCCTTTGGCTTCCATCAGCGCATTGATGGCGTGGTTGCTGTCCTCAAACACCATGGGTTGCATGTTGCGGTCGGCCACGGGGCGGAAAGGGAAAATGTGGATAGCTCCTTGCGCCACTTCGTTGATGCGGTCCACCATATATGCGGTGGGCAGCGTGCAGTGCAGCGAGTCGCAAATTTCCTGCGCCGCCAGAGGTCCCATAGGCATACGGATAAATTCTTGATTGTTGCCAATCGACACATAGTCGCACGCCGCCCACAGGCGCACTTGATGGGGTGTGCGCAAAATTTCCACAGAATCGACCACTGGTGTGGTGAACTCGATTTCATGCAGATAGCGTAGCGAGTCGGGCACGTTGCCTTCCAGCACCTGCGCCACAATGAGTTTTTCTCGAGGCCAGAAGTCGGTGGTGTCGCATTGCTCCATCCACTTCTCTAATGGGGTGGCAGTGGCCGAGCGGGGCGGCAGATTGGGGATAGGCTTCACCCTTCCAGTGAGCGCGGCCCTTTGGGCGAGTGCCGGCAGCGCCATTGCCACCACCACAGCAGCACCCATCAATTTTCTCATCAAACCGTTCATATCAAGAGAAATTTGTTTAAATAAATATCAATAAATTTTATAGCCGGATTTATTTGTGTCCAATTTTGCCAATAAGTATTCTGTAGTCAGATAAGCAATCAACATTGAAGCTACTTTATCCTCCCTCCTCGACTTCGATGGGGGTGAAATGGCTACCTGATAAAGCCCATGGATTAGTGCGTCCCCACATAAATTTGTACTCTCAGTGCAAACTCTACGGCACTGCATCAATTTCTATTTAGCCGGGTATTTCTGATTACAAAAAATCCGGCAATACGAAATAGAGAGTATATTGCCGGATTCTGTATGTGCGATGGATCTCCTCCTCAAAGGGTTTGGGGGGGGATTATTTGGCGATGAGGAGGAAGTAGTTCTTCTTGCCGCGCTGGGCGAGAATGTACTTGCCGTTGAGCAGGTCGGCTGTGCCGATGGTGGCGTTTTGGTCGGTGAGCTTCTCCTTGTTGATGCTCACGCCGCCGCCTTGTGTCATCTTTTTCATCTCGCCTTTTGAGGCAAACACGGCTGCCTCGTCGGTGAGCAGGCTGATGGCTGGCACGCCCTCTTCGAGCTTGGCTTTGCTGATCTCAAACTGTGGCACGCCCTCAAACACGCTCAGCAGGGTGCTTTCGTCGATCTTGTGCAGAATGTCCTTGGCCTTGGCGCTGAACAGAATCTGTGATGCCTCCACTGCCATTTCGTAGTCGGCGGCAGAGTGCACCATGGTGGTGATTTCCTTGGCAAGTCGCTTTTGCAGTGGTCGCTGGCCAGGATCGGCTGCCTGCTGCTGCTCAAGGTCGGCAATTTCCTCTTGGGTGAGGTCGGTGAATATTTTGATGTAGCGTGCGGCGTCGGCGTCGCTCACGTTGAGCCAGAACTGGTAGAACTTGTAGGGCGATGTGCGCTTGGGGTCGAGCCATACGTTGCCACCTTCAGTCTTGCCAAACTTGGTGCCGTCGGCCTTGGTGATGAGCGGGCAGGTGATGGCAAACGCCTCGCCACCGTTCATGCGGCGAATCAGCTCGGTGCCGGTGGTGATGTTGCCCCACTGGTCGCTGCCACCCATTTGCAGGCGGCATCCCTCGTGCTCGTAGAGGTACAGGAAGTCGTAGCCCTGCAGAAGCTGGTAGGAGAATTCGGTGAACGACATGCCGTGGTCGGCGTTGGCTGCCAGACGCTTTTTCACAGAGTCCTTTGCCATCATGTAGTTTACGGTGATGTGCTTGCCCACATCGCGTATGAACTGGAGGAAGCTGTAATTCTTCATCCAGTCGTAGTTGTTGACCAGAATGGCGGCATTTGGCGCGGCGCTGTCGAAGTCGAGGAATTTTTCAAGTTGCTTGCGAATGCACTCCTGATTGTGGCGCAGCGTCACTTCGTCGATGAGCACACGCTCCTGGCTCTTCATTGAAGGGTCGCCAATCATGCCGGTGGCGCCGCCAATGAGGGCGATGGGCCGATGGCCTGCGCGCTGAAAGTGCTTCAGCATCATGATGCCCACAAGGTGGCCAATATGCAGAGAGTCGGCAGTGGGGTCGATGCCCACGTAGGCCGATGTCATTTCTTTGTTGAGCTGTTCTTCGGTGCCGGGCATCATGTTGTTGATCATCCCGCGCCATTCAAGTTCTTTTACGAAATTAATTTTACTCATCGTAATAAGGTGATATTTTATATAAGTGTTATATAGTTGGTTGATATATTCAAGATTTCAATCGTCAGGCACAAAGTTACGACTTTTTTCTAAAAGAGTGAAATTTTGCCACTTACACGCCATAGCTTTCGCGTCAAAATTTTATTTTGATTTCTTTGAATTAATTCATAAATTTGCTTATGCGACAATTCATAAAGAACAACATTTTGGTTTTGTTTACATTCCTAATGTCCATTTTCACCGTATATTTCTCGGCAGGGTCGGCGTGGGGGCAGGAGGCTGTCACGGCTTTCAATGCTGATGTGATTGGGCCACGGCCTGCCACGGCGCAGTTCCGCCGGTTTGAGACGCCGCAGCCCTCGCTCGCCACCGGCACGGTGAGGTTTCCGGTGGACTTATTCACTGCGGAGGCCGACGGGGTGGTGATTCCGGTGAGCCTGTGCTACAGCACGCAGGGCATCAAGGTGTACGATGACCCTTACCCATGCGGCTACGGCTGGTCGCTGCTGCCCTCGCTGAGGGTGACGCGAACCGTGCTTGGCCGCCCCGACGAGCGCTACAGGCGCATGCCCACAAGCCGGCTGCCGCTTTTGGGCGCGGATAACGACTCGCTCTACTATTGCGTGAAGGAGGACACTGGCGGTATTCCTGACAGCGTCTGCTACGACACACGCCACGACCTGTTCTGCCTCGCCATACCGGGGTGCAGCCTCGCCTTTATCCTTGAGCGTGACGATGAGGGATTCTCCGCCGTGACGGCACAACGCAGTGGCTATATCATCAAGGCGGACTCCTGCCTACACCGCTTCACGGTCACCGACCCGCAGGGCAACCGGTGGCTTTTCGGAGGAGGCAACACGGAGACGGCGTTCGACACGGGGCTGACCACGGCGTGGGGACTGGAGAAGGTGCTCACCTACCGGGGCGACTCCATAGTGGTGGAGTGGAAAAAGTTGGCGCACACGGGTATGCAAGTCTTCGCCCCTGCGGAGTTCAGGGACTATGACGGCTATGCCACAGGACAGAAGCGGTACACCAGTCCCGAAGACAGGGCGGTGCTCATCACCACCAAGGCGAGCGACATGAGCCTGCAACCCACGTCTATATCATTCCCTGGAGGAAAGCTGCTGTTTGAGTACGGCGGAGCCGTGGCGCGCCCAGTGCTCTCGCGCTTCCTCGCTGTCAGCACCGAGGGCGACACACTCCGAAATGTGTCTTTCTCATACACAGGTCCAGGCCTTGACCACAGGCTACTTTCTGAAATCAATATCCACGGTTTAGGTAGCTATCGCTTCTCCTACAACGAGGCGGACTTCTCCGACTGGCGGTCGCGGTTCGCCATTGACTACTGGGGCTACTACAACGGCAAGACGGATAACTCCAGCGCCATACCCCGAATGACCATCAGAAGCAAAGAGCTTGCCTTTTCCAGCGACTTCCGGCTTGTGACCGTGGGCGACGCCGACAGGAGCGTGAACGCAGAGGCGATGCAGGCCAATGTGCTCACTGGCGTGACGTTGCCGGCTGGCGGTGAGGTGGCGATCACCTACGAGCCGCACCGGTTCGCCCCGCAGCCCGACGCCTCGCCATGGATTGTCGACAGTCCCACACTGTCGCTCGGCGGCGGGCTGAGGGTGAGAGAGATTGCAGTAAGGGAGAGCCATGGCGCTGAGCCTACAATCACCCGCTATGCCTACGGCGAGAATGAGGACGGCCTTGCCGTGTGCGTGGCAGCCCCCGTGCTGTCCACATTCGTCACGGCACGCGAGGGCCTTGCACTGCGCACCTGGGGCGACAAAGGCGGCGGGGAGCTCGTCACCTGCCGCTCCCTCGACATCGGAGGCGAGTCGCAGTATATGCGCACGCACTTTGGTGAGACGCCCCTCTGGTACAAGGTGGTGACGGTCTATAGCGGAGGCGGAAAGACGGTGCACGAGTTCTGCGACGTGATTCCGCCAAACGGTGTGCGCAGCGGGTGGCCCGACTCCGAGCCGTACCACAGCCATAACGAGGTCACTGACCTGCGCCACGCCTTCTCACAGGGCATCGTGCAGACGGCAGCTACCGAATACAGGGCCGATGATGCCGAAGCATATACCCCTATTAAGCGGACAGCGTGGGCCTACAGCGTCCACTCCGCTCCCACGGCGCCCCCCATCGAGGACTTCTCCGTGTGGCGCTCGGCCGTTGACCGTGGACTGGGGCTGTTCAGCCCAGACATACGCCCCGACTATAGCGACTATATATGGACGGACCACAGCACGCGCTACCGCAATCCGTTTGAGCATGGCTACACTTTCTACGCCTACCAGCGCTATCCCGTGCTACTCATGGCGGAGCGACTCGACTCGGTGGTCACCACCGAATACACGAAAAATGGCGAGATTACAGACGCCGTGGGTTATGAATACACCAGCCAGTACGACTTTGTGGGAAAAGTAGAGAGGCGGCGTGGCGGACTGCAGCTGTGGTCGGAGAAGCGCACCTACGCCTTTGAGACTGACCATAGCAACAGAGGATCAGGCACTCATGCAACAGCCACCCTTGTGTCGCTCAACCGTATATCCACCCCTGTAGCCGTGACCACCCTTGACGTCTCCGGCGGCATACGCAAGCGCACACGCACTGAGTTCGCCCTCTCGCACGGACTGGCGCTGCCAAGCAGGACACTGATGGACTGCGGCCGTGGTCAGGAAATGGAGCTGGCGCGCTACCGGTATAATGATCGCCACCGCATCTCCGACATCGCCTACAATGCCGACACCCGGCGCGAGGCGTACTTCTGGGATAGCGAGGGTATCTTCCCCACCGCCGCCATAGCCGGCATGGACAGTGACGAGGCGCGCGCCATGTTCGGTGACGCGATATCGCCATCACCAGACGGCGAGGCAATGTGGAGGCGCATGTCCACAGGGAACAGTGCGGAGGCAATGTTCAACACCTACCGCCACCGCCGTCTGTGCGGAATAGCGTCAATCACAGGGTTCAACGGGGTGACGGAGCGGTTTGACTACGACCGCCTCGGACGGCTGTCCGGCACG
>JBNMJK010000082.1:0-10407 GCA_050873765.1 Sodaliphilus sp.
AGGGTAACAGAATAATTTATAACCGCAGGTTCAGCGTTCGGTTTGTCAGCTTCGTCAAGGGTTATCCCAGTCTCTGCCTGAACTTCTGCTGTTTCCTGCATTATCTCTGTATTTTCAGCTACAGGCTCATATCACTCGTGAGTTCCGCTACTTCAGCATTTATTTAGGAGGAGAAAACCTCACCAACTATAAAATCAAAAATCCCATACAAGATGCCCATCACCCATGGTCGTCAACGTTCGACGCCACTCAAACATGGGGACCAATCACGGGAGCGATGGCCTATATTGGCGTGAGATTTAAGTTGGAAAAATTTTGATTCAAATATTTTAAAATTAGCATATTATGATAAAGAAGATTTGTTTATCAACACTTTTCATGGCACTGTCGGTGTGCTCGTTCAACGCCTTTGCCGAAACCCATAAAACCGATACTCTGGTGGTGACCACAAATCCACAGATGCACTGCCAGAGCTGCGAGAACAGAATCAAGTCGAATATTCGCTTCGTGAAGGGCACGAAAAGCATCAGCACCTCTATCAGCAATCAGGCGGTGACTATTGTGTATGACCCGTCGAAGAGCACATTCAGCGATTTCGTGGCAGCCTTCAAGAAGATTGGCTATGAAATTAAGGACGTGAAGAAAGAAAAATAAAACCTTCAAGAGGGGGAGGTGCGTATGAAACTTTTCATCAAAAATATGGTTTGTCCTCGCTGCATCATGGCAGTGAGGACTACACTCCTGTCGATGGGGCTTCAAGTGAAGAATGTGGAGTTAGGTGAGGCGGAGATTGAGGGCGCGCTTGATGAGAGCATGCGGAAACGGCTGTCGGTGGCCTTAAATGAGCTGGGCTTTGAACTGCTCGACGATCCGCGCATTCAGCTTGTGGAGCAGATACGCCTGGCGGTGATAGCGTGGGTGAGGCTCACCGATGAGCACCCCAAACTCTCTGACTACCTGAGCCAGCTCACACACAAAGACTACAGCACGCTGAGCAAACTCTTCAGCGAGGTGAGGGGCGTGACCATTGAGCGGTTTGCCATTCTTCACCGCATCGAGTATGCCAAAGAGCTGCTGCGCTACAGTCAGCACACCAGCAGCGAGATTGCCTACACTTTAGGCTACAGCTCGCAGGCCCATTTTTCGGCACAATTCAAGCAAGTGACGGGCATGACACCTAAAGAGTTCAGAAAAATGAAAGCCAACCGCCGCATTTCCCTGACCGATATTTAACCGCCGAAATGCAGGCGTGAATGTGCGCTTTAATTTTCCGACTCGTCGAGCTGCTGAATAATTTTCTGCACCTCCTCATTGGTGGCGGTGAGTTTTTCCTTGCAAATTTTCAGGAGTTCGGCTGAGCGTTTGGTGTATTCACCAAGTTTGTCCACGGAGCAATCCGGGCTTTGCATCAGTTGCACGATATTTTCGAGTTCCTTCACTGCTGATGAATAGGTGAGTTCGTTTTGCTTTTCCATATATTTGATTGTCTATTTTTTGTCGTTCTTAATAACCGCGTTGGCGATGGCTTTCACTTTGCCGTCGCGGAAATGAATAGTCACCATTTTCCCTGCCTCAATCTGTGAGGCATCGGTTATAATTTTATTATCGCACATGGTAATCGTGTAGCCGCGCGCCAACACCTTTCTTGGCGAAAGTAGTTCCACTTTGTCGGTCAGAGCCTCCAGTCTCATCGTTTCCTTCATGCGAATTTGCGCCACCGCGCTTTTGATGGCATCTTTATGGCGCACCAGTAAACTGTTCTCGTTGTCGATGCGGCGTTGCACGTGCAGCGGAATGTTTTGCAAAAAGTTTTGCAGGCGCAGAAAGTTGGTGTCGATAATCCGCTGCGTGAGAATGGGTATGTTGCCGGCATAATATGTGAGCTGCTCCTTAGCCCTTGCAATATAATCGCGCGCGATAGTCACCACCTGATGGCTCAATTCGGTGATATGTGCCAGCGCATTGGCGGCTTGCAGAATGATGTATTCAGCCGCGGCGGTTGGCGTTTTCACTCTGATTCCAGCCACATAGTCGAGCACCGTCACATCTCGCTCGTGCCCGATACCCACAATCACGGGAAGCGGAAACGTGGCCACGCGGCGTGCCAAATCGTAGTTGTCGAATGAGTTGAGCTCTACTGTGCCGCCTCCGCCACGAATAATCACCACACAGTCAAACAGTTCCTTGTGTGCCTCCACCTTGCCGAGTGCCTCCATCACCGATGGCACAGTCATGGCACCCTGCATTGATGCCTTGAAAAGACAAGGGTAGAAACTTACGCCATATTTGTTGTCGGCAAGCTGTTTCATAAAGTCGCCATATCCAGCCGCTCCAGCTGCCGATACGATGACTATCCGCTGAAGCACGGCGGGCACAGGCAGTCTTTTGTTCTGGTTGATGATACCCTCCTTGGTGAGACGACTGATGATTTCCTGCCGGCGGCGTTCCATATCGCCCAAAGTGAATTCCGGATTGATGTCTTCAATCACCACGCTGATGCCGAATTGAGGGTGGTATGATGCACTCACGCACACCATCACCTTCATATTGCTGGAAAAGTCGTGACCAGTGATTTTCTTGAATTGCGCATTGAGCCGGCTAAACTTGCCCGCCCAGATGTTGGCACGGATTTTGGCCACGGTCTCGCCCGTCTGCGGGTGCTTTTGAAGCAGCTCGAGATAGCAGTGACGGTTCACTCTCACATCGGTGGTTTCGGCCACCACCCAGCAGTGAAACACACTTGGGTCGCTCACCAGGCGCTTAATGCGGTTGCTGAACTCCAGCAGCGAGATCGACTCAAGAGCTTTGCTCATGTCGCTGTCATTTTGTGTGTAGGATTCTTCTTGCATAGCCATGGGTTATTTTAGGCGCTTGAGCTTTGTGCCGTCAATGCGGTAGGTGATAGAATCGGTGAGGTAAGGGCGAATTTTGGCGTATTCATCGCGGTAGAGAAATTTCTCCATCTGATGTGAAGCCACGAGTGCGCCGTCGGTAGTGCCAAACGTGAGCTTGATGATCGGAAAACTGATGTGGCTCATCACATCTGCCACCACGCTGCTCGGTGTGCCATTCTTTATGAAGTCGGTCATCACAGGCGTGCCATTTTTCATGCACTTGCCGGCAGGAATAGGTTTCCACTTGGTGGTGTAGAAAGATATGCGGCTATCGGGTGCAGGCAGTTGCACTGTTTCCACCACGGCAATCACCGTGTCGGTTTTGCCTTTGGTGAGCAATTTCAGTTCCACCTGCTTCACATCCGAACACCGCACCGACATGTAGGTGGTGCTCAGCGAGTCGATTTTGGCGGTGCCGCCATGCAGATTCTCACTTTCAATTTTTTTACCTTGCTCGGCCATGGTGACCATTGCCGCCCTCACGCCCTGTGTGAGCAGTTCAAACACATTGCCGGGTTCGGTGATAAAGAAGTCGCGCACATTCTCAGCTTGCGCCGAAAGCGATACAAGCAGTGCGCACAATGCTACTATTTGATACTTGATTTTCATTTCTTTTGCTTAATGTTGATAGCTCCGCCGTCGTCGATGCTCAGTGCTGAATGAGTGATGTCTGACAGCGTGAGCGCACGTATTTCTTTGATGGCTTCACCGCTCTTGTCGGTTTTTGGTCCTGCCATATATTGCTGGCGGAAAGCATGGATTTTTCCGTCTTTAAATTTTCCGTCTTTTACGCTGATATTCACTGTGATGCATGGCGCTATGCCCGTAAGGCCGGCGATACCCATGCCACATGTGCAGAAATTACCAAGGCTATAGGCAATGAAGTGGCCTTTGTATAGCTCAATGGCGCGCACCACGTGCGGACCGGAGCCGAATACCACGTCGGCGCCCATGTCGATACACAGGTGGGTGAACGCGCGGAGATTGCCTCGGTTGTCGCCTTGAAACCACTCTGCGCCCATGGGCAGGTGTCGTGCCACACTTCCTTCTGCGCCTCCGTGGAAGTACACAATCACCACATCGGCTTTTTTGCGGAGCTGGCTCACAATGTTCTTTACCAGCAGTGTGTCGTGAAGATTAGCGTTGTAATACTCCGTTCCGAACGAAGCAAATCCGTAATTCACGCCATTTATCTTTTTATAGGCAGTGAACGTAGGCTTTGTGCCCTTTTGGGCGGGATCGTTTGCGCCGGCGAATCTGACTCCAGCTTCGGTCAGCGCTTTCTCTGTGTAGGCTATAGGCTCGCTGTAGAAATCGTAGATATGGTTGTTTGAAAGCCCTAAGAAATCAAATCCAGCCTCCTTCAGATATTTCACATAGCGTGGCGGCATCTTGAACATAAACGCAAATTTACTGTTGGGGTTTTTGCGAGGCGTTCCCATTTCGGGCGGAGCAATCACACCCTCAAGGTTGGCGCAAGCCACATCGGCCTGCTGGAGAATGGGTGCCACATCATCGAACAAATGTTTGCCGTCGTCGATTGGCAGGCGGTTATGCGGCCATGTGTTGCCCATCATGATGTCGCCGGCAAGCGCAATGGTTACATACTCTGGCATAGAAGGGGCGGCAGCGCCAGCGGCGGCACCGCTTGTCTTTTGATTGCCATCAGCTTCCGAACTGCTTTTTGAGCAACTCACCATTGCCACAGTAAGGCAAACCATGATGATGTGAATAACTTTGCGCATAACTCTCGCTTTTTGTTTCTTTGAAAACAAAGTTACAATAAAAAATGCAGTTGAGCCAACATATATAGCTGGCGCAGCAGCATTTTTTGTTGCAAACGACCCTGCATATTTTAGAACCATTTCGCCACAGGACATTTTTTCAGAATGTGACGAGGTTAGGCGTGACAGACTGATATTATTGGTTCGCCGAGAGCCACCTCTATTGAGATGAGCGTGTCAATTGTGAAATTATGAGTGCCACGCATCCATTTGCTAATTTCTGGCTCTTTTTTCCCCAATCTTATAGCGAGGTCTTTTTGTTTCATTCCCTTGCTTTCTAAAATTTCATGTATCCTATCTGCTATTCGAAATGAGAAATCAACCATTCGCCTTGTTTCGGGGCTGACGCTTTTCCGCCTTTGCTCTATAATACTACTTCTTTTCATCTTGAATGAAATTTAGATTGCCTATTAATTCTTTGTCCACTATCAAAATTTTGCCGTTTTTTATTCGTGAATAAATAAAACGGCTTGTGCAAATAAGCATCTCCACATAAGGGGCAAGGTTTTCGCTATTTTGCCATGTGTCGGAGTCTTTGACACCTCCATTGCCGAATATGAGAATTTTATCGGATATTCTTAAACAATATAGGCGCAGCTTATTTCCTACGTCAATGGGAATAACGCCTACACCATCTCCATATCTGCCTTCAGGACGGAAATAACGTTCTAAAGCACCTCTTTCTCCAATTTTGTCAAGCCACGAGATCACCACATCAATATCTTTGTCGTATTCGCATCCCTCTGGAAACTTTTCAAAGAAGCGTTCAAGTTCCGACAGTTCTTCGTCAGCAAGTCGGATACTGTAAAAGTTTACGGCATCATGCTCCTCTATAAGTTCTATGCTATATTTTTTTGCATATTAATCTTTAAGTTAACTTTTGCTGGTGCAAAGATAGTTATATTTTTATTTGTGCCATAAATAAATTAACTTAAAAGTGAGTTTTTTCGATGTTCTGCTATTCTTGTTGGTGTGTTGGGCAGTGCCAATGGTCGCTTTTCGCTTTTGATATGATTTTACCATTGATGCCTCCCCCCCAAAAAAGAGGCTGCACCCCACGAGTTTTGTGCAAACTTGAGGGGTGCAGCCTGGTTGATTTTGTCTGTTCGGCCTTGAGCCTGAAATTGTTATTTCTTTTTCTTCTTGCCTTTGGCGATAAAGATGTCGTAGTTGCCGTTATATTCTTTTTTACCGCGCTTCTCGCCCTGTTCGCTGCGTTTGAAGCCACGTTCACTGTCGCGGCGAGTGCGGCGTTCGTCTCTTTCATCGCGAAACGCCTTGCGGTTTTTACGGCCGCCAAAACGCTCCTTGTCGCTGAACTGCGAGCGGCGGCGTTCCTTTCTGTTGCGCTTCACTTCGGTGCCTTCCGTCTCGCCTGCGTAGTCCTTGTCGAGCGAAGCCACTTCCGCATAGATGCGCTTGCCGAAGAAGTCGGCATTTTTCAGTGCTTTCACCACGCGCTTTGCATCACCTTCCTTCACATCAAAAAGCGAGTAGTTGGAGAGCAGGTCGATGCGTCCGAGGTCCACGCGCTCACCATGTGTGTTACGGTTCAGCAGTTCGATGAGTGTGGGCGCGAAAAATCCGTCGGCCTTGCCCGCGTTGACAAACACACGCTCATAGCCCTCCTCGGCTGTGCGGCAGTCTTTGTTGCGGTTACTGTCGTACTTCACTTTAGTTCGTTTCTCGCGTTTTGCCTTCTCCTTCTCAGGCACATAGTCGAGTTCGGGAGCGTCTTTGTAGTATTCAAGCAGACGGTTGAATTCCAGCGACAGCACACGCTTCAGTAAATCCTCGTTGTCGAGCCATGAGAGCTTTTTCAGCACGGGAGGCATGAATTCGGCTATTTCCTCCTCCTTCACCTCCACGTTTTCCAGACGGTCGGCCAAATTGAAAAGCTGCTTTTCAATGATGGCGTTGGGCTTAGGCACTTCGCAACGCTCAAACTTCTTGCCAATGTGCTTTTCAATTTCACGGAGCTTGTTGCGCTCGCGGCTGTGGATAAGGGCAATCGATACACCAGTTTTTCCTGCACGGCCCGTGCGTCCGCTTCGGTGGTTATACACCGCATTGTCGTCGGGCAGACTGTAGCTGATGATGTGGGTGAGGTTATCTACATCGAGTCCGCGCGCCGCCACATCGGTGGCAACAAGCAGCTGCAAATTTCGCTCGCGGAATTTTTTCATCACCGCATCACGCTGCGCCTGCGAAAGGTCGCCGTGCAGAGCATCGGCATCGTAGCCGTCTTCTATCAGCTTGGTGGCTATTTCCTGTGTGGTGGCGCGTGTGCGGCAGAAGATGATGCCGTAAACGCGAGGCAAGTAGTCGCAAATGCGCTTCAGTGCCAGATACTTGTCGTTGGCGCGCACCATGTAATAGATGTGGCGCACATTGGCAGAGCCTTCATTTCGTGTGCCAATCACGTATTCCTGAGGCTCGTGCATATATTTTTTAGCGATACGGGCAATTTCTGGTGGCATGGTGGCAGAGAACATCAGCATCTTTCGCGTGTCGGGCACGTGCTCGAGAATGTTGTTGATATCGTCCACGAATCCCATGTTGAGCATTTCATCGGCCTCGTCAAGAATCACGGTGTTCACATTCTCCAGCTTCACCTCGCCACGCTTAATCAAGTCGAGCAGGCGGCCTGGAGTGGCCACAATGATTTGCACGCCTTTGCGCAAGGCACGGATTTGCACCTCTATGCTGCTGCCGCCATACACGGGAAGAATACGCATTCCGTCGATATATTTAGCGTAGTCGTTGAGGTCGTTGCAAGTTTGCATACACAATTCGCGAGTAGGATCGAGAATGATGGCTTGAGTGGCCTTCGACGAGGTATCTACGCGCTGAAGCGTAGGCAGGCCGAAAGCGGCAGTTTTACCAGTGCCAGTCTGGGCAAGACCCACCACATCGGAATCTTCGTTAAGCAAATGTGGAATCACTTTTTCTTGAATGGGCATAGGAGCTTCGTAGCCCAGTTCTGCGATAGCTCGCAGCAGATCCTCGCGGACCCCTAAATCTTGGAATGTAGTCATATATTACAATTTGAGCTTGCAAAGTTACTACTTTTTTCTGATTTACAGAAATTTAAATACAGCAACCACGAATTATGCGAAATTCCACTAACGTAAATGCCTGGTAAATGCGGTTTGCTTGCAAGCAATGTCAGCGTGTATCGCGTAATTCGTGGTTGAGTATTTAATAAGAGTGCTACAGTGCTTTTTATTGCAGTGTGAGGTGGCTTTTTTTTACAGAATCTTACTGATGAGTGCGGTCACATCGGTCACATTCACAGTGCCGTCGGCATTGATGTCGCACACCTCATCGGCGTAGGTGGCAGTGCCAAGAATCTTGTTGATGAGTGCGGTCACGTCGGTCACGTTCACCACGCCATCGCCATTGATGTCGCCTGAGGTAGTGGCAGCGCGTTTGTCGTAGTGTGCGTAGAGCGACTTTATGCTGATGGTCTGTGCGCCAGCGGTGGCTTTAGACTTGTTGGGCACAAAGCGAATTTCCTGTATGCTGAGTGGATAGGTGTTGAGACTCTTGGTGCCGCCCATCTGGTTCAGGTCCACTTTCACAGTGTATTCTTTTCCAGCTTCAAAACCATTGCCATCGGCGTCGAACTTTTGGTAATTGGCAGATGTGTTCTTGAGGTTGCGCACATCAATTTGGATATAGTCGAGCGCCAGAGAACTGGTGAAAGTGAGTCCGATTTCATCGGGAAGGCTATAGAACTGCGCGTCTTTCAACATTCTCACATAAGGAGCGCGGGTGGAGCTGTAGGTGTAGTTCAGCACGCCATCTTCAGTGAGTGAGAGCTTTGAGGCTCCGGAGCCTTTAAGAGTCCAGTCGTTCCAACCCTGATAGAGATAAGCCTCAGGAGCGATTTCCACCGACACTGAGTCGGTGTCGGTAAACTCGCCAATTTTGCAGGTAACCAATGTCTTGCCGTTTTTCAGGCCACGGATTTTACCATTTTCCACCACAGCGATAGAAGGGTCTTCCACTGTCCACTCCAGGTTTGCGGCATCGTAGCTGAAAGTTTGCGCATTCACAGTGGCGGTCACTTCCAAGGGCCATTCGTTGTTATCGACGGTGATGACAGGCTTGAGCGAGATGGCAGGCTGGGCATACATTGTGGTGATGTTGAGCTGGGCGGTGATGCCATTATAGTTGGCAGTGAGTGCGCCGGTAAGCACATTGCCGCTCACGGTGAGCGTCTGCCCCTCGGCCTTGCCGAGTGTGGCATCGCAAGAAAGCGTGAAGCCCTCCAGATGTTCGTTCACCACATCGCCATATTTGTTATAGGCAATGATTTGTGGCTTATAAGAAGAATAGATAGGGAGCTTGAGCGAAGCATCGGCAAACTGAATAGAAGCCACCTCAGCATCGGCAGGGGCCACCGACTCCAAGAGCCAGCTGTTGGCCACGGCACGAGGCGTGCCTTCAGTGGTTTTGTTGATGATTTCACCGTTCACCAGCATCTCAGCCGAGCCGCCGGCATCGTAGTTCACCACTTCCGACACATCGGGGAAGAGACTCTTCAAAATTTGGCACATCACCTCGGTGCTACAGCCGGCAGAGCGGCCGTATTTGGGGTGAAGCGACTTGTCGATCACAATCATATAGAGTTTTTTGCCATCGGCGCTACAGCCATAGCCAGTGCGTGAATACACTTGCGAATTGTAGGTCTCGTCGTAGTTGCGGCCTGTGAGTTCGCCATTGTGCATGACAGGAGCGTTGCCCTCCACCAGGTTTTCAATCCAAGGCGACACCTTTTCCATACCATTCTCGTTGGTGGTCCAGCCCTGGTTGATTTCTATCTCATCGCCCTCTTGAAGCGCGCGCATAGCATTTTTCATAGTGCCAGTGGCAGTGATGCAGGCGTCGAAATTGCCCAGCGTCTGGCGGTCGGCATCCTTCACAATCTTCTTGACAACAAACTTCATAGGCTTGTTCACCATCCAGCCGCTGCCTTCCGCAAGCTGCAGGTAATAGTTGTCGGCATTGTTGGCTCCCTGGGCATCGTGGCCAGTCCAGTTGCTCTCAAACTCGCGGTTGCGTCCAAAATATTCATTCCAGAGGCAAAGTTCGTTGGGCAGGTTGCGCTTGTTGATTTTATAGATAGGCAGCATATTGGTAAGGCGGCTGCTGCTCACTGTGGCGAGCCAGGTGGCATGGCCAAAGTAGAGCGTCTTGTTGTGGTCGATAGAAGAGATGGCCGTGCGTGATGGTCCGCCGTCCCAGGTGTCGTTCACTTGGTTGGTGTTCATGATCACAGTGTCGTTGCGCACCACGCCGCCAAGAGGCGAACCGAGCATGTATTTACTTTGTGCGCCTTGATTGGCCACACACCAGAAGTTGGCGTTACAGCCGGCGAGCACACGCTTTGACGCGGTGGTGTATCGCTTAGCCATACCTGACAGAGCTTCAGTCTTGCCTACCACACCCTGACCTTGACCCGTTTCCACGCGGTTGTAGGGATTGTTCATGTCAGCCTCCAGAAGATACACATTAAGCGGAAAATCGGGAATACGGATAATGGTGTTTACAATTCCGGGGCCAATTTGTCGGCGAAAAAGGGTGTCGGCAGCGTATTGTGTCGTTCCGATGGTGATCGTGGCCATCGAGTAAGCCGCACAAATGGCTGCCATAGTCATGACGAGTAGTAATTTTCTCATTTGAGTAATGGGTTTTAAAGTTGATTTTATTAATTAGTACCT
>JBNMJK010000083.1:0-10366 GCA_050873765.1 Sodaliphilus sp.
TAAACACCTTGTGCACATTGGTGAGCGCGTAGTTCATGAAAGTGCTGGCAAGGTCGTCGTAGAACGCGGTGCGCTCTGTGCCCTTGCGCATGTCGGTGTAGAAACCGGTGACCACGCCCTTGAAGTTGCGGTAGTTCCAGCTATACGACAAATCGCCCGAAGCGATAATCTCGCTGTTGAGGTCGGTGATCACGTCGTCTTTGATGCGGGGCGACACGTAGGCGTTGTACGACAGTGGCGCGCGAGTGCCGAAATAGCCGTGCGCCTCAATGCTGTTGCGTCCGTCGATTTTGAATGTGACGGCTGCCTTTGCGCCATAGTTGAAGAATGTGTGCGAAGCGCCTTTGCCGTAGGAGTTCTCAGGTGCGCGTCCGTTGCGCATGAAGCCCTCGCGCTGATACTGGGTGAAACTGCCGGTGGCGCCATAGGCCACGTCCCATTTGGCGAAGGTCCAGGCATTCTGGAGCCAGAGGTTGGCGTTCACCTGGTTGATGTTGTAGTCGTAGCCGAAGCGGTCGTCCTTGCCCACCTTGCGGTTAGGGTTGTTGAGGTCGTTCTGCGCCATGTCGGGGTTGTCGGGGAAATCGCGCTCGGCATACTGGTCGTAGTCGCTCCAGAAGGTGCCTCCGAGCAGGTCCTTGATGGTCTTGTAATACGACGAGCAAGTGTAGCCCGCTCCCGCGCCGCCTTGCAGTGCAAGGTTGTCGGTAAGGCGCATATTCAAGTTGGTGTTCAGCTGCCAGCTTGCCTGGTTGCTGTGACGGTTTTCAAGAATGTAGCTTGAGCCTTTGCCCTCTGCCTCGTTGAGGTAGTTGATTTGGTAAAGGCTGCCCCAGTTGATTTGGCGGAAAGTGTCGTCGGAAGATGTCCAACGCTCGTTGTAGAGCGCGGCGATGGTGGGGTCGCTCTCCCAGTAGCTGGGGAGGTAGCGGTAATAGTCGGGGCGAGGATCTGCCGAGTTATACCAGTTGATAGCGCTTGATGCGTAGAACGACTTGTGGAATGCCACACCGGTGTTGAGTGTGGTGTTGGTGTTGGGCTTCCACAGCCAGTTGAGAATCACGGTGGGGTCGAAAGCCTCCACTTCGCGCGCATTGCGCTTCTTGCCCTCTTGCCAGCCCCAGTTGCTGTTGTAAAGGTTGTTGCCGCTCAGGCGGTAGCACTCTTCAAATGTGGCGGAGTTGCTGGCGCGGCGGGTGGGCGCGCCGAAAGTGGTGAGGGCGATGCTGTGCTGTGCGTTGATTTCCTTCTGCACGGCCAGGAAGTAGCCCCAGCTCTTGTAGAACGAGCCAGGCACCACGCCTTCGCCCGCATAGCGACCGATAGCACTAAGAGTCACCGCCCAGCCACCAGGCATCAGTCCGGTGCTGTAGGTGGCCATGCCGCGCCAGCGGTAGTTGCTGTTGGTGTAAGCCACGCTTCCGCGGAATCCGGGCGCATAGTCCTTGGCGAAGGTGCTGATATTGTTGGCACCGCCCACATCGCCGAGGGCATAGCTTCGGGTATCGAGTCCGAGTCCTATGGCCTTGCTCTTGAAAGCCTGGTTCAGACCGCCGAGCATCGAGAAATTGAAGCGGCCACGGGCGGCATCGTTGAAGTACACGCCATTGATGTATTGCTGGGTGTACTCCGAGTTGTAGCCGCGGATTCGGAAACGCGCCACGCTGAAGTTGTAGCTTGCAGCCTGGTAGAAAGGATTGTCGCTTGCGCCGGAGAGCGTGGCCACGGCCTGCGTGTTGCCCTCCTCGTCTTCAAGCTGCGATTCGGTGATGATAGCGTCGTTCTGGTCGTCGTCGCCCTCGGCCGAAGCCTGTGCTGCGGCGCTGAACGCAGAAGATGTCATCGCGATGGTGCCCACGTTGAAGATGCCTTTTGCTGGAATCTCCACCTTGGTTTCGCAGTCCTTGTAACCATAGCCAATCACGAGCAGCACATCACTTCCCGGCTGCGCGTCGCTGATCAGGAAGTCGCCCGAAGGACCGGTGGTCACGGTGTTGCCCTGATTGTCGAGCATTACCGTGGCGCCCGCCACGGGCTGTCCGCTCTTGGCGTCGATCACCTTGCCTTGCACGCCCGTCTGCGCCCAGATGGCGCTGGCTGTCATCAGCATGGTGAGAAGCAAAAACAGTTTTAGTTTCATAGATGAATGTATTAGTGTTGTTAAAATGTTCAGTAAAAAATATTTGTTCGTTGTCGAACAAAAAAATAAAAGGGTTGCAATCTCCAAAATTAGTGCTTTTTTTTCATATTTTCACAAATGATACCCAATAATAATGTCTATTTGTTCTTTTTCAGCGTTTTTCGCCCATTTTCCGCTCCGCCATCACTGTCGTTATGGATGGGAAAATAAAAAAAACACCCACAGGGCGTGGTGCCTTGTGGGTGCTTGCAGTGTGAATATGTGTGAGCGCACAGAGGCGCTACGGCTTTATGCTTTAGCCGAGAATGAGGTTGATGAGCGCTGTTACGTCGGTCACGTTCACCACGCCGTCGCCGTTGATGTCGCAGGCTTCGTTAGAGAAGTCGGCGGAGCCAAGCACTTTGTTGATGAGTGCTGTAACGTCGGAAGCGTTCACTTCACCGTCGCCATTGATGTCGCCAGTCTTGCCGGCTGCCTCGTCCTTCACCTCCACAGGTATGAGCTGGAGTTGGGTTTTGTACTTAGCCACAAAGCCGGTGATGCGGAATGTTTTACCATCGAGGTTTTCAGGAACGGTGACGCTGCTGTTGAACTTGTTGAAGATTTGGAGATCCACGGTGCCGTCGTTGCCATTATAGGTGCCAGCGGTTTCGGTGCTGGTGAGTTTTACGCCAGGAATAACCACATATCTGTGAATCATGTCTTGTGAAAGGTCTTCAAGCGCCATTTCCTCAGCAGCCACAGGTTCGCCTTCGCCGCTCTTCACTGCGCTCTCGTCAACAGGAATGATTTCTTTGTAGCCATCGTAGGTTACCCAGTGAGCCACAAGGTTCTTAATCTTGTCGCCATTCACGAATTTGTTGGTGAGGTGGCCGTAAACCAAGCCATAGGTGTTGTTGTCCTTCACCCACATGTAGCTGCCGTTCTGGTAGATGACGGAGAGCTCGGCAGAAATCATACCCTTCACACCGGTGGCGAGGCTGTAAAGACCGTTGATGTCGTTCACAGGGTCAACAGGCAGTGCGGTGCCGTCTTCGTTGGTGATGGTGACAGGGAGAATCTGATAGTCGGTGGCTTTGGTTGACTTATTATAGTGTGAGCCGATGATGGCATACACATTGTATTTCTTGGTGAGGTCCTTTGGAAGCTGTGCCGACATGTTGTTGAAGAACGCGAAAGAATTGCCGGCGGCATCAGTGATGGTGCCTGCGGTGGTGTTGATGGTAGCGCTCTTCACCAAGATGTAGTGGCCAAAGTTGGCGTGGTTGATGTTGTCGGCAGTGAGAGCCAACTCTTCAGCCACAACAGTTTCTTTGCCAGAGGCAACCTGGAATCCCTTAGGTGTTTTCAGTTCAGGCTCGCCGTTGTAGGTGGTCTTGATGCCGCTGAATCCGGCAGGAATCACATCGCCTTGGCTGTAGGTCTTGCCAGTGTTGCCATACACGAGCATATAGCCAGTGTTGTCGCGTACCCAGAGGTTGGCGCCGCCTTGTGCAAGCACAGTCACGGGGTTGCGGAAAGTGACTTCGGTGTCGTTGGCCACGGTCTGGTATTGCGCGATGGTCATGCCTTCGGTGGAAGTGGTGTCGCCAGCCTGCTTCACTGCAGTTGGGAGCAGCACATAGGAGATATCGCCAGTGGTCTTGTCGGCCCATGCGCCCACAATACCGTAAACATCTACGTTCACGGAGTCGTTTTTAGCGGAGAATCCGCCCATGCCGCTCTGGCAGCCAGCTGTGCCGCTCTTGTCGGTGATGGTGCGGTTGAGGTATGAAGTGGTGGCGCCCTTGATGACCACATAGTGCGCAAACATATCCTTGGCGATGTCGCTCACTTGGATCACCTCGGCAGCCACTGGCGTGTTGGCGCCCTTATTGAGGTTGCTGGTAGCATCTACCATCAGTTCAGGCTCACCTTTGTAGGTGGTTTTTTTGCCGTTGAAGCCGGCGAGAATCTCATCACCATTCTTGAAGGTCTTGCCGGTGTTGCCGTAGAAAAGGGCATAACCGGTGTTGTCCTTAACGTAGAGGTTGTTGCCGTTTTGTGCGAGCACGGTCACAGGGTTGCTGAAAATCAGTCGAGTGTCGTCGGGTTGGGTTTGATAGTACATGATGCCCGACACTTCAGTGGCTTCTGCTATCACGTATTCAGCTTTGGCGATTTCGCTCACCTTGTCGCCAAGCACGGCGATAGCCTTTACGGTGACCACGTCGCCTACATTGCCAGCGTGGCTAATGCTGATGGGGGCGCTATACTTGGCCGATGCAGTGGTGGGGTCGGTGCCGTCGGTGGTGTAGTAGATGTCGGCGCCGGTGGTGCCAGTTTTCAGTTCCAGATCGAACGGACTGTAGAACTCGCCAGATGCACGGCTGAATGTGGGCTTGCTCACGGTCACTTCACCGGCTGCGCCTGTGGTGATGGTGGCTTTGGCAAAGCGCCATTGTGCGGCGTTGTCGGCATCGCAGCACACGGTGAAAGTGACGTTGGAGGCGTTGCCGGTCCATGTGAGTGCACGTGATGTTTTGTCGAATTCCACAGAGCCTTCAGAAGCCTTCACTTCCACATAGGTGAAGGTGGAGCCTCCTTCAAACACCATCTTTGTCATGGTGGAGGTGGCGGTCACGGTCATGGTGTTGCCATCGAAAGGACCGCTTTTTTTGCCAGCGTAGAGGCGCATCTCTTTTGTGGCCCAGTAGGCTGGTTCGTTGGTGGAGTTGCCTTTCGCGAATGAGAACGAAAAAGCACCTGAGCTGACGGGAGTGGCAGGCTGCACCTTCTCAGCCCCGTACAGTTCGCTGAACACGATGGTTGTCTCTTCGGCAAAGGCGGAGCCTATGGCCAGCACACACATCGCTAATAGTGTAAAAAATCTGTTCATTTTGATTATAAATTAAGTTGTTTTATGTTGTTGGTCAGATTTGTGTATGTGCACATTACTGCATTGTATCACGCAAAATTACACATTACTTTTATATATTCATATTTTTTTTGAGGTTTTTGTGCGCATAATTGCCAAGAATAGTGCGAAATGTGGCCAAAAAGAGGAAAAAATGTACGTTGTGCTAAATGTCAGTATAAAAGGACGTTGTGTACATTGCGCGAAAATATTCTGAAAAATGTTGCGAAATAATTTGGTAGGTAAAGAAAAAAGCTATAACTTTGCACTCGCAATTCAGCAACAATGGTGCCATAGCTCAGTTGGTAGAGCAAAGGACTGAAAATCCTTGTGTCCCCGGTTCGATTCCTGGTGGTACCACAGAAATCCCTTGAACGGAAATCCGCTCGAGGGATTTTTTTATTTTCCCCACAGCCATGAAGATGCACGCCAGCGCACGGCAAGGCTCAGTAGAAATGTAATGGGGATAAGGTAGTCTGTAGGGGCGCACGGTCTGTGCGTCCGCCCCCCCCAAGTTTATCCTTAGATTGAAATGCCGTGTCAGTTCTACACCCCAATCACATAGTTTATATGTCTAAGTGCCGGAAAATTGTGGATAATTAGCCGTTTCTTCATGGGAATTAAGTAACTTTGTATATTAAGTAGTCTGTATGATTGCCAATTAGAAATGTGGCTATAATACATAATTATCATGAATAAAGAAAATAAAATTGTACTCTATCAGGATGATGATGCGATAACCCGTGTGTCAGTGCGCTTTGCTGATGAGGATTTGTGGCTGACTCAAAATCAGTTGGCTGAAATATATTGCACTACGCAACAAAATATTAGTCAACATGTGGACAATATATATAAAGATGGAGAACTGACCATAGAAGCAACTAACAAGAAATTCTTGTTAGTTCGTCAAGAGGGTAATCGCCAGGTGAGACGTAACATTGACCATTATAATCTTGACATGGTTATTGCATTGGGATATCGTATTCAATCACATGTGGCTACACGCTTCCGTCGTTGGGCAACCCAGCGGCTTCATGAATATATTCAAAAGGGATTTGCAATGGATGATGAGCGGTTGAAGCAGGGTGGAAATCGCTATTTTCGTGAACTTTTGCAGCGAATTAGAGATATTCGCAGTAGTGAACGCAACTTTTACCAACAAGTGACGGATATATATGCAACAGCGACAGACTACGACCCTCGTGATAAGATGACAAAAATGTTTTTTTCCACAGTTCAGAATAAGTTGCATTATGCAGTTCACGAAAATACTGCTGCTGAGATCATATACAATCGTGTGGATAATGAGAAACCTTTTGTTGGAATGACCAATTTCAAGGGAAACTATGTGACCCGAGATGATGTGAAGATTGCTAAAAATTATTTGTCTGAAATTGAACTTCAACGTTTGAATTTGCTTGTTTCTGGCTTCTTGGATTTTGCGGAGTTCCAAGCTTTGGAAATGAACCCAATGACAATGAAGGACTGGATAGAGGCATTAGATAACCAGATCATTGCTCATAAACGAAAAGTTCTGATCGGGAAGGGGAATGTTTCACACAAGCAGGCTATAGAAAAAGCAGAAAAAGAGTTTGCCATTTATCGAAAGCGTGAAATGGATTTATTGGAAAGTGATTTTGATAGGGAACTGAAGAAATTGAAAGACGACAACAGAGATGATAGTTCAAAGTAATCAGCCCACTTACGTTTAGATGTGTGTTGCCCTATTTGGTTTTTTAGATGTGGATATAAAAAGCGCTCCCTGGCAGCGAATGGCCAGGGAGCGCTTTGCTTATTTGTTAGTGAGGCCGCGGTGGGGCGGCCAGGGGATTATTTCAGTATTTTCTCGGAGGAGGTAGTGCCATCGGTGTAGGTGGTCACTTCGATGGTCACGCCGTCGGCAGGTTGTGGAATTTCGCGGCCAGCGATGTTGAAGTAGCGCACGCTCTTCACCGCTTTAGCCACATTCACGTCGGTAACGCAAGTTTCCTCGCCGTAAACCACCTTAATCGGCTCAGAGTCCACGCTTGAGAGCACGCCAATTTCGCCGTCCAACACAGTGGTCACGTAAGCGCTAACGCTATAGCGGTAGCTGATGCCGTCGGTGAAAGGAAGTTCAAAGGTGTGGCTGAGCGCGTTTTCCGCGTCGATGCTGCTCACGGTGCTCACAATCTCGTCGCCCTTTTTCTTGTCTTGGATAATCTCGATGTTGTCGATCCAAGCGCGGTCGGTGGTGCTTGGGAAGGTCAACTCCAAGTCAGTTTCGTCGGTGCCTTTGTTGAAGGTGAGCTCATAGTCGTTCAAGCCCTCAAGCAGGGTCACATTCTGTGTCTCAACGATAGAATCTACGTCGTAAACGTTCACAGTGAGCACGTCGCCAGCCACATACACGCCGCTCTTGGTGGCACCCATGCGCAACTTCACGGTGAATTTGCCGCCATTGCTTGAAAGGTCCTTGCCTGGCGAGCGCAGCGACGCTGGAGATGTGGTGGAGAATGGCGCCAAGCCAAGAAGCCCTTTGGCGTAGAGGTGAGCGTAGGCATACCAGCCGCTCTCGTTGGTGTACTTGTCGAGGTATTCACTCAAAGAAGGATAGACAGGAGCCGCCACAGTGCCTTCCTCCATAGCGGAGAAGTCTTCCGATGCCACAGTCACCGTCTTATCCTCCTTCAGTGTTTCCACCTTATCAACAGTCACCTCGTAGCCCTCAGCTTCAGGCACGCTGTTCCAGTTGGCGGTGAATCCGTTGGCGGAAATCTTGCTTGCAGGCAGCGCCTCAGGCGCATCAAGGTTTGTGATTACCTTCACCACCTCAATCTCGTTGGAGTTTTCAGAAGTGGCGGTGCCATTGGTGGCGCGAACCACGAAGAAGTAGCGCTTGGCTGCATCGAGGTCGGTCACCTTATAGGTAGAGGTGTAGGCACCGGCAATATACTGGTTCTGGAGGGTGTACACAGCGTTGCCAGCCTCGTTTTTGGTGTAAACGTCGAGGTAGTAGCCAGTGGATCCAGAGATGTAGTCCCATTTGGCAGTGAAAGAAGTGCCGTCGGCCTGTGTAGGCTGTTTGGCCACGGGGGCAGGGTAGAAGCTCTCGCTCTGCTCCACCTTCAGGTCGTCCACAAGAATACCGCTTGCCGCCATAGAAGCGGTGATTTTCAGATAGGTGGTGCTTATCGTGCTTGCGCCGTTCACCACGTAGCTCACCTCGTGCCACTTGTTGTCGAACACATAGTCGGTGACTTTGGTGCTGTAGTTCACAGCAATGGTGAACATGGCTCCGGTTTCGTCGTAGGAGCGCACGCGCATCGAAATCTTGATGATGCCCTTGTTGGCCTTCATGTCGTAGCGCGCTGTCTGCAAGTTGCCGCCGTCGCCAATCTTGAGCATGCCGCCGGCCTCATACACATAGCGTCCGCTCCAGCCTGTGAGGTTGGTGCTCAACTTGTTGGTCACACCGCTTGATATGTCGGTGGTGGAGGGTTCAGCCTCGCTGCCCTCTGTGAATGCGGCAAACGACTCCTCAAACACGGTGGTCACATTCTGTGCCGCTGCGCTTTGAGCCATCATCATGGCTGCCGCAAACATCAAATAAAAAATTTTCCTCATGTTTAAAAAATTAATAAAAATTATGATAATGTCAAAAAATGTGGCTACACATAATATGGTACATAGGTCATGAATTTCTTAGACACGATATCAGTATTGGCAACCTTAATGAGCCCGGCCTCCAGCGTGTCGGAAATAATTCGTGAAGCTACAGAGGATTGCGTCTTTTTTAAGTTGAAGCGCTCTCTAACTGATTGATTGTTTGTACTCTTTCCATCTTCGTTCACGAGGTACGCATGTTGATAACAGGCCTCGATTTTTTCTTCTTTGGTCATGCGCTTTACCTCCTTGTGTGGATACAGCGTGACCCTTGTACACATTTCCTCTTTTGCTATTTTTGCGGCAGGAAGATGCATCTGCTCTATAGCCGCTACTGCTCTGTCGATGCCGCTGTCGCGCCGTTCACAGAAACCCAACAAAAACATTTGCTCGAATTTTTCAAACAAGATGTTCTTGTTGTTGGAGGAAACATATTTGCGCACAACAATCTTACGGCTTCCGAGACTGTCGAAATCGTTTAGATTATTAGCAAAGAGTATGGCTCCGAGATTTGTGATGTTCCAATTGTCGTCATCCCCATCGCAATATCCAAACTCTTTCATTCTTCGAATGATGCTGTCAGCAGACTTTGGAGTGTCTTTGTCTAATAATTCGAAAAGTTTCCTGAAATTCAAGAGTTGCAACACGTCGTTTTTGGTCAAATTACTTTTGGCAACCCTTTCCTCAAAGTTCAAGCCTTGCGATGTGGCTATAATATTGCGAACCTGTAGCTCCGACATTTTTCGAGTTTGCCCACCAACTCTACAATACGACTCATGATAATCCTTACCACGAAGGAATATAGGCTTTTCTCTTTGCTCTGGCACATAAATAAACAGAATGTGATGGCCGTTGTAATCAAGCACTGCATGGTCGATATCAACAGCTTGTGAAAGATTGTTGTGAGCAATATTACCCATTTTCTTGACAATCTCCTCAATGTCGTTTTTCGATAGCGGAGAGAATGTGACATCATCATTTATTCCAAATGCAAACATTCCGCCACCCTGGTGGTTGCTGAAAGCGCAAATATGCTGGGCGAGCCTATCCGATTTTGTGGACAGGTGGCTCTTCCAGTCAAGCTCGCTCAATTCATGAGGTATAGGTGTTAAACTCTCCTTTAAAATATTTAAAGCTCTATCTTTCCAATTCATTTGTTGTTCATCGCTTGGAATTTTCTTTGCAAATAAAAATATGCTGATAATCAGTGTGTTGCAAGTGCCTTGAATTTTCTTTGCAAATAAAACTGCACTTGCATCTCCTTTACTAAATGCTGAGCCAGCTGTTTTTTAGTGATTGGCACCTTATTGTCTTTGCTTATTATTATAAATTGGTTGCTATCTTGACAAAGATACACTATATCTATAAAAGAAAAAAGAAGTCTTGGTGAATTATTATGATAGTTTATGGGTCGAATCCAAAAATCACGTTTGGAGTTTCGCTCAATTACTTGTTCTTTGCTGGTTGCCGTAAACTCTCATAAGTAAAAAGAGCCAGTATGATTGCAAAAAAGTCTCACAAGTAATTGGCTTGTAAGACTCTTTTTTTGCGCTTCAAGATGGACTTGAACCAACGACCCCCTGATTAACAGTCAGGTGCTCTAACCAACTGAGCTATTGAAGCAAATTGGGATATCAGGTTTTGAGTCCATATCCCTGGACTTTGCGCTTCAAGATGGACTTGAA
>JBNMJK010000084.1:0-10189 GCA_050873765.1 Sodaliphilus sp.
GCGCTATCTCGACCTGCGCGCCTTCCCCGAAGGCATCAAGCTCGCCGTGTGGGAGCGGCAAGGACACAAGTGCGCACTCTGCCACAAGGAGATGGGAATCGAATTCATGGAAGGCGACCACATCACCCCATGGCGCGAAGGAGGACGCACCGTTGAGGAAAACTGCCAGATGCTCTGCCGAGAGTGCAACCGCAGAAAAGGCGCCCGATAGCCCAAAATCCACTTTTCCCAAAAGTGAATTTATATCTATTTTTCACTTTTACAAAAGTGAATTTATATGTAAAATTTACTTTTCCAAAAGTGATTTCATGATTTTGTGCTTATATAAAAATAATTATGCCAAATGACACCAACGGATATCAACAAACTTGTAGAGATATACCACCGCCAGCTATCAGCTGTGGATTTGCGCTTCAAACGCTATCTTCACGACCGCATCAATTGGAATGCACGAATAGTGGGCATAAAAGGCGCAAGAGGCGTTGGAAAAACCACGCTACTGCTGCAGCACATAAAATCTGCTCATCAGGGTATTGACGACACACTATGGGTTTCGCTTGACAACTTGTGGTTTATGAATCATGATATCGATGAGCTCGTGGACTATTTATATAAAAGAGGCATCACTACCCTCTATTTCGATGAAATACACAAGCTGCCTAACTGGATAACACATCTCAAAAACTATTATGACAGCTACCCGGATTTGAAAATTGTATACACTGGCTCGTCAATGCTTGAAATCGACAACTCTAAAGCCGACTTGTCGCGACGCCAGACTCTGTACACATTGACGGGAATGTCGTTCAGAGAATATCTTGAATTTGAAGGCATACTCTCTTTTCATGAGATAAAACTTGAGGACCTTATCTGCAACCACACGAATATTGCTACAGAAATTTGCTCAAAAGGCAAGATTCTAAAGCATTTTGAAAACTATCTCAGCAAGGGCATATACCCATTCTATCGAATATCTGGGCCAGACTTCTACACACAACTCGCCTCTACGGTGAATTTAGCCATTGAGGTTGATATGCCCGCTGTGGCCGATGTGACGTATGCCACCATTGAAAAAACGAAGAAACTGCTGATGATTATTGCTCAAAATGTGCCTTTTGAGCCAACCATCACAAAACTCAATAGCGCACTTGAAACCACTCGCGACAGCTGTCTGAAAATGCTATATACGCTCGACAAGGCTAAAATCATCAACTTGGTTTCAAGAGAAATCAAAAACTACAAGCACTTGGTCACCCCTGAAAAAATATATCTTAACGACACCAATATTATGCAAGTTCTTACATCTTCAAATAAAATAGGCACTGTGCGCGAAACTTTTTTTGCGCACCAGCTATCTGAGAGCCACACCCTACAGACAACTAAGCAAGGTGACTTCATTGTGGACGCACAATATCATTTTGAGGTGGGAGGTCCAAACAAGTCGGTCAACCTAATTAAAGATATACCATTGAGCTACCTTTCCATCGATGGCATAGAAATTGGCTATGGTAACCGGATTCCATTATACCTGTTCGGATTTCTGTATTAGAGCGCATAATATATAGCAAAAGTGCGGGATTTCCTTGATGGTGGAAATCCCGCACTTACAGTTTTCATATTATGCTAAATTAGAAATTAGCTTGAAATCTAACATCTAACATCTAACCGTCTAACCGTCTAACCGTCTAACTTCTAAAGTCTAACGTCTAATTTCTAATTTCTAATTTCTTGAAATTACTTTAGGCCGCGGAGGCGGAGAAGCGCGTCGGCGTTTGGCTCGTGGCCGCGGAATTTCTTGTAGAGCGTCATGGCGTCGTCGGTGTCGCCAGGGGCAAGAATGTAGTCGCGATAGTCGGCGGCAGTCTTCACATTGAGCGGACCTTCTGCCTCAAAGCGGTTCCAGGCATCGGCCTCCAGCACCTGAGCCCACAGGTAGGTGTAGTAGCCGCTGGCATACTCATCGCTGCCAAAGATGTGCTTGAAATAAGGGCTACGGTAGCGATACTCAATGATTGACGGTTTGCCGAGCTTGCGCGACACGTAATTTTCAAAGCCCTTCACGTCAATATTGTCGCACCAGTCAATCTTATGCCATTCCAGGTCGAGCAGGGCGGCGCCCACCAGTTCGGTGGTCATAAAGCCCTGGTTGAATTTGCTCGATTCAATCAGCTTGTCCACGAGGCTCTGTGGAATCACCTCACCCGTCTTATAGTGCTTGGCATAGTTTTTCAGCACCTCAGGCACAAGAGCCCAGTGCTCATTGAGCTGCGATGGAAGCTCCACAAAGTCACGGTCGATGTTGGTGCCCTCAAGTCCCTTGTAGGGAGCCACGGTGAGCATACCATTGAGCGCGTGTCCAAACTCGTGGAAGGCCGTCTGCACCTCATCGAGGGTGAGCAGCGACGGCACGCTCTTGGTGGGAGCGGTGAAACTTGCCACATTGTAAACAATCGGCCGCTCGCTCTTGCCATCGAAGTCGTAGGCCTGGTTCATCTCCATCATCCATGCGCCCTGCGCCTTCACTGGGCGTGGATAATAGTCGGTCATAAACACTGCCAAGTGCTTGCCGGAGGCGTCCTTCACGTCATACACGGTGACCTCTGGATTGTATTTTGGCGCCTTTGGCATCTTGGTGAAAGTGAGCCCATAGAGCTTATTGGCCAAGAAAAACAGGCCATTCTCCACCACATTCTCAAGTTTGAAATAGGGGCGCACATCGTCTTCCGTGAAGTTGTACTTCTCCTTTTTCACCTTTTCAGCGTAGTAGTAATAGTCCCATGCCTCAATCTTGTGGCCTGCACCGTGAGCGTCGGCATACTTCTGCATATCTGCCACTTCCTCGCCCACCTTCTTCACGGCAGGCTCCCAGATGCTGAGCAGCAGTTTTTCGGCAGCGGATTCAGTCTTGGCCATCACAGGGTCGATGGCATAGTCGGCAAAGGTGTCGAAGCCGAGCAGCTTAGCCTTGCGCTGGCGGAGCTTGAGAATCTCATTGATGTTCTTGCTGTTGTCAAACTCATTGCCTCGGCTTGCCGTGGCCAGATATGTTTTATACATTTCCTCACGCAGAGCGCGGTCGTCGGCGCTGGTAAGCACCGCCAAGCGAGTGGAGGCAGAAGGAGTGAACACCCACTTGCCAGCCATACCCTTCTCGGCTGCCAGCTTGGCGGCAGCGTCGATAGTGGCCTGCGAGAGCCCCGACAGGCGCTCAGCCTTGTCCACCACCACGAGGCCGTTGGCAATCTCGCTCATCACATTGTTCACAAAGCTGAGCTGCAGAGCCGCAAGGCGGGTGTTGATACTTTTCAGCGTGTCCTGGTCGGCAGCGCTGAGCAGCGCGCCATTGCGCACAAAGCGCTTGTAGTATTTTTCAGTGAGGCGGCGTTGCACCTTGTTAAGCCCGAGCTTGTCGGCATTATCGTGCACCGCCTTCACACGGCCAAACAGTGCGGCGTTCATATACACCTCATCGCTGTGTGCCGTAATCATCGGCGAGAGCTTTTCAGCCAAAGCCTGCATTTCGGGTGTGGCATCGCTCTCGTTAAGCGCCATAAACACATAGTTCACTTTGTTGAACACCTCGCCGCTCATGTCGAGCGCCAGAATGGTGTTGTCGAAATCGGCACGCGAGCGTTGCACCACAATGGCGTTGATTTCCTCATTGTGCTGCTTGATGCCCTCCTCCAGAGCAGGAATGTAGTGCTCAATCTTGATTTTCTCAAATGGCGGAATCCCATACTGCGTGGTGTAGGGTGCCAAGAAAGGATTTTGTTGTTTCACAGTTTTCTTCTTTGCGCCAGCGGCCGGCATAAACAAGCAGCCCATGGCAACCATTGATAAAATAAACTTATTCATAAAAATATATGATGATATGAAAATGATGATTTTTCTTATACTGTTTTTTTCGTTTTCAGCCATGCCGAGGATACACCTCTACTCTACACAACTAAGGCCTAGTGTGGGCTAACGCTTCCACACAAAGGTGGTGACGAGCGGATAGTGATCGCTCATGCCAGCCTTGTCGCGGTGAATCTCCACGGCCTCCATGTCGCCACGATAAAGCACATGGTCGATTTTGAAGAAAAGGCGGTTGTTGTGATAGGTGATGGTGGGGCCAAAGCCGCACTTCACCCACGCATCGGTCATGTCGCTGCCCATGATGGTGCGGTAGGCATAGGAAGTGGGCACATCGTTGAAATCGCCACACACAATCACATTGGCATCGCTCTGGTTGATGAGTTTGCGTAGCAGTGTTGCCTCCTGCGCATGCTGGCAGAAAGCCTTGTTGAGCTTCGAGAGAAGAGTCATACCCGCCTGCCGAGCCTTAGCGCTCTCCTTGGTTTTAAGCCGGGTCAAGTCCACGTAAAACCTCGTGTCGTCGGTATCAAGCTGGAGCGAGTGGAGGTGAAGATTGAAAAACCTCACCTTATGCCCAGGCACAAGCACATCGAAGGCGCGGGCATAGAAGTGATAGCCGCTCAGCGGATCATCGGGCGAGGCAAACCCCTCCTTGATAGAATTGTCCACCACAGGCTGATAGGGGTGCTTAGAGAGAATCACCTGGTCGTGATAGCCATAATCGCGATAGGGATACACCCTCTTCAGCGAGTCCATAAAGCCCAAATTATTGTAGTCGGTGTGTAGCGATGCCTCCTGGAGCAGCACCACATCGGCATTCTGCTCAAGGATATAGCGAGCCGTGATCTGCCCCTCACGGTATTCACGCTTCTTATCGTTGTAGTAGGTGACCTTGAAGTTCTCCACATTGAACGTGAGCACCTTGAATTTGGTGGAATCCTCCTGCGGAGTGTAGGTGTGGGGAAACATGTTGAGCGGACTCACCACCCTCACCGAAGGCCACGACAAGAGCACAGCGGCCCACACGATAAGCGACAGACGCCACTCCCGCGCTATCAGCCACACCAGCCCCATCATCACATTGAGCGCAAGCACAAAAGGGAATGCCAGCACCGCCAGTGGCGCCAAGTGGCTGCGTTCGGGGTTCGTAAGGCCAGCATAGGCGGCATATATCAGCACCACCGCCAGCGCCACCGTGACCACGATGGCAACAATCTTCAGCAGACGTAGCAGATATAACTTTTTGTCGGGGTGCATCATTCAATCAATGTTATTTTGTTATCATTATTAATTTACCGTTACTGTCTTTTTCCTGAGGCTCTGAAAAGCGTAGCCTTTTCCTCCTCGGTGAGCGCGCCGTAGCCAGAGCGCCTCAGTTTGTCTAAAATGGTGTCGATTTCTGCCTCGGTGGGGGCTGAATGGCCGCTTTTTGTCGTGCCCTTCGACGTGGAGGTGCTTTGCTGATAGTGGTATGCCTTACCGCCCACAGGCTTGCCCACTCCTTTTTTGGGCCGCGCCTTCACCAAGTTCACCATAGCGTCGAGCAGGCGGTTGAGCCATAAGGTGATGTCGTGACCCTTACGCATCTGCCAGCCAAACAGCAGTCCCACAAGCGCGCCGCCCACATGGGCCAAAAGTGCACCCATCTGCCCTGCTCCACTGCCTAAGAGCATCAGCACCACCACAGCGGTGGCGAGCCACTTCAGAGGCACCTGCCCGATAAACAACAAGCCCACCCGGTAATCAGGGGCATACATGGCCATGGCTGTGACCAGCGCCAGCACCGAAGCGGAAGCACCAATCAAAAAGGCCATTCTGCCCGAAAGCGCAGGCAGCACCGCATAGCCGAGCACAAACAAAGCCGCGCCACCTAAGCCGCCCAAAATGTAGAGTGCCACAAGCTGTTTGGAATTGAAATATTCCATAAACAGCCTGCCGAGCCAGTAGAGCCACAGCATGTTGAACAGCACGTGCCACACATCATAGTGCGCTACCATATAGGTGAGCACGGTCCATGGGCGGTGCAGAAGCATCGCCATATCCGACGGCACCTCCACCCACGTGAGCATGGCCACACTGCTGCCGCCTGCCAGATAAAGCACAATGGCAAGGAGCCTGATGAGCAAGAACACGCCCACATTCACCATCAGCAGCCGCACAAGCGCGTCGCCGGCTCTGTATCGCCGCAATATATCGTCAAATATACTCATTTTTTCTAATCACTCCTGTGTGCCTCCAGTAAAGAATCATCACGATGCCGAAAAGCATACCGCCAAGGTGGGCGAAGTGGGCCACGCCGTTCATCAGTCCGCCAGTGCCACACACCAGCTCAAACACGCCATAGCCTATCACCATCCATTTAGCCTTGATGGGGAACGGAAATGGAATGATAAACATCTTGAGGTTGGGGAACGACATACCGAAAGCCAGCAGCAATCCGAACACGGCGCCTGATGCGCCCACGGTAAGCATTCCCTGGTTCAGGAATTCCTTCATCAGCTGCATCACAGTGGGGTCGGAAGCATTGATGGCCTGCTGCACTTCTGCCACAGAAGGCACAGCGCCACCTACGGTGCGCAACACCGAGGCGAAGTCGCTCATCCAAGTGAGCTGCCACACCACCTCCTGCACCACGCCGGCGCCAAGTCCGCACACGAGGTAATAGATGAGATAGCGTTTGGCTCCCAGCATACGCTCCAGCAGTGCGCCAAACATGTAGAGGTTGAACATGTTGCAGAACAAGTGTATCAATCCCCCCTGCAAACTCGATGAGTCGTGCATAAACATGTAGGTGAACAGCTGCCAAAAGCCAAAGTCGCCGGCCTGCCAGTAGTGGAGTGCAAAATAGCTCACCAAGTTGATGCCACGGGTTTGCAGCACCATCGTGGCTACCCATACCAGCACATTGATAATCAGTAAATTCTTAGTAATTACGGGAATCGACGCAAGAAACGAGCCTCCCCGCGATGTGTTATAGTTCATCATCGGTTATATCCTATTTTTCTTTAAAAATCATTGTTCAAAAAAAGTCCAGCTTCAACACATAAATGCACCCCGTGAGCCACGGAGCGAAGCCTTGGCTTATAATATGAAACGCAAAATTAATGAAAATAGTGCAATACATCTGCCATCAAGGGGGCAAACATTCGCTTTTTTACAATTTTTTGTGATATTTTCCGCCATCTTTTTTGCTCCGTTAAATCCTATCAGCTAATTTTGTGGCACTCACACTCAATTGTTGTGATTTTTTCAAAAAACCAATTATGAATAAAATAGAACTTATCCAAGGCGTGGCTATGGAAGCCAGCATCAGCAAAACACAGGCAAAAGCTGCCATCGACGCAGCCATAAAAGTGATGACGGGCGCACTGGCGAAAGGCGACAAAGTGGCCATCGCAGGCTTCGGCACGCTCTCGGTGCAGGAAAAGGCACAGCGCCAAGGCGTGAAGCCCTCCACAGGCGAGAAAATCATCATTCCGGCAAAGAAGGTGGTGAAGTTTAAGTCGGGCACCGAACTCGCCTCAAAAGTGAAATGAATTTTGAAAACTTCAAGAATTGTGCAACCCCAGAATTTTTCACATTAAAAACGTAGCTATATCGTTGGAAATGTGAAAAATAATTATTATCTTTGCCCGATTTTTACACAGAATAACAAAAAATTTATGTTTACACCTACTAAAAAAACCATCGTACTGGGTGACGGACGTGAGATCACCCTCGAAACAGGTAAGCTTGCCAAGCAAGCCGATGGAGCGGTTGAACTGCGCATGGGCAACACAATGCTCCTTGCCACAGTGGTTTCGGCTAAAGAAGCCGAAGAAGGAGCCGACTTTATGCCCCTTCAAGTTGAATACAAAGAGAAGTACTCGGCTTTTGGCCGTTATCCTGGTGGCTTCACCAAGCGTGAAGGCCGTCCTTCTGATTATGAAATCCTTACTGCACGACTGGTTGACCGTGTGTTGCGTCCTCTCTTCCCAAGCAACTATCACGCCAACACTATCGTGACCGTGACCCTCTTCTCGAGCGACGGCAAAGATCAGCCCGATGCGCTCGCAGGTCTTGCTGCCTCGGCAGCCATCGCTGTGAGCGATGTGCCTTTCGAGGAGCCTATTGCCGAGGTGCGCGTGGCGCGCATTGGTGGCGAATTCGTCATCGACCCAACCTTCGAACAGCTGAAAGATGCAGATATGGAACTGATGGTAGGTGCAACTTACGACAATATTATGATGGTTGAAGGCGAGATGGACGAAGTGAGCGAAGACGACCTCATTGCGGCTCTGAAAGCAGCGCACAACGCTATCAAGCCTATGTGCGTGGCGCAAAAGGAACTCGCTGCCGAGCTTGGCGTGACTAAGCGCGAATATTGCCACGAGACCAACGACGAGGAGCTTCACCAGCGCATGCGCGCCGAAGTGTATCCAAAGTGCTACGCTGTGGCCAAGGCTGGATGCGCCGACAAGCAGTGGCGCAACGAGTCGTTCCAAAAGGCCTTCGACGAATTTGTTGAAACCATTCCTGAAGAAGAGCGCGAAGAAAAAGCCATGATGGTGAAGCGCTACTTCGACGAAATTCAGCGCGATGCTGTGCGCCGCTGCATTCTCGATGAGGGATTGCGCCTCGATGGCCGTAAGACCACCGAGATCCGCCCAATCACTTGCTGGCCCGACTATCTGCCCGGCCCTCACGGATCGGCAGTGTTCACCCGTGGCGAAACCCAGGCTCTTGCCACTTGCACCCTCGGCACCAAGCTCGATGAAAAGCTCGTTGACGATGTGCTCTACCGCGGCAATGAGCGCTTCCTCCTGCACTACAACTTCCCCGGCTTCTCCACTGGCGAGCCAAAGGCCGGACGCGGCATCAGCCGTCGTGAAATTGGTCACGGCAACCTTGCACACCGCGCCCTCAAGCGTATGATCCCCGACGATCTCCCCTACACTGTGCGCATCGTGAGCGACATTCTTGAATCAAACGGTTCATCGTCGATGGCCACTGTGTGCGCTGGCTGCATGGCACTGCTCGATGCTGGTGTGAAGATGAAAAAACCTGTGGCTGGTATTGCTATGGGCCTTATCACCGATGAGGGCAACGTGAAGCACGCTGTGCTTAGCGACATTCTTGGCGATGAAGACCACTTGGGCGATATGGACTTCAAGGTGACCGGTACTGCCGACGGCATCACCGCCACCCAGATGGATATCAAGTGCGATGGTCTGCCCTACGAAATTCTTGAGCAGGCTCTCCGCCAGGCTAAAGAAGGACGCCTGCATATCCTCAAGCTCATCAACGAGGCAATTCCTGCTCCACGCGAAGACTACAAGCCTCATGTGCCACGCATCGTTCACATGACCGTAGATAAGGAATTCATTGGCGCAATCATCGGCAAGGGTGGCGAAGTGATTCAAGCTATCCAGGAAGAGACTGGTGCCACTGTCACTATCGACGAAATCGACGGTAAAGGCGAAATCGACATCAGCGCTCCAGAAAAGGACAAGATCGACGCTGCTATCGCCCGCATTAAAATCATCACAGCCGTTCCTGAAGTAGATAAGGTGTACACCGGCAAGGTGCGCAGCATTCTCGACTTCGGTGCATTCGTGGAATTTATGCCCGGACGCGATGGTCTGCTCCACATCAGCGAAATCAGCTGGAACCGCCTCGAAAATATGGAGGCAAGCGGTCTGAAAGAAGGCGACGAAGTGCAAGTGAAGCTCATCGAAATCGACAAGAAGACTGGCAAGTTCCGCCTCAGCATGCGTGCGCTCCAGGAAAAGCCTGAAGGCTACGTAGAGGAGAAGAGAGAGCGCCGTCCTCGCCGTGAGGGCGACCGCGGACCACGCCGCGATGGTGGCAACCGTGGCCCACGCCGTGAAGGTGGCAACAACCGTGGCCCACGTCACGAGTAATCTCCGCAAGCATTTCCGTGTAGATTACACAATACACACATTCTATAAAACCTGAAAATGGGAGCCTATTCACTGGCTCCCATTTTTATTTTCCCCCATTAGCGCACCTTTATGCACCGCCACTACCATAGACTGACGCAACAAGGCAAAGCAAGAGCACTAAAAAAGTCCCCATTTTTCAGAGGCGAGACTGAAAATCCTTACAATTTATAACCGTTTACCAAGGGCTGCGTGTTTAATAGATATGGCATATTTATGGATATGGCATCGGAGATGCCTTGTTATGGTTAACACCATGCAAGCGCAGCGCAGCTTGGTGTAGGTGATGTCAGCGGACAAGAGCCTCGGAGAGGGTCGGTTGTAGTTACACGATGCAAAGATGCGATTATATCATATACTTTTAACAATTGAGGCGCTTTCACCACAAC
>JBNMJK010000085.1:0-10124 GCA_050873765.1 Sodaliphilus sp.
CAGGTTGTAACAATAACTGAATCATTGCCAACCGGCTTCTTTCACCACCGGAAAGCACTTTCACCTTCTTGTCGGCTGCTGCACCGCCAAACATAAAAGCTCCTAATATATCATTTATCTTCGTGCGAATTTCGCCGGTGGCCACATTATTGATTGTATCATGCACAGTAATATCACCATTCAGCAGCATAGCCTGATTTTGGGCAAAGTATCCGATTTTCACGTTATGTCCAATTTTCAACTCGCCTTCGTAGGGTATTTCATTCATAATACATTTAACGAGTGTTGATTTTCCGGCGCCATTTTTCCCAACAAACGCAACCTTCTCCCCTCTTTTAATGGTGAATGTGCAATTATGGAACACATTATGGTCGCCATACGATTTGGAAACATCGTTGGCAATGACGGGATAGTCGCCCGATCTTGGAGCTGGAGGAAATTTGAGTCGCAGATGAGAGTTGTCAACCTCGTCAATTTCTATGCGTTCAATTTTTTCCAGCTGTTTGATTCTACTTTGCACCTGCACAGATTTAGTGGGTTTGTATCGGAACTTCTCAATAAATTCCTCGGTGTCGTGAATCATTTTTTGCTGATTCTCATAAGCCCTTTTTTGCTGCTCTATCCTTTCCTTTCTCAACTCAATAAAGTGAGAGTAATTTACATTATAGTCGTAAATTTTCCCACAGGAGATTTCAATTGTTCGGTTTGTCACATTGTCGATGAAAGCCTTGTCGTGCGACACCAATACCAGCATGTTAGCTTGAGTTTTCAGAAAAGTTTCCAGCCATTCTATCGACTCGATATCCAAGTGGTTGGTTGGCTCATCAAGAAGTAAAACATCTGGCCGCTGAAGAAGTATTTTTGCTAATTCTATTCGCATTCTCCAACCGCCGCTGAACTCACTTGTAGGGCGATCAAAATCGCTTCTTTCAAATCCCAAGCCAAGTAGTGTCTTCTCGATTTCGGCTTCATAGTTTTCGCTTTGATACATAGCGCGCAAATCGTTTTTATGAGCCAAAGTATCAATTAGATTTTGATAACTCTCCGATTCGTAGTCAGTGCGATCAGCTAATTCCCTATTCAGTTTGTCGATCTGATTGTCGAGTTCATCCACATGGCTGAACGCCTTTCTGACTTCCTCTTTTGCAGTGCAGTTGTCGGTTAGGTTCATCGTTTGTGGAAGATAGCCAATCGTTATGTCGGCTGGACGCGAAACCGTACCCGATGTTGGGTTTTGAATACCCACTAATATCTTGAGCAAGGTGGATTTGCCTGCGCCATTCTTGCCAACTAATGCTATTTTATCTTTTTTGTTGATAACAAAACTCACGTTGTCGAACAACGTTTGAGCACTAAATTCAACCTTTAAATTCTGTACAGAAATCATAATTACAAAGTTACAAAAAAATGGCTCAATTGATTATAGAGAAGCTCTTAAATATCATCAATATTCGTTATCTTTGTGATTATGATTCATGGTCTAAAGTTATATAGTGCACCTTTGCAGGGATTTACTGACTATGTATGGCGAAACACTCATTTTGAAGTGTTTGGCGAATACGTAGATATGTATTATGCGCCCTTTATGCGAGTAGTGAACGGAGAAATTCCTATTCGCGACATCAGAGATATATTGCCGGAAAATAATATATCCAATTTACAGCCACAAATAATTGCCTGTAATCCCGGAGATGCTGTGAAAATGGCTTTAAAAGCGAAACAGATGGGCTATCGTTGTGTAGATATAAATTTGGGCTGTCCTCACCCACCTATTGCATTGAAAAGAAAAGGATCGGGTATGCTAAAATTCCCACACGATTGCGAAGAAATGTTATCGGCATTATCAAAGATTCTTGGTTTATCTTACACGATAAAGATGCGTTTAGGATATGATGATGCTCATCAATGGAAATCGATTTTACCGTTGTTTGACATCATAAGACCAAAGGAAATTGTGATTCACCCCAGGATTGGGAAAGATTTATATAAAGGCACAATAAACTTTGAGCAATTTTTAGCGTTTGCTCAAGTGTGTCGTTATCCATTAGTGTATAATGGCGACTTAATCAATACGGAGCAAATCTTGCATTTGAAAGATGAGTGTCCTCAATTGGTTGGAGTTATGATAGGAAGAGGGCTTCTTGCACACCCTGATTGTTTTCTCGTTGAAAAATCTGTGGAAAAACTCAAATGTTTCCATGATTTGCTCTTTGAGCGCTATCGTGAAAAGCTCACTGGAGGAGAACATCAATTACTGATCAAAATGAAAAGTCTTTGGGAAATGATGCTTCCTGACGCTGACAAGAAAACCAGAAAGCTGATAAAGAAAAGTCGTGACATTATATCATATCAGAGTGCAGTGAACATGTTATTTACATCGCTAAACTTAAAGTAATGATTCACATATTGAGGTAGAAGTTACCACATAGTTTTATATACTCTTTTGAGAACGAGCCATCTTCTAATTGAATGTATATTTCTTCTTGCAAGCATGGTTGATGGCGTTTCGTGATTTCCCATAAGCATCGTTTTGCTTTTTTCCCGGGTTTGGTGATCACAAGCGTTTTTTTTGAGATGTTAGTGTGAGTCACGTGGCATAATTCTATTATTTCATTTTCAGAATCTGCTGGTGTAATCAGACACAATTTGCCTTCATCTTTTAAAAGTGGAATGGCGCACTTGAACATTTGCTCCAGGTTCAATTCCACATTATGGCGAGCATTCATTCTGTTTTTGTCAGGAGCAAGAATTCCATTGTTGAAAAATGGAGGATTGGATACGATTAAGTCATATTTTTTTAACGGTTTAAAGTGTTTGAAATCTGCCAGTGATGAGAACACTCTATCGGACCAAGGTGAATTTTTCACATTAATAGAGGCCTCTGCTATTGCAGAATCGTCGATATCTATACAGTCGACTATGCATTCCGCATTTCTTTGGGCAATCATGAGTGCTATCACACCACACCCAGTACCCACATCGAGTGCCGATTCCACTTTTTTCACATCACACCAGGCACCGAGTAGTACGCCATCAGTTCCCACCTTCATTGCAGTCTTATCATTCAGAACGGAAAAGTGCTTAAAGCGAAATTTTTTTTCTCTTGCCATTTTGTAAGAATAAAAAAACAGGAATGGCAAAGCTCCATTCCTGTTTAAGAAATTATTGATGATTAATATTCATCCCATGATTTGATTTCAATATCATCGACTGAATGGTCGCAAAAAGCATCAATATAGGCACTTGCTAAACGTGCATTCGTAATCAATGGCACATTTAAATCCACGGAAGCGCGTCGGATTTTATATCCATTTGTCAACTCATTACTTGTGAGGTTTTTAGGAATGTTTACCACAAAGTCAATTTGTTTTCTGTGCAGCAAATCTAATGCTTGTGGTTCCTTATCTGCTTCGCTTGGCCAATAAGCCTTTATAGCAGGAATACCATTGTCGTTCAGATACTGATGAGTGCCCGATGTGGCGTAAAGTTGATAGCCCTTTTTATGGAGCTTTAACGCCGAATCAAGCAAATCGGCTTTCTGCTTGGCAGAACCCGTGCTGAGCAGCACACCCTTCTTTGGAATTCTGTATCCTACAGAAAGCATAGAGGTCATCAGCGCCTCAGATGTGGTTTCGCCTAAGCAGCCCACTTCACCGGTTGACGACATATCCACACCCAACACAGGGTCGGCTCCTTGCAGTCGGGAGAAGGAGAATTGCGATGCCTTAATACCTACGTAGTCGAGGTCGAACACATTACTGTTAGGCTTCTCTACGGGTATGCCGAGCATGACTTTTGTGGCTAAATCAATGAAGTTGATTTTAGAAACCTTCGACACAAAAGGAAAACTTCTTGATGCACGAAGGTTACATTCAATCACCTTTATCTCATTGTTTTTTGCCAGATATTGAATATTAAATGGACCGCTTATGTGGAGTGCCTTGGCTATCTTACTGCTGATTTTCTTGATTCTACGAATGGTTTCCACATACAGCTTTTGAGGAGGGAACTGTATGGTAGCATCACCAGAGTGAACACCAGCAAACTCAATGTGTTCGCTAATGGCATAAAGCTTAATTTCGCCATTTTGAGCCACACTGTCCCACTCTATCTCCTTGGCGTTTTGGATAAAGGCGCTCACCACTACAGGGTGCTCTTTCGACACGTTTGCTGCAAGACGTAAGAAGCGCTCGAGCTCTTCATCATTTGAGCACACGTTCATTGCTGCGCCAGAAAGCACGTAAGATGGGCGAACAAGCACTGGATAACCCACTTGCTCAATAAATTCATGTATGTCGTCCATTGAAGTCAGCTCCTGCCATGCGGGCTGGTCAATGCCCAGTTCATCAAGCATAGCAGAAAATTTATGGCGATCTTCGGCATGGTCAATATCAACGGCTTGTGTGCCTAAAATTCTCACCTTCTGTGCGTCGAGTTTCATAGCCAGATTGTTTGGAATCTGTCCGCCAGTGGAAAGAATGGTGCCATGAGGTGTTTCTAAATCGATGATGTCCATCACGCGTTCAAAGGTTAGCTCATCGAAGTAGAGTCGGTCGCACATGTCATAATCAGTAGATACCGTCTCTGGATTATAGTTGATCATTACAGATCGCCATCCTTCGCGCTTTACAGTGAGCAGTGCATTCACGCTGCACCAGTCAAACTCTACTGAACTGCCAATACGGTATGCACCCGGTCCAACCACCACCACAGACTTGCCGTCTTTCTCATAATCAATGTCGTGAGTGGTGCCATTGTAGGTGAGATACAGATAATTAGTTTTTGCAGGATATTCTGCTGCAAGTGTATCTATTTGCTTTACTACTGGCTTAATACCATATTTTTGTCGCAAAGCTCTCACTTTCAAGTTTGCTTCATGTCCATTGCCAAGATTGTTTTTCAGTATAGCCTTGGCAATTTGGAAATCGCTAAACCCTTGTTGTTTAGCACGCTTCAGCAATTCGCATGGCAAATCTTCAATCGCTGTAAATGATTCCATTTCGGTTGCAGTCTGAAACAGGTTGCGGAGCTTGTAGAGAAACCATTTGTCAATTTTCGTGAGTTCATGAATCTTTTCCACATCGTAGCCTTTGCGGAAAGCGTCTTCAATCACAAAAATACGGCTATCGGTTGGCTCTTTCAGTGATTTTTCAATATCTGCCGTTCTGACAGGGGCGTTTTCAATAAACCCGTGTTTACCTTGGCCAATCATGCGAAGCCCCTTTTGAATCACTTCTTCAAAAGTTCGTCCGATGGCCATCACCTCGCCAACAGATTTCATCGACGAGCCAATCTCACGCTTCACGCCATGGAATTTACCTAAATCCCAACGTGGAATTTTACACACAATATAATCAAGGGCTGGTTCGAAGAATGCACTTGTCACCTTTGTGACAGAATTCTTCAAATCGAACAGACCATATCCTAATCCTAATTTGGCCGCAACAAACGCAAGAGGATACCCTGTTGCCTTCGAAGCTAACGCTGAAGAACGGCTCAAACGTGCATTCACTTCAATCACCCTATAGTCCATTGAGTTAGGATCATAGGCATATTGCACATTACATTCACCTACGATGCCTATGTGGCGAATGATTTTAATGGCAAGGGCACGTAGCTTGTGATAGTCGGCATTATTTAAAGTTTGCGAAGGTGCCACTACGATACTTTCACCAGTGTGAATGCCAAGTGGGTCGAAATTCTCCATATTGCAGACTGTTATACAGTTGTCGTACTGGTCACGAACCACTTCGTATTCAATCTCCTTCCAGCCTTTGAGTGATTTCTCAACCAAAACTTGTGGTGAAAACGACAGAGCCTTTTCAACCAGAGCAGTCAGTTCCTCTTCATTATCGCAGAAACCACTACCGAGGCCTCCAAGTGCATAGGCCGCCCTAACAATCACAGGAAACCCAACTTCACGTGCTGCCTTAATAGCATCAGCGATGTTGTCAACAGCCTCACTCTTAATGGTCTTAACATCTATTTCATCGAGTTGCTGTATAAATAGTTCTCGATCTTCCGTATTCATGATTGCTTCCACTGGAGTGCCAAGAACTTTCACATTATATTTTTCCAAGACTTTATTTTGGAAAAGTTCCACACCGCAATTCAATGCAGTTTGTCCGCCAAACGAAAGCAATATGCCGTCGGGGCGTTCTTTCTCAATTACCTTTTCTACAAAATATGGAGTAACGGGAAGGAAGTAGATTTTATCAGCAAACTCATCGCTGGTTTGAACGGTGGCAATGTTAGGATTGATAAGAACAGTAGTTATTTTCTCTTCTTTCAAGGCTTTCAACGCTTGTGAGCCAGAATAGTCAAATTCTCCGGCCTCACCAATTTTCAAAGCGCCAGATCCTAAAATTAATACTTTTTTTATTGTCTTGTTATACATAACTCAAGTTCTTATTTTTTTAGCATATCCATAAAAATGTCGAACACAAATTCCGTGTCTGTAGGTCCACCACAAGCCTCTGGGTGAAACTGTGTAGAGAAGAACGGCTTCGTTTTGTGCTTGATTCCCTCGTTTGTTTCATCGTTCATATTCACGAAATATGGTGTCCACTCATCGCTCAAAGTGGAAGTATCTACAGCAAAGCCATGATTTTGCGATGACACAAAACAATGGTTTGTTCCAACTTCACGCACAGGCTGATTTTGACTGCGGTGTCCGTATTTAAGTTTGAAGATTTTTGCACCCGCAGCTTTTGACAGCAACTGGTTTCCCATGCAGATTCCACATATTGGCTTCCCTATTTCAAATGCCTTTTGAATATTTGTAACAGTTTTCTCTGCTAAATCAGGATTGCCAGGGCCATTAGATATAAACAAGCCATCATAATCAATCGTAGTGAAATCATAGTCCCATGGCACTCTCACTACATGTGCCCCACGATTGACTAAGCAGCGTATGATATTATTTTTTACGCCACAGTCCACGAGCACCACAGTCTTGTCGTTGTCTTTTCCATACTCAATGATGGATTTGCAACTGGCTTTTGCCACCAAATTTTCTTTGTTGGGGTCATAGAAATCTATATCATCACAACCGTCAACAATTATTTTGCCGAGCATTGACCCCTTTTCTCTCAGGTTTTTGGTGAGTGCTCGAGTGTCGATTCCATATATACCCACCACATTTTCCTCTTTCAGCCATTCACTAAGGCTTGATGCGGCTTGCCAGTGGTTATATTCCCAAGAATAATCCTGACAAACAATAGCCTCTGGGTGTATTTTCTCACTTTCAAGATATACACTCATGTGATCTTCACCTTCTTTGCGAGAAGGCACACCGTAATTGCCGATAATTGGGTAGGTTGAGACGAGAATCTGACCTAAATAAGATGGGTCGGTAAGGCTTTCAGGATAGCCCGTCATACCAGTGTTAAAAACTACTTCGCCAGAGCACGCTTTGTCTGCTCCAAACGAAAATCCCTCAAATTTGGTGCCATCCTCAAGGATAAGAGTGGCCTTTTTTTGTGTAGTCATCAATTTAATATAATTTATATTTATTGACGGTTTCCAGTAAAAGCCTTGAAAACCATACAAAATTACTTAAAACGTTACATTTGTACAATAAATACGCCCGATTTCTAACATATTTTATAATACAATTCCACCTTTTTTGAATTAATCAATAATCTTTTCGTAACTTTGTGAAAAAATTTAGATAGTCGAACCAGATGTCAGATTCTACGTTATTAAACCGTCTCGAAGGGCTTGACGCTCGGTATGAAGAGATCGGAACACTTATTACCGACCCTTCGGTCATCGCAGACCAAAGGCGATACGTGAAACTTACAAAAGAGTATAAGCATCTTGAGAACCTTCTTGATGCAGCTAATAAATACAAGAAATTATTATCCGACATTGATGATGCAAAATCATTGATTGCCACTGAGTCGGACCCGGAAATTAAAGAAATGGCTAAAGAGGAGCTTGAAGCTGATGAACCTCTCGTTCCAAAAATGGAGGAAGATATTAAGCTGTTGTTAATTCCGGAAGATCCCGAAGACTCCAAGAATGTGGTGCTTGAACTCCGCGGTGGCACTGGTGGCGACGAGGCTGCTATTTTTGCTGGCGACTTGGCGAGAATGTACACCCGGTATTGCGAACAGAAAGGTTGGTCGGTTCAGGTGTCGAGTTGCACTGAAGGCGCAGCCGGTGGCTACAAAGAGATCGTGATGAGCATCAAGGGAGAAAATGTATATGGCACATTAAAATATGAGTCGGGGGTGCATCGCGTACAGCGTGTTCCCGCCACCGAAACTCAAGGCCGCGTACACACAAGCGCAGCTTCAGTGGCAGTATTGCCAGAAGCAGAGCCATTTGATGTGCATATCAATGAAGGTGAAATCAAATGGGACACTTTCCGTAGCGGTGGCGCTGGAGGGCAAAACGTGAACAAGGTGAATTCTGGTGTTCGCCTTCGCTACATGTGGACTAATCCAAATACTGGCGAACAACAAGAAATATTAATAGAGTGTACTGAAACTCGCGACCAGCCTAAGAATAAGGAACGCGCGCTTGCACGATTGCGCACCTTTATCTACGACAACGAACATAAAAAATATATGGAAGATATAGCCAGCCGACGCAAAACATTGGTTTCGACTGGGGACCGATCTGCTAAAATCCGCACCTATAACTATCCACAAGGGCGTATCACCGACCATAGAATTGGCTACACAGTGTATAATTTGCCCGCATTCATGGATGGTGATATTCAAGACTGTATCGACCATTTGATTGTTGCAGAAAATGCAGAAAAACTTAAAGAAGCCGAACTATAAAAAATGAACAGAAAAGAACTTTTTGACCAGATTACAAAAAAACGCAGTTTTTTATGTGTTGGTCTGGATCCCGACTTGGATAAAATGCCAAAATCACTGAATGGTGATTTATTCGCTTTCAATAAAGCCATCATTGATGCCACTGCCCCCTACGCTGTAGCCTTCAAGCCAAACATGGCTTTTTATGAAGTGCAAGGCGTGAAAGGTATAAAGGCGTTTGAAGATACGGTAAGCTACATTCGCTCACACTATCCCGAAATCATGATTATCGCCGACGCCAAACGTGGCGACATTGGCAATACAAGTAAGATGTATGCCAAAAGTTTTTTTGAGACCATGAACGTGGACGCGCTCACCGTAGCTCCATATATGGGTGAAGATAGCATCACCCCATTTCTTTCCTATGAGGGGAAATGGGTGGTAGTGCTTGCACTTACATCTAATAAAGGTTCACTTGATTTCCAGCATATAACCGACAAAGATGGTGTTCCATTGTTTAAACACGTGCTCACTGCCACTAAAAAATGGGGCAATGCTGATAATATGATGTATGTGTGTGGAGCTACGCAAGCTGAAATGTTCACCCAAATCAGAGAAATTGTTCCCGACCACTTCTTGCTCGTGCCCGGAGTTGGCGCACAAGGTGGCAGTTTAGAGAATGTGGCAAAATATGGTATGAATAAGCAGTGCGGACTTCTTGTGAACTCGTCAAGAGGAATTATTCATGCATCAAATGAGTCTAATTTTGCAGATGTGGCAGCACAAAAGGCCAAGGAACTGCAAGAGCAGATGTCGAAACTGCTGGAAAAAATCATATAATCGCATTATTAAAGATTTTTTTCAGTAATAAACATCTTATTACCTAACTTTTTTATAATTTTGCATCAGATAGACATTTATTAAATTTTAATATCAATTAAAATGGCAAACGTTAAAGATTACAATTTCGCTGGTAAAAAAGCGTTAGTTCGTGTTGATTTCAATGTGCCTTTGAATGAAAAAGGCCAAATCACTGACGATACCCGCATTCGTGGTGCTCTCCCAACCCTTAAAAAGATTCTTGCCGATGGTGGTAGCCTTATTCTTATGTCGCACATGGGCAAACCAAAAGGCAAAGTGAAGCCTGAACTCTCACTTGGTCAGATTGTAGATGCAGTTTCCGCAGCTCTTGGCGTTAAGGTTCAGTTCGCTCCTGATTGCGCTAAAGCTGGTGATGCTGCTGCGGCTCTCAAGCCAGGTGAAGTGCTTTTGCTTGAAAACCTTCGCTTCTATCCTGAAGAAGAAGGAAAACCTGTAGGCATTGATAAAGCTGACCCTGCTTACGAAGAA
>JBNMJK010000086.1:0-10092 GCA_050873765.1 Sodaliphilus sp.
CACCCTCTCTACTCATTGAATGGACGTTTGCGAAGAGCAAGAGCGGTTCGTAGGCGCATTGATATGGAGGTTTACAGTGTGCGGGGTGGGCTCGTTCGCACACATTGAATGGCGATTGCGTATAATGCTTCTGGCAAGCCTTTAGGGCAACTTCCTCCGCTTTTCTAACCTTTTGGGGGATTAGAAGAGGCTGTCGTAGAGGGCGGTCATTTGGTGGTAGAAGGTGTCGTAGCCCAAATGGTCGTCGAAGTCGCGCTGAGCCTGTGCGCCTATTTTGTTGCGTAGCACGGGGTTTTCTATCAAACTTTTGATGGCGTCGGCCAGTTCAAATTGGTTGTCGGGGTTCACCAAAAGGGCATTCTTGCCTTGGTTGAGGTATTCGAGCTGTGCGCCGTTGTTGGTGGCGATATGGGCTTTCCCATGCATCATATATTCCAAGTTGCTCAGTCCCAGCGCTTCGGGTCGCGCACTTGGCTGAACACCGAAATCGCACTGTTTCACAAGCGATTGCACGCAAGGGCTAAACCCGAGGAAGGTGACATTTTTCATCAACTGGTTGGCCACGATGAACCCCTTGGCTTGCGCCATGAATTTGTGGTGACCTTCGCCCACAAGCACCAGGTGATAGGTGCTGCGGTCGAGTTGTGCAATGGCTTTGATGAGCGTGTCCACACCCTTTTCGCGGCACAGCCGTCCTTGATACATGATGAGAGCGCACTCAGGGCCGATACCCAACTTTTGGCGCAGCGATGGGGCGGCGTTGATGCTCTCGTCGGAGGCTTTGAGCACACTGTCGCGGATAATCACAGCCTTATCGTGATTGAAGTGCTTGATGCGCGGCATAAACGAGTCGTAGGCCTTTTGCGAAGCGAATATCACACGGTCGAGCTCGCGATACACCTTCTTCGACACGATGTTGAGCCGAGGTCTTTCCACACCGTGGAGCGACATCACGATGCGCACATTCTTGCTGTTGTTGCTCATGTGCTTGGCTAAAATGGCCGTCACGGCATCGCCAAAGGTGTGCACGTGAATGATGTTCTGTCCGCGTTTGAGCAGACGTTTGAAGCGTTTTGGGCTGTCGAGGTCGGTGATGCCCTTCAGCGGCAGAATGGACAGCGGAATTTCGAGCGGGCGGAATCTGCTCAGCACAGCCTCGCTTTTTCCGCACACCATTTCCACATAGTATTTGTCTTCGTCTTTCAGTTTGAGCATCAAGTCGTAGGCGTACTGTTCGGGTCCGCTCCAAATTTTGTTGCTCACGATATGGAAAATATTGATCATCGTATTGTTTTTACCGTGGAATATGCTTTGATAAGCGAATTTACGCTATTTTGCTTAATTATCCTATATTTTTCTAAAAAAAGTGTCTGTCAAGAGGTTTTTTGGCGCTCTTGACAGACACATGGTGTGCCATCCGGTTATCAGTGATGGTTTAGGGTTTATTTCTCTTTAAACAAGTCCTTTATGCCGCCTATGCTGCCCAGCAGGTTGGTTGCCTCGTAGGGGAGATAAACGGTTTTGGTGGTGTTGCCCTCTGCCACTTGCTGCATCATGCCGATGTATTTTTGAGCCAGCAGATAGTTGGCAGGGTTGGCGCTTTGACCCACAGCCTCGGTGATTTTGTTGATGGCTATAGCTTCGGCTTCAGCCTTGCGGATTCGCGCTTGAGCTTCACCTTCGGCTTGCAGAATTTGTGTTTGCTTGTCGGCCTCGGCCTGGTTGATCCGTGCTGTTTTCTGGCCTTCAGATTGCAGAATGGCAGCAGCCTTCTGACCCTCGCTTGTGAGGATAGTGGCGCGTTTGTTACGCTCGGCCTGCATCTGCTTCTCCATGGCCTGGAGCACAGATTGAGGAGGTGTAATATCCTGAAGCTCAACTCGATTCACTTTTACGCCCCACTTGTTTGTGGCATCGTCGAGCACGGCGCGCAGCTTGGTGTTGATGGTGTCGCGCGAGGTGAGTGTTTCATCGAGTTCGAGTTCACCGATAATGTTACGCAGTGTGGTTTGCGTGAGTTTTTCGATAGCGTTAGGCAGATTGTTGATTTCATACACAGCGCTTTCTGGCTCCACAATTTGGAAGTAGAGCAGCGCGTTGATTTGCGTCTGCACGTTGTCCTTGGTGATCACATTCTGCTTGTCGAAGTCGTACACTTGTTCGCGCAGGTCGATGGTGTTGGTGTAGTAATACCTGCCGTTGGAATAAGCCACTGTGGTCTTGGGGCGGTCGATGAAAGGAATAATCACGTTGATGCCCGGTTTGAGCGTGGCATAATATTTGCCTAAGCGCTCAATAATTTTGGTTTCGGACTGAGGGATAATCACTAAACTCTTTTTCACGATAATGAGCACCAGCACAATCAGTGCAATCAGTACCCAAAAGCCAATACTTAAGTTTTCCATACTGCTATTTGCTTTAAAATGAATAATTTATATTTATTGTGTTTTGTGTTTTTTTCGATATTTTTTAAGCGCGCTCCACTGTGACGATAAGACTTTTCCGCGCCACAATTTTTACGTTTTCTCCTACCTCGATGGTGGAGCCTGTTTCACGTGAAACAGCGCGCCAGGAGTCACCGTCCACAGCCACGTAGCCACATTTGCCAGGCTCTATGGCTTCCACCACCGTTCCTTCTCTGCCCACGAGCGCATCGATGTTGGTTTTGATGTTTTTGTCTGCCCGGTGAAAATATTTGAGTGCCACAGGGCGCACCCACACCAAGAATGCCACCGAGAAAATCATCCACACCACAAGTTGCGCCACGAATCCCGTGCCAAACAGCGAAGTGATGGTTGCGGCAATGGCCCCGAAGGCAAAACTCATAAAGAAGAAGTCGCCGGAGGTGAGTTCAAGAATCAGGAATATCACGCTCACCAAAATCCATAGTAGCCAGAGGTTGGCTTGAAAGTACTCAATCATGATAGCATTTTTTTGAAGTTGTTTTTTTTAATGGTTAGTGAAGGAAAATTTTTCTTTGCTTTGTAAAATTAATGATAATTCCCGTGCCAAGCAAAAATTGCTTCAAAAAACATTATTTGCCTTTTTATGATGCAATTTTTGTGCCAAATCAGACGAAAATCCCCGTTCAACTATCAAGAAACCGAGAAATTTTCGATTCTCAGCGCATTGAAAATGCTGTAATGATTTGAAATTTAGAGTGTAAGCCCACTTTTATCTGTCTTCAATTTTCTTTCAGAAAAATGGGTCATACCACTTTTGGGCGATTTTATCCCCATTTTCCATTCAAATGAACTAACTTTGTATGTGTGAAAGTGTGCACTTATCAATGTGCTGTTTTAGGCCGTGAATTTGTGCACACTATACTCACGCTATTAATATATAATGTGAATTTTTTGTTCTAAAAATTGAGAATGGCTTTGATGCAAATTTCTTACATAGCCGAAAATGTAGAGCTACCTGTTCTTAACCACGAGGCCGTGGCGAAATGGATAGAGGCAGTGGCCGCCAGCCATGATAAAAGGGTGGGGGCACTCACCTACATTTTCTGTGACGATGACTACATTCTTGCTACCAACCGCCAGTATCTGCAACACGATTACTACACCGATATTATCACTTTTGACTATAGTAATCGCCGACGGATTAGTGGCGACATGGTGATATCGCTCGACACGGTTCGAACAAATGCGGAGCAGTTTGCCAAATCATACAGCACTGAGTTGCTGCGCGTGATCATACATGGTGTGCTTCACCTCTGTGGCATCAACGATAAGGGCCCCGGTGAACGTGAAATAATGGAAAGATTTGAAAATGAAGCACTTGCGATAGTGCCGTCGAATATATTTAATCAATGATTTATTCTTATGATGTGATAGTGATTGGCGCTGGTCATGCTGGTTGTGAGGCTTCCGCTGCGGCAGCTCGCCTCGGATCGAGTACGCTGCTCATCACTATGGATATGAACAAAATAGCCCAAATGAGCTGCAATCCAGCAGTTGGTGGTATTGCTAAGGGTCAGATTGTTAGGGAAATAGATGCTCTTGGTGGACAAATGGGCATTGTAACCGACCGCAGTTCCATTCAGTTTAGAATGTTGAACCGGTCGAAAGGTCCTGCCATGTGGAGCCCCCGTGCGCAAGCCGACCGCATACGCTTTATTGCCGAATGGCGCCATATTCTTGAGAACACCCCTAATCTATATATGTGGCAAGACTCCGCTGTGAGCCTCGTGATTGAAAATGGTGTGGTGAAAGGCGTGAAAACCGCCTTTGGCCTCGAATTTTCAGCTAAATCCGTGGTTCTAACAGCCGGCACTTTCCTTAATGGACTGATGCATGTGGGTCCTGTGAAAATTGAGGGTGGGCGAGTGGCTGAGCCAGCTTCACACGGCATCACTGAGCAACTCCGCTCTATAGGATTCACCGTGCAGCGTATGAAGACGGGCACTCCCGTGCGTCTTGACGAACGCACTGTTGATTTCAGTAAAGCCATTAAGCAGGAAGGCGACACCGATTTTCATCATTTTTCATTCTTGCCCTCTGTGCGAAGCGAGCTGAAGCAACGCCCCTGCTGGATTATTTATACCAATAAAAAAGTGCATGAAATCCTTCGGGCAGGTTTGCCTGATTCTCCGCTTTATAATGGGCAAATCCAGAGTATCGGTCCACGCTATTGCCCCAGTATCGAAACCAAATTAGTCACTTTTCCAGATAAGGATCAGCATCAGCTTTTCTTGGAGCCAGAAGGGGAGACCACTCATGAAATGTATTTAAATGGATTCTCTTCGTCTATGCCCTGGAAAGTACAGTTCGATGCGCTTGCCCAGATTCCAGCTCTGGAGCATGTACAGGCCTACCGTCCAGGCTATGCCATAGAATACGACTTCTTCGACCCAACGCAGCTTCATCACAATCTTGAGACCAAACTTGTGAAAAACTTGTTTTTTGCCGGTCAAGTGAATGGCACCACAGGTTATGAAGAAGCAGCAGGGCAGGGATTGATGGCTGGCATCAACGCTCATCAGGCTGTAATAGGCGGTGAACCATTCGTGCTTGGCCGTGATGAAGCCTATATAGGCGTGCTGATCGACGACCTCGTGACAAAAGGCGTGGACGAACCTTACCGAATGTTTACCAGTAGGGCAGAGCACCGCATACTTTTGCGCCAAGATGATGCCGACTATCGACTAACCCCTAAAGGTTATGCCCTCGGCCTTGCTACGCAAGAACGCTACGATTTGATGCGCTCAAAATGGAACGCTGTGGAGCAATTGTTGAATTTTGCAAAAGATTTTTCTGTGAAAACAGCATTGATCAACCCATCTCTTGAACAGTGTGGCCTGCCTGTTTTGGCTCACGGCTGTAAACTCTATGATTTGATACTTCGTCCACAGCTCACCATTGCTGCACTGGCCGAAATGATACCTGACTTGCTCCAGCTTATAGATGGCTTTGATGCCACACTGCGTGATGAAATTGTGGAGGCTGCCGAAATATCTATCAAGTATCATGGATATATAGCCCGTGAGGAGGCTATCGCTAAAAAACTTTCACGTTTAGAGCATGTGAAAATTCGAGGCAAATTTAATTATGCCTCCATTCATTCACTCTCCACAGAGGCTCGGCAAAAACTTACGAAAATCGATCCCGAAACCGTGGGACAGGCTTCTCGCATACCTGGCATCTCGCCAAGTGATGTGAATATACTGCTCTTGCTTTTAGGAAGATAAGTCAAAAATGTTTCACGTGGAACAATAATTAACCAAACATACAAAACAATGAAAAGAGAACAACTCGACAAAGTGAAAAGCGTGGTCAGGAATATCCCCGACTTTCCTGTGCCAGGCATTCAATTCAAAGACCTAACCACTGCCTTCAAAGATCCCGAAGCCCTTCAGATTATGCGGCAAGGACTGCACGACCTCTATAAAGATAAAGGCGTGACAAAGGTGGTGGGCGTGGAAGCCCGCGGTTTTATCGGTGGTGCTATGCTTGCCGTGGATTTGAACGCTGGGTTCGTGCCGTTGCGCAAACCGGGCAAACTTCCAGCCGAAACCGTAAAGAAGGAGTATGCCAAAGAATACGGTACCGACGTGATAGAAATTCATAAAGATGCCATCACCCCCGATGATGTGGTGGTGATTCATGACGATCTCTTGGCCACAGGCGGCACTATGATGGCTGCCTATGAGCTGGTGAAGTCGATGAAACCGAAGAAAATCTACATCAACTTCATTTGTGAGCTTCTCGGATTGAACGGTCGTTCCGTATTCCCAGAAGATGTGGAAGTGACTGCTTTGTTCGATTTCCCCGACAAATAACAGTTATCAATAATCATACATAGTTTGACCCCGGAATTAAAACTCAAAATCAGCCTTCTGCCCGACAGCCCCGGCGTGTATAAGTATTTCAACAAAGAAGGGGAGGTGATATATGTGGGCAAGGCCAAAAAGCTGAAGCGCCGGGTGAGCTCTTATTTCAACAGGGTTCACCCCGTGCTCCGCACCAATATGCTTGTGCGTCACATTCACGACATGGAGTATATTGTGGTCAATACCGAGGAGGAAGCCCTCGACCTCGAAAACAGTTTGATTAAAACCTATCAGCCGCACTATAATGTTCTGCTCAAAGACGACAAATCCTACCCTTGGATATGTGTGACCAAAGAGCTGTTTCCGCGGGTTTACCTCACCCGCGAGAAGGTGAACAAGCACGCTAAGTTTTTCGGGCCTTATCCGAAGACCGAGGTGGCGTGGGCCTTGCTCGACACCTTAAAGCAAATTTTTCCGATTCGCTCGTGCAGATTCAATCTCACACCAGAGTCGGTGGAATCGAAAAAACACCGCCTCTGCCTTAAGTTTCATTTAAAGAGTTGCGATGGCCCTTGCCAAGGGCTGATTACTCCTGAGGAATATGGAAAATATATCGATGAAATCACCCATATTCTCAATGGCGAAACGAAGCACGTGAGCGACTATTTGCGCGGTGAAATGGAGCGCTATGCCTCCGAACTGAAATTTGAGGAGGCCGAGATGGTGAAACGTAAATACTTGCTTGTGGAGAAATACCGCGCAAAATCCGTGATTGTGAGTCCCACCATCAATAATATTGACGTTTATTCCATTATTCGCGACGATTCTGCCGCTTATTTCAACTATATGCACGTGCATGAGGGCAGTGTGGTGCAAAGTATGACCATTGAGTATAAGTTTATCGACACCGACACCGGTGAATCCGATGCCGAACTCATGTCCACTGCCATTCGTGAATTTCGTTCACGCTTTGCCGATGCTTATCGCTCCGACAGGGTGAAAGAGGCCCTCGTGAATGTGATTCCTGATTTTGAACTCGATGGTATCAACTTTGTGGTGCCACAACGTGGCGACAAACGCAAACTCCTGGCCATTTCCATTAAAAATGCCGAGCAGTATAGAACCGACAAACTGAAAATGATGGAGAAGCTCAATCCTGAGCAACGCGCCATGCGCACACTCACCACCATTCAGAAAGATTTCAGACTGTCGGCTATTCCGTATCACATTGAGTGTTTCGATAACTCCAACATTTCAGGCACCAACCCCGTGGCTGCCTGCGTGGTGTTTCGTAACGCCAAACCCTCTAAAAAGGACTATCGGCATTTCAATATCAAGACGGTGCAAGGCCCCGATGATTATGCCTCTATGAAGGAAGTGCTCACTCGCCGCTATTCCCGGCTTGTGAGTGAGGGTGAGGATTTGCCCCAACTTGTGATTCTTGATGGTGGAAAAGGGCAGCTCAGCGCAGGTGTGGAGGTGCTCGATGAGTTGGGGCTACGTGGACAGATAGCCATGATAGGCATCGCCAAAACCCTCAATGAGATTTACTTCCCAGGCGACTCTCTGCCGCTCTATATCGACAAGAACAGCGAAACCCTGAAAGTGGTGCAGCGCTTGCGCGACGAGGCTCATCGCTTTGGTATCACGCATCACCGGAATAGGCGCAGTAAGAGCCAGGTGCAGTCGGAGCTTGACCATATTCGAGGTGTAGGCGATAAGACTAAACAGTTGTTGCTCAAGCATTTCAAGAGTGTGAAGCGTATTCGTGAAGCCTCGGTTGCCCAACTCACCGATGTGATAGGGCCAGCGAAAGCCAATGTTGTGTATAACGCACTGAATACCAGTGAAAAAGATATAAATTCAGAACCAAAATGAGATTAGTGATTCAAAGAGTGACCACCGCCTCCGTGAGCATTGACGGCAAAGTGGTGGGTAAGATAGGCCACGGGCTGATGGTGCTTGTGGGGGTGCGAGAGGGCGACACAGAAGCCGACATGAAGTGGCTGGCTCAGAAAACCGTGAACATGCGCATCTTCGACGACGAACAGGGAGTGATGAACCGCAGTGTGATGGACACGGGTGGCGAGGTGCTGTCGGTAAGCCAATTCACGCTCAATGCGTCCACCAAGAAAGGCAACCGTCCGAGCTATATTCATGCCGCAGGCCACGACCTTGCTGTGCCGCTCTACAATGGCTACTGCGAGGAGGTGAGCCGCCTGCTGTGCCGCGATGTGCCGCGAGGGGTGTTTGGCGCCAATATGCAGGTGGAGCTGGTGAATGATGGCCCGGTCACCATTATCATCGACTCTGTGCTCAAAGAGTAATGCATGGGGCTCTTCTATCTGATAAATTCGACCTCTTAGTCCTCTCAGGCTTATCTGATTTCTTTTAACTCAATCTGGCAGCAGGCTTAATTATTCCTTGCTTGGTGGGCATTAATTGTGAAAGCAACAATTTTTTTGTAAGTTTGCATCATGATGACTATTCAAGAAGCTCAACAAAAAGTGGATGAATGGATTCGCACCTATGGCGTGCGCTATTTCAGTCCGCTCACCAATATGGCGCAGCTCACCGAAGAAGTGGGCGAGGTGGCTCGCGTGATGAGCCGCACCTATGGCGACCAGTCGTTCAAGCCTTCCGACAAAGAGGTGGATTTGGGCGATGAACTCGCCGATGTGCTGTGGGTGGTGATGTGCATCGCCAACCAGACCGGAGTGGACCTGACGGCCGCCTTAGAGCGTAATTTTCAGAAAAAGACCCACCGCGACGCCACGCGTCACCTCCACAATAAAAAACTATTAAAATAAAGCATACAAATTTTTATGGAACATTTAAAATTGAATTCCCAGGAAGCCCCCAACAAGTATGTGCAGGCTTTCACCGAGAGTAAGGTTGAGACCGACGACGCCAAGGTGGCGGCTCAAGTAGAGAAAATAGTGGCCGATCACATGGCGGAGAACGACAACAAGGACGTGTATCAATTCCTGCTCAACTGCGTGGACCTCACCACACTCAGCACCACCGACAGCGAGCGCAGCGTGGCAGCCTTCACCAAGAAGGTGAACGACTACTGGACTAATTACCCCGACTACAAGAACGTGGCGGCCATTTGCGTTTACAGCAACTTCGCCGAAGTGGTGCGTGGCGCCCTTGAGGTGAGCGATGTGAACATAGCCGTGTGCAGCGCCTCTTTCCCTGCTTCACAAGCCCATATCGAGTCGAAGGTGGCAGAAACCGCCCTCGCTATCCAAGATGGCGCCGATGAGGTGGACATCGTGATCAACATGGGCTATTTCCTCGATGAGGCGTATGAGGAATTGTGCGATGAAATCGCCGAAATCAAGGCCACTATGGGCGATCACCACTTGAAGGTGATTCTCGAAACCGGCTGCCTGAAAACTGCCGAAAACATCAAGCGCGCGTCGATTCTCGCCATGTACAGCGGAGCCGACTTCATCAAGACCTCTACCGGCAAAATCTATCCAGGCGCCTCGCTTGAGGCTGCTTATGTGATGTGCCAGTGCATTAAGGAATACTACGAGAAGCATGGCGTGATGATTGGCTTTAAGGCCGCAGGAGGCATTCGCACCACCGCCGACGCTGTGAAATATTACACCGTGGTGAAGGAAGTGCTCGGTGAGAAGTGGCTCAACAACCAATACTTCCGCATCGGCGCCAGCAGTCTTGCCAACGCGCTCTTCCACTCGTTCACAGGCACCGAAGTGTCGCCATTCTAATCACCATCTCCCCAAATATGATGGTAGGGACGCGATACTTCGCGTCCGCCTATGTGCTCAGATAACCAATTAGTTAGG
>JBNMJK010000087.1:0-9592 GCA_050873765.1 Sodaliphilus sp.
CTTATTGAAATTATTAAGGATAAATTTTGCTATCTCCGTCATGCGGTCTTGATCGGCATATTCCACATCCTCATTGCCGTGGTAATACTCCACAAGAAAACCCAGCACATTTTCATCGGCAATGGCATCCTTTATCAAATATTTGTGAAGACAGTTGCCGAAGATTTCCTTTGTGGTATGTCCGTCCACCGCATTTTCTACAAAGATAGGAGTACCAGTAAAACCGAATATCTGCGTGTTGTCGAAGAACTTTACGATGTTCTTGTGGCAATCTCCGAAATGGCTTCGATGACACTCATCGAAGATCATCACGATGCGAGAATGACGTATTTCTTCTATACGACTGCTATACCACTGCTTGCTGACAGCTGCATTAAGTTTCTGGATGGTGGTAATGATAATCTTTGAATTACTGTGCAGACGCTTCACCAATTCGTCTGTGTTGTCGGTACTGTCAACGGCACCAGGCTCAAAAGCCTCGTATTCGGCTTGCGTCTGCGTGTCGAGGTCGTGGCGGTCAACCACAAACATCACCTTATCCACATCGTCCAACTCCGATACAAGTTGGGCTGCCTTGAATGATGTCAAGGTTTTGCCTGCACCAGTTGTGTGCCAGATATAACCATTATCGTTGGAGTTTTCCACACGGTCGAGAATCTTCTCCACGGCATAGAACTGATAAGGGCGAAGCACCATCAGGCATTTGTCGCCCTCATGCAGTACTATGTACTTGCCTATAATCTTGCCCAACGTGCACTTGTCGAAGAACACTGTGGCAAATTTCTCCAAGTCGTTGAAAGGCACATTGGCTGCATCCGTCCAGTTGAATGTGAACTTATAGCCACTATTCGGATTATTTGCAAAATAGCGAGTGTTTACACCATTGGATATGACAAACAACTGGATGTAGTCAAACAGTCCATGGAAAGAAGTCTTGTGATAGCGTTGTATCTGATTATATGCCTGTTTCAGTTCCACACCTCTGCGCTTCAGTTCAATTTGAACCAAAGGCAGACCATTGATAAGTATAGTCACATCGTAACGACACTTCTTTCTGCCCTCAACCGTAATCTGATTGGAAACTTGAAACTCGTTCTGACACCAGTGAGTGCGGTTCAGGAACTCCACCCACAGGCGTTCACCGCTTTCCAGCTCAAGCGGAAAGAGGTCTCGCAGTTTCTTTGCCTTTTCAAAGCGAGTGCCACCTTCAAGATAGATAAGTATCTTTTCAAACTCAGACTCTGTAAATTCGGTACGACCCAATTCTTCCAATTTCTTCTTGTTGTGTTTCTCCAACTGTTTCTTGAAATTGGCAGACAGATTCTTCTCCTCTTCAATATGAACATACTCGTAGTTCATCTTTTGAAGAGTATCTATAAGTCCGTTTTCGAGGGCAGCTTCACTTTGTACTGGCATATCTTATCTTTTTTATCGTTATACTTATAAGAACATGGCTATTCATTCATTTGCAGGAAATGAATATCCAAGGCATTCTCTATTTTGCTTATGGCTTCAAGCGAAAGGTTCTCACGCCCTTTTAAGATTTTTGAAATGTACTGTTGGGTACAATTCATTTTCTCTGCCAACATCTTTTGAGTCATTCCAAGTTCCTTCATTCTTGCGGACATGATATTGGCTATCATCTGCGAATGGTTAAACCAAGGTTTTTCTTCTTGGCTCATTTGTGCTCCTATATTTTGAACAGGAGATGTTGTTTCCTTTATCATCTTAGACGTATTTCGCTTTGTACCATTTATATTTGGCTATTGCCATTTCGCCTACAAAGATAACTGATTTTAATGAGAAAGCACAACTATAGGGTTGTTTTCTCTTTTATGTGTGAAAATAATATGTTGAAATTGATATTATGACACTTTTGCCGAGGCTTATATTGGTAAGCCCTTAATAACTCGGCAAAAACTCGGCAATTTTATAAAAGCAAAAATCCTAACTACTCATATTCAAGCAGTTAGGATTGTTCTGTGTGCGCCTGAAAGGACTCGAACCTTCACGTCTTGCGACACTAGATCCTAAGTCTAGCGCGTCTACCAATTTCGCCACAAGCGCATGTGTGATTGTGTGGGTGCAAAGGTACAACTTTTTTTGATGTTTCGGGCATTATGGGTGTAAATTTTTTCCTTAATTGTGTAATTTTGTTGTCTGCTTTTTGTGCTACCTTTGCGGGTGTAATTGAATAGCACTTTATAGAATGAATATGAGGATTCTGAAATGCGACATACCTGTTGTGGGAATGGCTTGTGCCGCTTGCGCCGCCAATATTGAGCGCTGTATGCGCAAGATTGATGGTGTGCGTGTGGCCTCTGTGTCGTTGCCGATGCGAATGGCGCATATTGAATACGATGCCGATGCGGTGTCTTTGCCTGAAATCAAACGTGAGGTGAATCAAATTGGCTTCAATCTGCTGATTGAGCCTGATGCTGATGTGGAGCAGGTGGAGAAGCATCGCTACGGGGCGCTTGTGCGCAGCGTGGCTTTGGCGTGGGTGGTGTCGCTGCTCACGATGGCAGTGTCGATGGGCATACTTCCGCTTCAGCCGGTGGCCAAAGGCTACGTGTCGATGGCTCTCGCTGCGTTTGGCCTGGTGGTGTGTGGCGGCGGTTTCTATAAGAGTGCGTTAGGCCAGCTTCGCCATGGCGGTGCGGGCATGGACACCTTGGTGGCCCTCAGCACTGGCATCACTTTTGCTTTCAGTGCCTTTAATGTGGTGTGGGGCGATGCTGTGTGGGGCACAAGAGGCATTGAGTGGCACACGTTTTTCGATGCGTCGATGATGATTATTGCCTTTGTGCTCACGGGTAGGCTTCTTGAGGAGAAGGCCCGCCGGGGCACAGCCAGCAGTATTCGCCACTTGATGGGGCTTGCTCCTAAGACGGCTAAAATTGTGACCAAGTCTGACGATGGCGCAGAACAAATCACTGATGTGCCCATCGCCACAATCAAGATTGGTGATTTGATAGAAGTGGGAGCTGGCGAGAAGATTCCCGTTGATGGCAAGGTGACTTTCGCCACCAGTTTCATGAACGGAAGTGGTGCGTTTGTAGATGAGTCGATGATCACCGGAGAGCCGTTACCCACGCTTAAAGAGCCAGGCTCGAAGGTGCTTGCGGGCACCATACTCAGCCAGGGCCGCCTGCGGTTTCGCGCCCGTGGAGTGGGTGAAGACACCGCCCTTGCGCAAATCGTGAAGATGGTGCGTGAGGCCCAAGGGTCGAAAGCCCCGGTGCAGCGCATCACCGACCGTGCCGCTTTGGTGTTTGTGCCTGTGGTGGCGTGCATCGCCCTTGCCACACTCCTGATTTGGACTGCGGTGGGAGGCTTGAAGTTCTTGCCGCAGGGCATTATGAGCGCAGTGGCTGTGCTTGTGGTGGCTTGCCCTTGCGCAATGGGACTTGCCACGCCCACGGCACTGATGGTGGGCATCGGCAAGGCTGCCGAAAAAGGTATTCTCATCAAAGATGCCACAGCCCTTGAAAAGCTGCGCCGTGTCAGTGCTATCGTGCTCGACAAAACCGGTACGCTCACCATTCCCAACCCAAATGTAGATTTTACCAAGTCGGCAAGTATGCCCCTTGAAGAGCGCGAGTCGCTCAAACCCCATGCCCGTGAGGCCATGGCGGCATTGGCTGCAGGCGGAATTGAGGTGCATCTTATCACTGGCGACACACCTGAGGCTGCCGCGTACTGGGCTGAAAAGGCTGGCGTGACGCATGTGAAGAGCAAGGCTTTGCCTCAGGATAAGGAAAACTTGGTGCGCGACCTTCAGAACCAAGGGCACTGTGTGGCTGCCGTGGGCGACGGCATCAACGACACTCAGGCACTTGCACTGGCTGATGTGGGCATAGCCATGGGGCGTGGCACCGATGTGGCCATGGACGTGGCTCAGGTGACACTGATGACCGACGATTTGATGGCATTGCCCGAAGCGGTGAAAATGAGCCGCCGCACAGTGAGAATGATTTACCAAAACCTGTTTTGGGCATTTATCTATAACATCGTGTGCATACCACTGGCAGCTGGCGCGCTCCATGTGTTTGGGCTGAATTTTCAGATCACGCCTATGTGGGCGAGTGCGCTGATGGCGTTTTCAAGCATCAGTGTGGTGCTTAATAGTTTGCGACTTAAATTATTAAAATAACATATAACAAAAAATCAAGATGAAAAAAGAATTTAAAATTTCGGGAATGCAGTGCAACAATTGCCGCACTAATGTGGAAAAGGCCATCAAGGCAGTGAAAGGTGTGACAGCCGCTGAGGTTACTCTCACTCCAGGCAAGGCTGAAGTGGAGGGCGAATTCGATGAAAAAGCAGTGATAGAAGCCGTAGAGGACCTCGGTTTTGTAGTTGAATAGCTTAAAGATTGTTAAAACCGCGAATTTTATGCTTCAAAATTATGTTATATAACATAAAAGTTATAATTTTGCATCGGTTTTTCATGGTATTAGTTTTTAAAGGTAATGAAATACTGGGCGTCGGGAGACGGTTTTTATTTCATTTTGTTTAAGGTTTATGTTAATAGTATTAGAAGGTTAATTAGTTAAGCAATCCCCGATAGTGATATCGAGGATTTTTTTTGTGTATAATACCTTCATTGAAAAAGCCGTCATTCAAATTGATGGTATTAGTCAGGACACAGGTGGGCGCAAGCTACACATTGATGATTAGCTTGTTTGCACGCCGCAATAGATGGGCGGACGCGGCATGCCGCGTCCGCTACTTAACTGCTTGATTTTTAGGTGGATATTTTTTAGAACCACTTGATTCTCTTAAACACGAAGAATGCTACGCTTGAGAGTGAGATCGATAGCAGTAGAATGGCGATGAATGCCCATGGCGCATGGTCGAGCGGCAGACGCACGTTCATGCCATAGAGGCTCGCAATCAGTGTGGGCACCTGCAGAATGATGGTGATGCTCGTCATTCGCTTCATGATGAGGTTGAGGTTGTTGGAGATGATGGTGCCGAAGGCCTCCATGGTGCCGGTGAGAATGTTGCTGTAGATGCTCACCATGTTTTGTGCCTGCTGTAGCTCAATGTGCACATCTTCCACCATTTCCATATCCAGCATTTCAGAGCTGATGTAGATGGTGCGCAGGCGAGTGATTAGCGCCTCGTTGCCACGAATGCCGGTGTTGAAATACACCAGACTCTTCTGCAAGTTACGCAGTTTCAGCAGGTCGTCGTTACGCAGTCTCCGTTCCAGTCCGTCTTCAGTGTTGTTGATGTTGATGTTGATTTGCTTCAGGAATTTCAGGAACCACACAGCCGACGACATGATCAGCCTCAGAATCAGGGCGAACTTATTGTTGATGGCGTTGCCCTTGGCGGTGTTGTACTGAATGAAGTCGTGTGTGACGATGTTTTTGAAATAGCACAGCACAATCACCAAATTACCGTTGGTGATCACGCCAAGCGGCACAGTGGAGAAAGGGATGTCCACATCGCCCGTTTCTCTTGGAATGCGCATGATGGTGAGCATCCAGTCGTCGTCTTTTTCCACACGAGGGCGTTCGTTAGGGTCGCGGATATCGGAAATAAACGAGTCGGGCACGCCCATTTCCTCTAAATAGTTGAAATCGTCTTGATTAGGGTCACATACGTTGATCCAGCAGCCATCTTGCCACTGGTCCACTTTTTTGAATCCTTTTCCAAAAAGCAAAAATTCTCTCATGTCGTTGCCACTGCCTCCTTTTGATGATTAGATAGCAAATTGCGAAGATGCTTGGCGAGGCAGCGTGGCTAAAGGTATTAAACTTTTGCAGGCGGCTAAGCCCCGGCTTCTACATCAGCAATTCTAAGTTGATAAATTGAGTATTTAACGGTACTGAATCGTCCATTTACATTTATAAGATTTGATTTATAGTGCAAAGATACGGCAAAATATGGCAATTCGGTGCATTTTGGGCCTACTTTTTTCTTTAAAAAAGCAGCCCGAGGGCAGTGCAGCGTGTGCTGAAAGAAGAAACAGGTTGCCAGAAATGAGGGTTCTGACAACCTGTTGCATCTGCTTATGCTTCATTTGTTTTGTCATGTTAGATTTAGGTTACGACATCGTTTTTTCAAGCTTTTTCTTTTATAGGCTTTAAAGAAGCTGATACTATAACCGAATATCTCCTAATAGTTGGTAAAGCCTGTAAAAAAACGTCGTCAAAGTTTCAACTACTACTCTTCAAATACTAACGATGTATATATATACACCGGCGGTTTCATCAGGTATGTGATATTAGAATGTTTATTTCGATGCAAATAAACAACATTTTCTTCGAATAGCATCGTCCATTTTTATCCAATATTTATCCATTTTTATCCACGAAAAATCTTTTTTCTTTTTTTTCTGCAAAAAAATCGGTGGGCATCGTGTATAATTGTGTAAATTTGTGAAGATAAATACCTTCTATAAGCAAATAGTATGGCATCAAACAATCAGGACGAATACATCAACACCAGTGAATTCCTTGAGCCGGAAGACTCTATGAAGATAGGATCGGAGTTTACCGAAATCACCCCATTGCTGCCTCGCGTGTCGAACGTGGCGCGCAACGAGTGCCAGTCGTTCAAGGCACGGCGCTATGGGCAGTGGTGGATTTTGAAGTGCGTGTCGAAAAAAGTGGTAGATAAGTCGCGCGTGTATGAATACCTCCGCAAGGAATTTGTGGTGGGTATTAGCCTCTGGCACCCCAATATCGTGAGAATGATTTCCATACAGCCTGATTTGGTGGACGGCGCACCAGGAATCGTGCTTGAATACATCGACGGCACTACACTCACCAAGTTTCTGGCCACCAACCCTCCGCTCGACGAGCGCATGAAGATAGCCTCGCAGATGATTTCGGCCATGCGCTATTATATGGCCAAGCAGGTGGTGCACTGCGACTTGAAGCCCGACAACGTGATTATCACCCATAATGGCCACAACGTGAAGATTATCGACTTTGGCTTGGCCGACCTCGACAATTTCAACGTGTTTAAGGGTCATGCCGGCACCGACTGCTACGCCGCGCCCGAGCAGAAGCGCTCCGATGGTGTGGTGGACTGCCGGAGCGACTTCTACGCCTTTGGCCACATACTCAAACTGCTGAAGTTGCCTCGCTCCTTTGGCCACATTATTCGCCGATGCCTGAAAGAGCGGCAGGAAGAACGGTATCAAAATCCTACCGACCTCTATCTCGACTTTGAGAGCGCACGCACTTATCGCCTGCCCAAATGGTCGATCATAGTGGTGGCGATGGGCGCGCTGATCACGGCGTGTGCCTTTGTGCTGGGCAACTGGGCATCAAAAAATATGGTGAAGCAGCTCACCACCTCGCGCGACCAGATTGTAGATGGCAAGATGCCTGCCCTGTATTTTGGCGACAGTGTGAAAATTCACTCTGGCGGTGATGAGGTGTATGTGGTGCCCAACGCCACCACGCTCCACTATCTGCCCAACTCCCGGCCCATTCCCGGCCATGTGAGCGCTGAGATGGCGGTGGATTTGGGGCTGAGCGTGAAATGGGCGCCCTATAATGTGGGCTGCGCCGAGTCGTCGTCGAACAGCGTGGGCGGATTCTACAACTGGGGAGATGCCTCGGGCGAAAACATAGATGGCGAACTGAAGCCCTATAATTTCAAGAGGCAGTCAGTGCCCATTTCGGGCACGCAATTCGACATTGCCCATGTGCATTGGGGCGCGGGCTGGCGAATGCCCACGGCGAAGGAGTTTCAAGAGCTGATCGACAAGTGCCGCTGGACGCTGATCAACAAGCGTGGAGCCGTGAAGGGCTACCTCGTGACCGGGCCATCGGGCAAGTGCATATTCCTGCCGTTCGCTGGCTACCGCAAAGGACCTGCCTACTACAAGCAGGGGCTGGTGGGCTGCTATTGGAGCGCATCGCCATTTCCTCACGCCGAACAGGCCTCGGCATATTTTTTAGTGGCCGACGACGACGCTGTGTCGATCGACCAGGGCGACTTCGCCATGGTGGGATACAGCGTGCGACCGGTAATCAACAAATAAAAGTGACAATTCATATCAAAAACTACTCCCCCCACACGCCTACACACCCATGAGCATAAAAGAGCATCCTTTCACCAATATTGAGCCGCTATCCGGCACCGGCATGTATTGCGAGCTGTATAAGGCTTTGCGCTACAACCAGTGGTGGGTGCTGAAAACCCTGAAGATGGAATATGTGCCGCAGCAGTCGATGCGCAACGCCCTCTACAAGGAGTATGAAATAGGCAAGCAGCTCAATAGCCAGTTTATAGTGCGCTACCTTTCGTGGGAGTATGTGCCAGAACTGCAGCGCTACTGCATTGTGCAGGAATTCATTCAGGGCGTGACGCTGAAAGACTATCTGGTGAGCCATCACCTCAATTCCAGAATGCGCTACAAATTCTGCATGGAGATGATTGAGGCGCTCAAATATTGCGCGGCGCGTCAGGTGGTGCACCGCGATTTGAAGCCAAGCAACGTCATGGTCACCAACAACGGGCAGAACATTAAACTTGTGGATTTCGGTCTGAGCGACCGCGACGATTTCGCCATTCTGAAAGCCCCGGCTGGCAGTCTTCTCTACATGGCTCCAGAGCAAAAGCAAAAGGGGGCAAGGGTGAATTTCCGCGCCGATATGTATGCGCTGGGCAAAATTATGCTCGACATCAAGGTGTCGAAGCGCTTCCACAGTGTGATTTTGCGGTGTACCGATCCACAACCGAGCCAGCGCTACTCGTCGTTTGAAGAACTGGAAAAAGACTTCAAGGCTAAAATTTATCGTTACCGTGTGCAAATGCGCACTATCGTCACGGCGGTGGTGTTCTCCGTGCTGTCGGTCACGGCTTTTGTGCTGGGCTATGGGCCGCTCGGTGGCTCTATCCTTGGCTATGAGGGCAAGAAGGAGGCTTATAAAAGCGTGCCCACGGAGTATTATCTTGATAATGGCAACTATGCCGACTCAAGCGTGTATTCATCGTTCTTTATGCCGGAGCATAACTGCAACATTTATTACCTCACGCCCAGTGCGCCCATACCGGGGCCTATTGATGAAAGCCGTGCGGTGGATTTGGGACTGAGTGTGAAGTGGGCACCGTTCAACCTTGGGTGCAAGCGCGAGAGCCTGATTATGCTTGGCGCGCTGGTGGGCTATGGCGATGTGAGCGGGCATTGTGTGTCGTCGAATATCACCGACTATCACCATGGCGACATTACGCCCGAAACCGACATCGTGAGGCGGTATTGGGGTGGCAACTGGCGCACGCCCACTTACGAGGAACTCCGTGAATTGGTGAACCGGTGTCAATGGCGTGTGGTGATTGAGAATGGCCATCAGCCTTGCTTTGTGGTCACGGGGCCTAATGGCAACAGCATTGTGATGGCTGGAACGGGCGCGCGCTATTTGAGGCGACATTACGAGGCGCTCACCACCGGATATTACTGGTCATCGACCTATGGCTCCGATAAGCATGGCGAGCAGGCAATTTGCCTTGCCATCACGCGCGATAATTTTAAGTTTATAGAGAGCCTTCTCTATTATGGCCATGCCATTCGTCCGGTGCTTCCTTATGCCCATTTGGGCAGAAAACAGGTGTCGAGGCA
>JBNMJK010000088.1:0-9554 GCA_050873765.1 Sodaliphilus sp.
AATTGAGCATATTAGGCAACTGCTGAGGAAAGAAGACAAAAATTCTGTATTAGCAGATTTAAGGCTGATGCCCATTTGGGTAAGAAAAATTATAGAGAAAGCTTATGAATAACTTTTTTCAACTCTCCCAAGAGGATAAGCAACTTGTCCTGCAGCAGGCATCTGCTCGTTTAGGATTGCCGCCACAGGCCGTAGAAAAGGACTTGTGGGTGACAACTATTCTTCAAATTGTTTTTGCTATGCCTATTGCCGACAAGTTGATCTTTAAGGGCGACACTTCATTGAGCAAGGTGTGGCATCAAATAGAACGCTTTTTCAAGAAATGTTTTTCCTGCCAATGCAGTTGCCACTTGACTATCAACAAGCGTAGTTTGAATTGAGGGAAACTGTTCTTCCACCATACTGCTGATATGGGTAGGCACATTGGGCTCTAACAGCGACCTCGCTCCAATTTCAAGCATCACTTCTGAGTGAAGATAATCCATAGGCTCTGCCCAAGCACTTTGGTATTTCACATATATCTTTCTTGGCTCTGGATATGTGCTGTCGCCTTCACCATCGGGCTGAGGCTCAATAGTGCAGAACTCTGAAAGGCCAAACCGCTCAATGCCTTTTTGGAGTGTAGGACAAAACTTTTCACGCACGAACAAGGACGACAGTTTACGAAGTTTCTTGATTTGTTTCTTCGTCAAATCGCCTTCCATACCGAACAAGGAGCGGTCAACCGCTAAATCTATGTCTTCTGAAAAGCGTTCCTTTTGCATGAGTTGTTTTCCATTGACGGACGTGAAGAAAGAGCGGAACGCAAGTCACGGCATCTCTACGACTTGTCACGAATGATGGACAAGGAGTTTGCCTTGCAAGCCATTGGAGATGATGATTTGTGGGAGTCTATTCGCCACCATAGGGAAATATTCACAAGCGTAAGAGGGGTTGACTATGCGCCCGATGTGCGCAAACGCATAGCGCTTGTTCCGCGTCCAGAAATGCTTGCTGCGTGGGAGCGTGACTATAAGAATATGTGCTCGTCTATGATATTTGGTGAAAGGCCTTCTTTCGCTGAGCTGTTGGAAAGAATGAAACTGCTCGAAAAGCGTTTTCACGAGGTGTGAGTTATGCTGTTAAAGCGGTTTTTATAGGCGTGACAAGGCTTTCGCTCTGACTGTCGGTAAATGATGCGCGGGCGCCGCACTCCTGGTTTTTTGAGTGTAGCGCCCGCGCTTGCTATATCCCAGCCCCCCTAAGGCCTTTTATGTGGGGAAAATTACATTTCCTGACCTGGCTCGATTGGCTCAGCCGGTGGGGTGGCGGCGGCTGGATTGTCTTCTGGTGGAAGATCACCGTTGCCGTCGTCGGGAATGTCTTCATTATTGCCCGTAACCACCGTGTCGGTCTGGTTGGTGTTGTCGTCGTATTCCACATTGTCGCACTCGTAGGTGGAACTTGGCATATTCATGCCCACATACTTTGCGCTCACAAGCGGACGCAGCCGGCTGTCGCCCCACACCTTTTCAAAGAAGCGGCCACAGATAGGCAATGCCGTGCGGCTGCCCTGTCCTTGCGCCCCTGAAGTGAAGTGAATGCAGCGGTATTCACCGCCCACCCATGCGCCAGCCACAAGGTTGGGCGAGGAACCCACAAACCAAGCGTCGCTGTAGTTGTTGCTCGTGCCCGTTTTGCCGCCGAAGTCAGTGGTGTTGAGGTAGGGTTCCACATAGTCGGTGAGAGGCTGTGAAGTGCCACCGCCATCATATATGCCGAAACTCAGCATTTTCTGCATGAAATAGGCGGCGCGAGCCGATATGGCAGCGTTGGCGTTCACCTCGTCGGCATAGTTGTAGATCACCTCCTCGGTGCCGTCAGGCTTCGTGCGCACGATGCGGGTCACCAGCACAGGGTCGATATGCTTGCCATAGTTGGCCACCGTGCCGTAGCCGTTGACCAGTTCAAGCAGGTTCACGTCCATAGAGCCTAAGCACATCGAAGGCTTGTCCTCGTTGGCATTGTCGGGGCGCAGGGGCGACTTGATGCCCATCACTTCGGCAGTGGCGCGCACATTGCTGAATCCCACACGCTTGCCCACACGCACAGCCACAATGTTGATACTGCGAGCAAACGCCTCGCGGAAGCTCATCTGTCCGCCAGTGCACCGGCCGTTGGCGTTGCGTGGTGAGTAGTCCACCATCTGCTTCTTGTTGTCGTCGTACACGTCCCAGTGAAACACCTCGTCGAGCTCCGTGTCGCAAGGTGTGAGACCCTGCTCCATGGCCGCAGAATAGACGAAGAGTTTGAATGTGGAGCCCGACTGGCGGCTTGATGTCACCTTGTCGTATTGCCAAGTCTTGTAGTCGATGTCGCCCACCCAGGCTTTCACAAAGCCGTTGCGCGGATCCATCGCCACCAGGGAGGCGTGCATAAAGTGGAGCATATATGCCACCGAGTCCATCGGTGTGATGTTCATCATCTTGGAGCTTGCCACCACTTTGCCGTTCTCCTTCTTGTATTCAAACATACGCATTTCGCGTGGCGTGTTCATATAATGGCGAATAGAGTCGGGGTGGTTGGGGTATTTCGACTCCAGCACCTTGTAGTAAGGCGTTTTCTGCGCCACACTCTCCACGAATCCCGGCACCACATTGCCGTTTTCGTCCACCCAGCAGGGATCGTCGCCCCATCGGCTGTTGAAGCGCTGCTGAATTTCATACATTTTCTCCAGCACCGCCTCCTCGGCATAGTTCTGCATTCGGGAGTCGAGTGTGGTGTAGATTTTCAGGCCGTCGGTGTAGAAGTTCACGCCATTCTTCTCGCGCCACTCCTTCAGTTGCTCATCGCCATCGATAGCGTTGCGGAAGTACTGGGCGCGCCCGCTGGTGGCATTTTCCACCGTGAAGTGCAGAGGCGTAGGTTCCGTCTTCAGGCGCTGGTAGGTGGCATTGTCGAGATGGCCGTGAATCACCATATTGTGGAGCACCACATTGCGGCGTTCCATACTTCGCTTAGGGTTCTTCTTCGGATTGTAGCTCGACGTGGCCTTGAGCAAGCCCACAAGCGTGGCGCTCTGGTCCACCGTCAGGCTGTCGGGCGTGGTGTTGTAGTAGGTGCGGGCGGCAGTCTTGATGCCGTATGCCTCGTTGCCAAAGTCCACCGTGTTGGCATACATGGTGATAATCTCGTCTTTTGAGAATTGCGACTCAATCACGAACGCCAGCAGAATCTCCTTGGTTTTCATAATCACAATGCCAAGCCCAGGAATCTTGCCCAGCAGACCTGTGGAATATTCGGTGCGCACCTTGAACATATTCTTCACCAGCTGCTGTGTGATGGTGGACGCGCCACGGGCGCGCTGGTGCACCACCAAGTCTTTCACTGCGGCGCCCATGCCTCTGAAGTCCACGCCATGATGTGAATGGAAGCGCTCGTCTTCCGTGTCGATCAGCGCCTGGAAAAACATAGGCGACACTTCATTATACTTCACCGGGGTGCGGTTTTCATCGAAGAATTTGCAGAGCAGTTGTCCGTCGGCGCTGTAAACGTAGGAGGCATTGTTGGTTTTGGGGTTCATGATGCTGCTGATTGATGGCGACTTGCCAAAAAGCCACAGGAAGTTGAAAAACACCATCAGCGAATACACCACACTGAACACCAAAAACGAGGCTATTGCCGAAATCGTTTTCACATACCATGGGCGGCCCACATATATGCTTTTGTACCACCGCCAGAACGAGCGGAGCGCGCGGCAGATGGAGCCGGTCAGGTGTCTTACTTTCGTAAGGAAACTTGTTTTGTTTGATGCCATTCTTATGCAGATTATTAAATAATGATGCAAATGTAGTAATTTCCTCGGTAGTAAAAACACCTTTTAACAATAAATTGAGTTAAACACGCCACAAAAGCGCGTATTTACTGGCTCATCTTGCAAGAAAAAGCCACTTCCATGCGGCACGTCAGGCGCTTGGAGGTGGCTTTTATGGTCAGGCGCTTAAAACAGCGGTTGCCGCCTTATAGGCCGAATTTTTCCTTGATTTTATCCACATAGTCGAGTTTTTCCCAAGTGAACAGCTCCACTTCCAGGTTAAACTCCCTTTTCTCGTATTTCGAGGCAAAGTGCTTGGTCACCACCTTTGGTTTGCGTCCCATGTGGCCATAGGCAGCCGTCTCCTCGTAGATAGGCTGGCGGAGCTTCAGACGCTGCTCAATGGCGAAAGGAGTGAGCGGGAACAGTTCGCTCAGCCGCTCGGCAATCTCCTCGTCGGCAAGTGGCACTTTGGCTGTGCCGTAGGTGTTCACGAAGAAGTTGACCGGTTCAGCCTGGCCAATGGCGTAGCTGATTTGCACCAGCATCTCGTCGGCCACTCCGGCAGCCACGGCATTTTTGGCGATGTGGCGAGCCGCATAGGCCGCGCTTCGGTCCACCTTGCTGGGGTCTTTGCCAGAGAATGCGCCGCCGCCATGCGCGCCGCGTCCGCCATATGTGTCAACAATAATCTTGCGTCCGGTAAGGCCCGTGTCGCCGTGAGGGCCTCCAATCACGAATTTGCCCGTAGGGTTCACCAGCAGAATCAGCTTGTCGTCGAACAGTGCGCGCACCTCTTCCGGAAGGTCGGCGAGGAGTGTGGGCAGCAGCACATTTTTCACATCGCTGTAAATGCGGTCGTGCATCTGCTGGTCGGCCTCCTCTTGTGTGATGCCCTCCTTTTTAGCGTCCACAAAGTCGTCGTGCTGCGTGCTGATCACGATGGTGTGCACACGCACAGGCTTGTGGCTCTCGCCGTCGTATTCCACAGTCACCTGGCTCTTGGCGTCGGGGCGGAGATAGGGTATCACATGGCCCTTGCGGAGCTTGGCGAGCTTGATGAGCAGCAGGTGAGCCAAGTCGAGCGTGAGTGGCAGGTAGCTTGGCGTTTCGGTGCAGGCATAGCCAAACATCATGCCCTGGTCGCCTGCGCCCTGCTCCTCCTTTTCGGAGCGGTCCACGCCGCGGTTGATGTCGCCCGACTGCTCATGTATGGCGGTGAGCACACCGCACGAGTCGGCGTCGAACATGTATTCGCTCTTGTCGTATCCAATCTTCTTGATGGTGCGCCGAGCCACTTCGGGGAGGTCGATATAGGCTTTCGACTTCACCTCGCCGGCGAGCACCACCTGTCCGGTGGTCACAAGGGTTTCACAAGCCACCTTCGACTCAGCGTCGAAAGCGAGAAATTGGTCAAGAATAGCGTCGCTAATCTGATCGGCAACCTTGTCGGGGTGCCCTTCGGAAACGGATTCCGAAGTGAATAAGTAATTCTTCATTTTTTCCATCATTTTAATGGTGAAAAAAACGCTAATTGGGCTGTGAATATGTGAGGGATTATTCGCAGTTTTAGCATTTTTTAAAGTGGTTGCAAGCAGCCAAATTTTTCCACCTTAGGTTATTATAAAAATGTATTTTTCTGTTTCGGGTGCAAAGTTACGCCTTTTTCCCTAATTGCGCAAGCAATGCGCTCCACATTCATCACGCTTGAAAAAGAAATTTAAATATTCATTAAATCAATTAGAAGCCGCCGAAGTCGTGGCGGAGAATAGCGGTAAACTTCACTGCGCCTTGCTTGGAGAGGTGGTCGGGGTCGTGGAAGTCGGTGCCTTGAAAGCGAGGGTCGAGCAAATAGTTGGCATACAGCGCGCCCGTGGTTCTCTGCACCTTCTCGATGCACTGACGCATCACACTCAACTGCTTTCGGCTCACTAATTTCACAAACCCCTTCCACATGGGAGGAGTGACCAGAATCAGGCGCACATGGTGCTGCTGGCACAGTTTGCCTATCGCCATCACATCGGCAAGGTTGCGGTTCACTTGGCTCCAGTCGCGGCACCGGTGCCGCTCAGCCACACCCGTGGCGAGCTGGCTCATTCGCGCGGCGTCGAAGTGGTCGGGCGTGTCGAACGAATTGCCGAAACCCACGGAGTCGCACTCCAGTTGGTATTCACCCGTTATCAGATATTTAAACGCCGGCAGCAGCTTGCGGCTGAAGGTGGCCACATCGGTGCATTCAAAATTGTATTTCGACCATACACTGTGCTTCGGATAATCCATATACATTCTGTAGTATCTGCACCTGTACCACTCTATAGGCTCGTCTTCCATCGGGCGGTCGAAGAGATTGGTCTCGTCGGTCACCATCACCACGGTGCGCAGCCGCTGGCAGCGGCCTATGTAGGAGCGCAGCAGCCAGTAGTCGTATTCCGGAGCCTGCGACACGTTGGCAAGGCTGAATGCGCCTGCCCCCAGCATATCAGGCTTCACGGCATAGTAGGTGTGCGAGCCGCCCAGCACCAGCGTGCGCACCCGCTCGGCATTGTGGTCGATCCACTGCTTCTTGTAGGCGTATGAGTTGGGGTAGTGGCGCGCCACCACTTCCGCCATGGTGATGATGCCTGCCATGATTGCCAAAAACAGTGCTGAATATGTGAGAAAACGCTTCATTGGCTAAAATTGAAAATAAATAAAGTCCTGCTCTCCGGCCTGGCAGAAGAAGGTGATGCTGGCCAGTGCCACATACAGCACCCATCGTGCCACGCGGTAGCGCATCAGTCCGTGATTCACCAGCTCCAACGGATGGTTGCAGTTGCGCTTCACCCACTCCACGCACACCAGCAGCGCGCACACTGTCAGTGCCTTCGCGCCCACGATGTCGCCATCGTAGAGCACTGTGGTGGAGAACAGCTTGCAATAGTAGCTGAAGGCGAGCGCCAAATTGCTTTCGGCACGGAAAAGCACCCACGCAAGCGACACGAGCGTGAAGGTGAGCAGCATCATGCCCAATTCCTTTACCGACGGCAGCAGGCGGTGATAACCCACGGGGTGGGCGTATTTGGTCTTGATGCCCGTGACCACATAAAAGCAGCACATCAGCCCGTGAAATAGCCCCCATGCCACAAAGGTCCATGCTGCTCCGTGCCACAGACCGCTGAGCGCAAACACTGTGATGGTGTTCAGCACCGTGCGCCACTTCGGGCAGCGGCTGCCGCCAAGCGGAATGTAGATATAATCGCGAAACCACGAGAAAAGCGACATGTGCCATCGCCGCCAGAATTCCGGTATGCTGCGTGAGAAATAGGGGTAGTTGAAGTTTTTCACCAGGTCGAACCCGAACAGCCGCGCGCACCCTATCGCAATGTCGCTATATGCGGAGAAGTCGCAGTAAATCTGAAAAGAGAACAGCACAGCCGTAGCCCACATGTTCACTGTGGAGGTGGAGCTGAAGCCCGCCCAAGTGCCGTTGACCACCGAGGCGCACATGTCGGCTATCACCATCTTCTTGAAGAAGCCCCACAGCATCAGTCGGCAACCATCTACGGCGCGCGCATAATCAAACTTTCGCTCGGCAAGAAACTGCGGCAACAGATGTGAGGCGCGCTCGATAGGGCCAGCCACCAGTTGAGGAAAAAAGCTGATAAACGCCACGAATGCCACAAAATTGTGCGAGGCCTTGATTTGTCCGCGGTAGATGTCGATGGAATAGCTGAGCGCCTGGAACGTGTAGAACGAGATGCCCACGGGGAGAATCAGGTTGGCGGTGGGCCAGTCGAGCGTGAAGCCAAACGCGCTCACCAGTTGATTCATGCTGTCCACGAAAAAATTGTAGTATTTAAACACGCCCAATATGCCAAGGTTCAGAGCGATGTTCAGCGTGCTAATCCATTTCTGCACCCTCCTGCGCCCCTCGTATCGCTCAATCATGATGCCGCTGGCATAGCTGCACACCGTGGTGAAGAAAATCAGGCACAGAAAGCGCCAGTCCCACCAACCATAAAACACATAGCTGGCCACGGCCACCAGGAGGTTTTGCCACTTGTGCTGCTTGAACACAAACCAGTAGAGCAAAAACACCAGTGGCAAAAACACCACGAACTGTAACGACACAAACGACATCTATTCTCTCTATGATATTTTGTGATATAACGAAAGTGAGCGCTTAGGTGAAAACGCACCTCTTTTGGCACAAAGGTAAAGTTATTTCACCAAAGAAAAAAGTGCCCGGCACCGAAAATTACCCACCCCCACGCAAGGAAGCGGAAATCTATTACGACTATGGATATGCCATTTTGACATATTTTTACCTCCTTTTTGCTTTTCGTTTCAAGGAAGTTTCGTAACTTTGCGTACTTATCTATAAACATCAATCACTTATGCAGCAAGCCCCAAATCCTATTCAGCAGCAATCAGCCACCGCACAGGAGCCTATCAAGCGCACTGTGCTCGACTATAACGACGTGTGCCAACTCGCGCCTTTCCTCAAGGGGAAGGAGAAACTTGTGCACTTTCTCTTCCGGCTGCTTGCCGTGGATAAGGTGAACTGGATTCACGACCATAACTGCGACACGCCTGGCGTGCCCTTCGTGCAGGGTCTGCTGCGCGACCTGAACATCACCATTGACATTCATGGCGAAGAGGTGCTGAAGAATCTGCCCAAGGAAGGCGGGTTCATCACCGTGTCGAATCACCCTTTCGGCGCGCTCGACGGCATCATGCTCATCAAAATTATTGGTGAATACCGCCCCGATTTCAAGGTGATGGTGAATATGGTGCTGAACTATATCAGCGCCATGCGTCCCAATTTCATTGCGGTGGACGCGCTTGCGAGCAGCGACCCTGCCAAGCGAGCCGTGTCGATGAAGGGCATCACCACCGCGCTGCGCCATGTGAAAGCTGGCCACCCCCTCGGATTCTTCCCGGCTGGGGCGGTGTCGAAGGTGACCCCTCACCTGCGCATCGAAGACCGCCAGTGGCAGCCCAGCATCATTCGCTTGATTCAGAAGTTGAAGGTGCCGGTGGTGCCGATCTATTTCCACGGCCACAACAGCGTGCTGTTCAATATATTGGGCATGATTGACTGGCGATTGCGCACGCTGAAGCTGCCCTCCGAGGTGTTTCGCCGCCACGACCAGACCTTCCGAGTGTCGGTGGGCACGCCCATCACACCCGAAGAGCAAGCACAGCACGAGTCGGTGGAGGCACTGGGCGAATTCTTGCGCAGCCGCACCTACAGTATGCGCAAATGGGATAAGTGACACCGTTTTGATATTAACTTAAAGATCTACATTATCATATTTTATGGCCACACTAAAAGACGCTATTAAAAGCACAAAGCAGCGATTTGGCATTATTGGCAAGTCGCCGCTCTTCATCACCGCACTTGAGCAGGCACTGAAAGTGGCGCCTGTGGATCTCTCTGTGCTCATCATAGGCGAGAGCGGATCGGGCAAGGAGGTGTTTCCGAAAATTATTCACGAAAATAGCCGCCGCAAGCATGGGAAATACATGGCGGTGAACTGCGGCGCCATACCGGCGGGCACCATCAACAGCGAACTCTTCGGCCACGAGAAAGGCTCGTTTACTGGCGCCGTGAGCGACCACAAAGGCTATTTTGAGGACTGCGACGGTGGCACACTCTTCCTCGACGAGGTGGCTGAGCTGCCTATGGAGACGCAGGCGCTGCTTCTGCGTGTGCTGGAGTCGGGCGAATATATGCGAGTGGGCAGCTCCGATGTGCGCAAGACCGATGTGCGCATTG
>JBNMJK010000089.1:0-9350 GCA_050873765.1 Sodaliphilus sp.
AATTTACTGAGTTTTTTTCCATGACTCGCCGTGAGCGTGTGGGCACCTTGGTGGTGCTGGTGATGCTTGCTGCTGCCATTCTCTTTTCGTATTGTGAGCGAGTGAGGCATGATGGTGATGAGGCCACTGGTAGCAAGCCAAGTGCACAAGTGGTTAGTGAACTGAAAAAGGCTGTGGAATCAAAACCTCTGGCTGGCTCTAAGACTGAGCCCCGCTCATCTTCAAAGAAGAAGGCCAAAGCACGTGGCGGCAAACAAAAGGGAAAGGCAAAACATAAAAAGGAAAAGTCGGCAAAATCTGCTTCAAAAGCCAGCCAATCAGAATATAGGGAGATGGAGGAAGTTCCGTCATTTTAGACGAATTGATGATCATAAAGAATGAGTGAAAGAGCGCAATTTGCAACACGATTAGGAGCCATAGCCGCCACGGTTGGGTCGGCTGTGGGGTTAGGAAATATATGGCGTTTTCCCTACGAGGCAGGGGTGCACGGAGGTGGTGCATTTCTGCTGATTTACATTGGGTGTGTGTTTCTTGTGGGCGTGCCTGTGATTGTTTCGGAGTTTGTGATAGGCCGAGGCACGCACAAGAATGTGTCGGGCGCATTGAAGCTGCTTGCGCCAGGCACTAAATGGCATTGGATGTCGTATATGGGAATTGTGGCATCGCTGATGATTTTGAGCTTTTACAGTGTGGTGTGTGGCTGGATAGTGGAATATCTGTTTCAGGCCTTGATTGGTAAACTCAGTGGTCACACTGCTGGTGAATATTCTGCCATGTTTGGCACGTTTGTGTCGAACCCCTACCGCCCGGTGCTTTGGACAGTGCTGTTTCTGTGCATCAATTACTGGGTACTGCGCCGAGGCGTTAAACGAGGCATTGAAAAGGTGGCAAACATTATGATGCCGGTTCTCTTTGTGATACTCCTTGTGATACTCCTTGTGTTTATAGTGTATGCGCTCACACTGCCGGGAGCTGGTAAAGGACTCAAATTTCTTTTTTATCCCGATTTCTCACGCATTTCACCAAAAGTGGCTATTGGAGCGATGGGGCAGGCATTTTTCTCGTTGAGCATAGGTCTTTCGTGCATACTCACCTATGCCTCTTACTTCAAGGACTCCGACCGCTTGTTGCGCAATGCCACCATTGTGGCCGTGCTCGACACTGTGGTGGCCGTGCTTTCTGGCATAATGATTTTCCCGGTGGTGTTTTCATTCGGAATGCAGCCTGAGGCAGGCCCTAAATTAGTGTTTGAGATTTTGCCCAACATATTTCAGCACCTGCCGGGAGGCTATGTGTGGTCGGTGCTGTTTTTCCTGCTTCTTTTCTTTGCCTCCATCACGAGCACTATTTCCATGAGTGAAATATCCATCTCGTTTTTTGTGGAGGAGCATCAAATGAGCCGCAGCAAGGCCACTGCAGTGAACACGGGCATTGCGCTTGTGTTTGGCACGCTGTGCACACTCTCCTTTGGCGTGCTCGGCGATTTCACTATTTTTGGCAAAACGCTTTTCGACCTCTTTGATTATGTGTCGAGCAATATACTGTTGCCCGTGGGTGGCGTGTTTTTCGCCTGGTTTGTGGGTTGGTATATTGACAAGAAGTTTGTGGCCGACCAGCTCACGAGTCATGGCACGTTGAAGGAGTCGGTATGGCGAAGGCCATTGATGTTCTGCATCAGATATTTCTCGCCCATAGCCATCATTGTGATATTCCTTTATGGCTTAGGCTTGTTTTAATCAGTTTTTCTAATGATTAACTTGAAACCGACTTCCGGCTCTCTGATTGTATCTCTTGTGTTATCTTGGACTAATTTAGCTTATTTGACCATCACTTATATTTTTATTTTTCCATCTTTGCGCGCGTGCGGTGAAGATGGTTTTTCTGTTTTTATGGGGGCTTCATTTGTCCATGGGCTATTTTTTTTGTATTTTCGCATTTATTAATTGAATATCCATTGCAATGAAGTTAAATATTAAGCCATTTACACTCACTCTACGCGACAAACAGCTCGTCATCGACCACACGATGATTATGGGCATTGTGAACGTTACGCCCGACTCGTTTTATTCTGGGAGTCGCACGCCCGACAAGGATTCCATTGAGCGGCGTGTGGAGCAGATGGTGAGTGAGGGCGTGGATATTTTTGATCTGGGTGCCTATTCCACTCGGCAGGGAGCCGATGTGGTGAGCTGCGAGGAAGAGCTCAACCGACTGCAGCGAGGCGTGGAAGTGGTGAAGCGCCTGGCTCCAGACATTCCCATATCCATCGACACATTTCGTGCTTCGGTGGCAAGAACTTGCGTTGAGGAATTTGGAGCCCACATCATTAATGATGTGTCGGGTGGCACACTTGATGCTGATATGGCTGCCACAGTGGGGCGGCTGGACGTGCCGTATGTGCTGATGCATATGCGGGGCACGCCTGCCACTATGCAGCAGTTGACAGATTACCCTGGTGGCGTGGTGAATGATGTGATTCACGATTTGAAAAGCAAAATGGAGCATTTCCAGCACTGTGGGTGCAGTCAGGTGATTATTGATCCCGGATTTGGCTTCAGCAAAACACTGAGCCAGAACTATGAACTGATGAACGGCTTAGCTGATTTTCACCAGCTTGGCGCACCAATTTTGGTGGGTATATCCAGAAAGTCGATGATTTTTCGCCTGTTAAATTCTTCACCGGCAGAGTCACTCGAAGGCACCACAGTTCTCAATACGGTGTCGATGCTTGCAGGGAGCCACATATTGCGTGTGCATGATGTGAGAGCGGCTGTTGAGGTGCGTGCCATTCTGCAAGAGCTGGATAGCACGGATCATTCACATCACGAATAATTTCCGATTTCATAAACACTATATATAATATATATAATAATAAAGATAGCATTAAATGTTTGACTGTTTTGGCATAATTGATTTCATCGACATTGCTTTGGTGGCGGCGGTGTTGCTCTACATCTACCTTACGATGAAGAAATCTGGTGCCATTAATATATTTTTGGGCATAGTGTTCTTGCTGGTGGTGTCGATGCTGCTTCGCATAAGCCGCATGACTTTGATGAAAGGCATTTTCGATACTATCGTCAGTCAGGGTGCAATCATATTGATTATCCTGTTTCAGAACGAAATTCGCCATTTCCTTAGCGATGTGGGCTCAAACCGCAGTTTGCGCTTCTTCAAGCGATTCATGCACAAGCCCACGCCAGCCGACAAGCGCAAATGGCTGATGCCTATTGTGTATGCCTGCATGTCGATGTCGAAATCGAAAACGGGCGCACTTATTGTGGTGCAGAAAAGTATGTCGCTATCTGATTTTGTGCACACCGGTGATGTGATCGATGCGAAAGTAAACAACCGTTTGCTTGAGAACATATTTTTCAAAAACAGTCCTCTGCACGATGGTGCTGTCATTATTTCCGACGGCAGGATTCTTGCCGCAGGCTGTATTCTGCCAGTGTCGCACGACCGTAATCTGCCACGTTACTTGGGCTTGCGCCACCGTTCGGCTTTAGGCATCACCCAGGAAAGCGATGCTGTGGCAATTGTGGTCAGCGAAGAAACTGGCAATATATCGTGCGCATATAGGGGCGAAATATTTCTTAAACTCTCAAGCACCGAACTCGACCATAAAGTTTCGGAACTGCTTAACGAATAACAACAACATACGATGGACAATAATATAAGAGGGGCGTTTGAAATAGGCGACACGCTGGTGAGCCTTGACCTTGCCGAGCGATTTTTCTGTTGCGATATCGACGCCTGCCTGGGAGCTTGCTGCATTGAGGGTGATGCGGGAGCGCCTATCACTAAAGAAGAATACAATAAACTGAAAGAAATTTTGCCCGTGGTGTGGGACGACTTGCTGCCCCGCGCCCAGGAGCGTATAAAAGAGTGTGGTGTTGGCTATCTCGACCCAGAAGGGGAGATAGTTACTCAGATTGTGGACGGAAAAAACTGCGTGTTTTCCACCTACTTGCCCGGTGGCGTGTGCATCTGTGCCATTGACAAGGCTTATCGTGAAGGCAGGCTTGACTGGCGTAAGCCCATTTCCTGCTATCTTTATCCAGTGAGGGTGAAGAAGTGCACTTCATTCACCGCAGTGAATTATCACCGCTGGAAAATCTGTAAGAGCGCGGAGGTGATAGGCCGGAAAAACAAGGTGCGTCTGTATCAGTTCCTTAAAGAACCACTCATTGAGCGGTTCGGAAAAGCGTGGTACGATGAACTTGCTGCCAATTGCGACCTGTATGTGAAAACCTACCTCGAAGACTGAAACCCTAATCATCATATCGCACTATGTGGCTGAACTGAATAGTTAGGCATTGCTTCAAGAGGGGAGTGCAAAATTCAGGAGTTTGTTTCTACCTTATTTCAGCGAGCTTGAATAAGTTAAGGTGCGAAATATTTGGCAGTTAGGGAAAAATGTGCTAATTTTGCACCGATTTTCGTAACCTCTGTTGGGAAAAAAGTGTGGCCCTTGTACGTTGCGGAAACGATATAGTATACTATAAAACAAATTATTACAATGGATTTAATTAAAGTTGTAGAGCAAGCATTTGCTACCAAGAAGGAACTCCCTACTTTCTATCCTGGCGACACCATCACAGTGGCTTACCGTATTAAAGAAGGTAACAAGGAACGTATTCAGCAGTATCGTGGTGTTGTGATCAAAATCAATGGTGAAGGCGACAAGAAGCGTTTCACTGTTCGTAAGATTTCTGACAACATCGGTGTTGAACGTATCTTCCCATTGGAGTCTCCATTCATCGACAGCATCGTGATCAACAAGCATGGTCGCGTTCGTCGTGCCAAGATTTACTACTTGCGCAAACTCACTGGTAAGAAGGCTCGTATCAAAGAGCGCCGAGTTATCAAGAAGGAAGCATAATTCGCTTGCAAGAAAATATTCCATTAGGGTTGTCGCAGTCGAGGTTTCGGCTGTGACAATTTTTTTGTAAATTTGCCATGTTGGAATATGATGGCTGAGCGTAAAATCATACATGTGGATATGGACGCATTCTTCGCGTCGGTAGAGCAGCTCGACAACCCTAATTTGAGAGGACTGCCGGTGGCTGTGGGGCATGATGCCCCGCGCAGCGTTGTGGCTACAGCCAGTTATGAAGCTCGCAAATACGGTGTGCACTCAGCTCAGCCTATGGCGCAGGCAAAGCGCCTTTGCCCCAATTTGGTGATTGCTGAGCCTCATTTCGAGCGCTATAAGGAAATCTCTGCCCAGGTGCACAGCATATTCCACCGCTACACCGATATTGTGGAGCCTATCTCGGTGGACGAGGCGTTTCTCGACGTAACGGAAAACAAGAAAGGTATCACTTTGGCAATGGACATCGCCAAAGAAATTCGTCAGGCCATTTGGGACGAACTTCACCTCACGGCTTCAGCCGGGGTGTCGTGCAATAAGCTGCTTGCCAAGATTGCCAGCGACTTCAGGAAGCCTAATGGCCTTACCGTGGTGCACCCGCAGCGCATCAAGAATTTCTTGGAGCACTTGCCCGTGGAAAACCTGTGGGGTGTGGGGCCAAAGACAAAGAGGCGAATGCACGATTTGATGATTCAAACCTGTGGTCAGCTTCGCGAGGTGCCGCTTGATGTGCTGAAGTTGGAGTTTGGAAAAATGGGGCAGGTGTTCTATGATTTTGCAAGGGGAATCGACGACCGCCCTGTGGTCACCGACTGGATTCGGAAATCGGTGGGTTGCGAGGCTACGTTTGAATCCGACATCAGCAAACGCTCAGCCGCCATTATCGTACTGTATCAGGCCGTGGTGGAATTGGTGCAGCGCATTGCGAAAAGCGGTTTTGAGGGGCGCACGCTCACGCTGAAAGTGAAATTTGCCGATTTCACGCAGGTGACACGCAGCATCACGCAAGGCAAGGTGCTGCGCGACAAAGACGACATTCTACCCTTGGCTAAGCAGTTGCTTTTAAAGGTTGATTACAAGGAGCACCCGTTCAGGCTACTTGGGCTATCGGTTTCGCGAACCGACAACGACTCTAACGAGGCACCTCGCAAGAAGTGGCACGTGGGCGTGCTTCCATTCAAGCCTTATTAGGGATAGTTTTTAACAATAGGAATTAAAGTGGCACGTGGGCGTGCTTCCATTTAAGCCTTATTAGGGGCGTGGAACTGCAAAAGGGTGATATGCGCTCAATTTATTAATTCTTGAAACCGTTGATTACGTTTTCCAAGTCGGCAAGACCTATGGCGCCACTCTGTCGCCAAAGCAGCTTGCCACCCATGAAAAGCATCAGCGTGGGCACTGCCTGTATGCTATAGGCTTGGGCTATTTCTTGCGCCTGGTCCACATCAATTTTGAGAATCCGGATTTCATTGCCGAAATGCTCTTTGAGCTGTTGTAGCACAGGGTGCATCATTTTGCACGGGCCGCACCAAGTGGCGAAGAAGTCAACCAGTGTGAGCTGGTTGCCATTAATGATGTCGTTGAATTTTTCCATTGTTGATATTTGTTTTAGCCTGCATCTCGGCAAAATGGGCACGAAGCAGCCGCACCGCTTCTTCTGCTGTGGAGGCAGGAGCTGTGATTCTTTCAAGTTGGCAGCGTCCGTTATTGTCTTCCTCAATGGCAGTGACCAATGTGCCATAGCTGTAAGTGATGCCGGCTTTTTCCAAAAAAGGAATAGCGGCTTGGCTCATCACTTCAGCGTAAAGGCATGCCACTCCGCCCACCACAGCCATTGATGCGGCTGCTCTGCCAGTTACTTTGTCGGCCACAGAAGCGCCTTTCAACATTTCGGGCTGATGATTGAGCCGCTGCTCTAAGTCGCGAACACCGGGCTTGCAGTAGGTGGAAATGTTTCCACTTTTGTCTTTGACCACCAATGAGCAGTGTGTGGTTCTTAATATATTAATCAACTCTTGCATTGTTCGCACTTTGATTATATGTAATTCCGCCGAAATTGTCGATGCTCGGCAATTTCTGACAGCTTATTTTTTCAAGGCGAATTTGATGATGGCCCAGCCACCGGCCACTTGCAGTATCATACCTGGCAGGCCGAGGCGGAAATCCTGAATGCCGGCCATAAAACTTCCTTTCACAGCCCATTCTATTAGGCAGCCCGCCACCTGGTAGGCGAGCACCACTGCCGTAAGTGAAACGATCGACACCTTTTGAGTGCGGCCTGCAATAAGCGAAGCCGCACCAGCAAGGAGCGTTCCTTTTATCATAATCATGGGCAACGCGCCGAAGGCTGGCATTCCGAAAAGCAAGGCGTTGATGATAGGGGAGAGCAATGCCGTGAGCACGCCCACCTTCGCCCCATATTTATATGCGGCAATCAATGTGAAGAAATAGATGGGCAAAAAGACAAGTCCACCTTGAGGCATCAGAGCGTGGCATAGCTGAGGCAGCGCAATGTTGCCTGCCAAAAACATTGATGCCACCGCATAAGTGCGCGCATCTCGCAGTGAAAGCGAATAGATTTTTACATTCGAGTCCATATAGTTTGATATAGATTAAGCAGAAATATTGATAACCTGTTATTTCTACAAATTTACAAGTAATTCTCGGAAAGTACAACACCCACCAAAGAAACATCTGATTTCTTTCAACAAAAATTTCAAAACTTTGCACTTCGCAAAAATGGAAGGTGCATCAGCAATAAAAAAACGGCACGGCAAATAATTTGTAAACCGAAAGAGTGATTTTAATGAAATAATTGACGCAGTTTATCGTTAATATCACAGATGTGACATCACAAAAACAATTACTAATTATATCACCATTTGAGTATGAAAAACTTTGATTTAGACAGATTTTTACTGGCTCAGAAAACCGACTATGATATTGCGCTTTCAGAAATGAAGCAAGGCCGGAAAACCAGCCATTGGATATGGTATATCTTCCCTCAAGTGAAAGGACTCGGATACAGCTATAATTCCAATTATTACGGACTTGACGGAGAAGATGAAGCTGCTGCTTATCTGGCGCATCCAGTGCTTGGTATGAGATTGCGCGAAATCACAAATGTGGTGTTGTCGCATTCTGGCAAATTGTCAATCCAAGGAATTATGGGAAGTAGGATAGATGCCAAAAAATTCAAATCGTGCATGACTATATTCGACAAGGTTTCGCCCAACGATATTTTTCATGAGGCACTGGTGAAGTTTTTTTAGAGCGTAAGAAATTTGGTGACGATTTATGATTGAATGAAATCTGAAGATGGGGCGGTGTCATTGTCGTGTGTGTGGAGCCGATAAGAAAGAAATGAAGAAATCCGATAAACTACGCTTGTGTGGCTGGGGGCTGGCGCTGATGGGTGTGGCCTGTCTGGCTTCAAGTGTGCAGCTTGAAGTGTGTGAGGGTAAATTGCACTGGGCGGTATGGCTCCATGTGGTGCTTTGCTCCGTGATGATGATAGGAGTGGGCTACCATATTTACCTTCATTTTCAGTTCAGAAACTGGTTTGCATGCTTTAGGAAGCTCAAAAGCCACGCCACAAGAGTGCTGGCCGTGCTTTGTGCGCTCGCTTTGACCACAGGCCTTGTGGCACTTGTGCAGTGGGCAGTGCATCAGAGCCATTCCGGAATAGGAGCTGTGCATGGTAAAATAGGCTTTGTGTTTCTGTTGTTGTGTATCGGGCACGCCATAAAAAGAAAGCGGTTTTTTGTGAAGAACAACTGACCTTCGGCTTTTGCTGATTTGCCCACCATGAAAAATGATTGAAAAAATGTGAACAGAGGAATTTTTATACAATTCCTCACCCACTATGTGCCTAAAAAAATGTAACTTTGCATAATTATTTGAGGGGCAAGATTTCTGCCTCGCAAATAGGAGTAAATGAGCAATTAAAAGTACTAAAAAATTAGATATAATTATGGCTAAAAAAGCATTATTGATGATTCTTGACGGTTGGGGCATCGGTCCTCACGACAAGAGCAACGCTATTTGGGAAACCCCAACTCCCTACTGGGACAGTCTTCTCGCTAATTATCCTCACAGCCGTTTGAAGGCATGTGGCGAAGATGTAGGCTTGCCAGCTGGCCAAATGGGCAACAGTGAGGTGGGGCACCTCAACATTGGTGGTGGCCGCATTGTGTATCAAGACCTCGTGAAAATCAACAAGGCCATTGCCGACGGCTCAATACTGAAGAATCCAGAGGTGGTGAAAGCCTACTCTTATGCCCAGAAAACAGGCAAAGGCTTGCACATTATGGGTTTGACCTCAACAGGTGGTGTGCACAGTTCATTGGCACACTTGTTCGCCCTTTGTGATATCGCCAAAGAATACGGCCTTGAAAAAGTGTATCTCCACTGCTTCATGGACGGCCGCGACACCGACCCTGAAAGCGGTAAAGGCTTCATTCAGGACGTGGAA
>JBNMJK010000090.1:0-9160 GCA_050873765.1 Sodaliphilus sp.
CATGGTATTAGTTTTTAAGGTTATGAAATACTGAGCGTCGCGACGACGGTTTTTATTTCATTTTGTTTAAGGTTTATGTTAATGGTATTAGAAGGTTAATTAGTTAAGCAATCCCCGATAGTGATATCTGGGATTTTTTTTTGCCCCTCCCCACCAAAAACTCACTTCCCATACAGCTCTCCACATCCCTAAATCGCAATTTACCATAGTTATTCTATTTATTAACCTAACAAGTTTCTCACTTCCTTGTCGAAGTCGGAATCGATTTGCTGGGTGCGGTTGAATATGTCGTATTCATTTTCTGCCTTGGCCCTTGCTTGCGCAGCTGAAATGCGGCCTCTGTCGGGAAGAACATGGTAGTCGTTGAACGACAAGAATTTGTCAACGCTCGTGGCAAATTCTTTCATGGTGAAAGCACTATGCTGCTCAATTTGGTTCTCGATATAGTCGAAATAGGCCGACACGGCTCGCTCGAGTTGACGAATTTGTGTGTGGTTAAGATAGTTTTTTGCAATCGTTACATCCGACTTCAGCACACGTCCGTCTGGTGCATTTTTCCATGTTGTCAATCCCATGTTTGGCTTTGTGTGGTCTGCGCTGCGATAGATGATTTCAGCAGCGGTCTGCCCAGTGATGGCATAGTGAAAACGATTTTGCACCATTGCGTAGAAGTCGTGTGTGGTTGGTGAAAGTCTGTCGTAATCTGTGCTACACTCTGCGTAAATGTCAGTAATCTGCTGCCAAATGCGGCGCTCACTTGCGCGGATAGAGCGAACGCGCTCAAGTAATTCGTGGAAATAGTCCTCGCCAAATACTGCATTGCCTTGTTTTAGACGCTCATCATCAATAACAAACCCTTTCTTGATATATTCATTGAGAACCTTTGTGGCCCATTGGCGGAAACGAGTGGCTTTTAGTGACGATACACGATAACCCACAGCAATGATGGCATCAAGAGAATAGTATGTTGTTGTGTAGTTTTTGCCGTCGGTTGCAGTTGTTTCCATTTTGGAAATAACTGAATCTGCCCTAAGTTCGCCTTCCGTGAATATATTCTTCAAGTGCTTGCTGATTGCGGGAACTCCAACGCCAAAAAGTTGTGACATAGCCTTTTGTGTGCACCATAACGTTTCATCTCTGATGATTACTTGCACCTTGCCTTCTGCATCAGGCATATTGTAAAGAAGAAATTGTATCTCGTTACTCATTCCTATTATCCTTTTGTGAGAATATTTGTTTCCGAATCATATACGTTTCCTGCTTCTTCTTCGGAAATTTTACCAAAATATTTAAATCCTAACCTTGTCAGATGCACCATTGCTGGCATCTGAACGCGTGTTGCTTCATTGAATTTACTACTCATAATATTTGTAGTGTGGCGCTCTCCCTGTAGTGCCTGCTGGCAGACCGTGCCGTTATTACCACAAGGGAGCCACATAGTTTTAAGTTCGCCTTAAGGCCAATTGAGTTAGTGGTCGTTTTGCAAGTCAGACTGATACAAAAACAAAGATAGTAAAAAATTGTGTTTGTGTGGTGGGAATCGTGGTTAAAATAATCTATGGTGTTTTTTGGGGGCTTTTGGTGGGTGAAACGTGGCGAGTTGGATTGAGAATGGTGTGGGGGTGGTCTTGGTGGGTGGTGGAGGTTTTTTGGGGGTAGGGGCTTAATGTTCAGAATTTTTGGGTGGTGGTGTGGCTTTTTTTTTATACCTTTGCACGTTCATTAGTTGGTGGACGCTGAAACCTGTTTTTCAGCCGTTTTTTTGATGTTGATGTACAATCGCTTCGCATGTGAAATCAGGAATGGCGAGGCCCTCGCACACGCTAAATTTTTTAATTTTTTGTTCTGGATAAAATGAAACTCTTTCAATCTTGGCACACACTTGCAGCCTTGCTATTGGTGGGCTCCTTTATGGTGCCGGTGCTTTCGTGCACAGGCAAGGCCGGCGCTTCGATCTTCGGGGCTGAATCCGACGATACCATTGCCCCCGTTATCTCTACCCGTGGCCCGATGATGATCACTGAGGGCGAGCCTCACGACTCCTCTTTTCTGCTCCGTGGCGTGAAATACTCCGACAACTCTGGCGCCGCCCGGCTCACGATCGACTCTTCCAAGGTGAACTGGAACCGGCAGGGCACCTACGAGGTGACTTATTCGGTGAAGGATTCGGCACAGAATGTGACCACCGCCACTGAGCCGCTGCGCGTGGTGGGCAAGAATGAAAAAATCGTGTATCTCACGTTTGACGACGGCCCTTCGGTGTGCACCGACAAGATTCTCGATATTCTGCACCGTGAAAATGTGAAGGCCACTTTCTTTGTGACCGCGCAGTTCACGCCCTACCTCGACCGCCTTGCTAAAATTGCCAAAGAGGGCCATGGGGTGGCCATACACACCTATTCGCACGATTTTAAGATTTACAAGAGCATCAAGGCCTATTTCGACGACCTGAACAAGATTAACGACCTGATTGAAAAATACACGGGCAAGCGCACGCGCATACTGCGCTTTCCGGGCGGCAGCAGCAATATGGTTTACCGCAAGTATAACCCCGACCACCGCTTTATGGACCGCCTGTGTGTGGCGCTGCTCGACAGTGGCTACCAGTTTGTGGACTGGAATCTCGACTCGGGCGACGCGCGAGGCAACAACATTGCCGCCGACCGCCTTGTGCACTCGGCTTGTGGCACATACCACAATGTGGAGTGCCTGCTGATGCACGACACCGGTGCGAAGAAGCCCACCGTCACTGCCCTGCCACAGATTATCCGCTACTTTAAGCAGCATGGCTACGAGTTTGGCGTGCTCAACAGTGTGGACTATGTGTGCTGGCACGGCGGCGCCAAAAAGAAGGCACGGCTTGAGGCCATGAGAAATGGCGGTGACGCATCGGTAGGCACCGAGGCTCCAGCGAAGAAGGCTTCCGCTAAAAAGCCCGCTTCCGCCGCTAAGGCAAAAGCTAAAAAACAGGCACCTGTGGTGAAGCCGGTTAAAGCTGCAAAGCCACAGGCGGTGAAGCCGGCTGCGCACCACCATGCGGCAAAGTCGGATTCCGCTGCGTGAGGGCTGCCACTAACCAAGGGCATATAGATATAAAAAAGAAAGGCAGGTATGCGAGTGATATGGCGCATACCTGCCTTTCTTAAATGTTTTTATCAGTTAGATGGGCCAAAACGTGGCATGCCACCACGCCATGCCTCTCTGAAGTTATTTGTTGAGAATGATGCTGATGAGTGAAGTCACATCGGTCACATCAACGTCGCCATCGCCGTCGATGTCGGCATTTTCAGCCTCGCTGAGGCCTAAAATCTTGTTGATAAGGGTAGAGGCATCGGAGGTGTCCACCTTGCCGTCGTCGTTCACATCACCGCGGATAGGATCTGGCGCGATGAGCAGGTCGGCCCAGCCGGTAGCTTTGCAGTAGGCTCTGCGCTGCGCCTCGGGAATGGTGATTTGAAGCGTGCCGTCGGTTTCGCTCACAGGCTTCTCGGCATTGGTGATGAATGATCCGTGCAGCATATTGCTCGATGTCTTGCTGCCGCCAAGGCCGGCAAAAGTGCCGTCGTAGCCTTTAAGAATACCCTTTTTCTTGAGCTCGGCAGCCACAGGCACCACGGTGCGTGTGCAGGTGAAAGTGCCGCCCTTCATACTTGGTGTGTTGTAGAACACCTTTTCGCCCATATATAGCGAGTCGGTACCCAGAATTTCCACCCTGTTGAGGTTTTTACAGCCGCGCAGCACTTCGTTGCCAATGTGGCTCACCTTAGCAGGAAAAGTGATGCTGCTGATGGCGGTGCCCATGAAAGCGTAGCAGCTGATATGGCGCACGGCATTGGCACCCTCAAAATTCACTGAGGCGAGGTTGGCGCAGCCCATAAACGCGCCCTGCGCGATGCTGTCGGTCTCTTTAGGCAGATTAACCTCGGTGAGGCCACTGTAGGCAAAAGCCTTTTCCCCGATGGTGTTGATGCCCGTTTTCCCTTTCGACAAAAACGATTTGCCCTTTTCAAAAGTGACCGTGGTGAGCGCCTTGTCGTTGTAGAAAGCCTTCGCGCCTATGCCGCTCACAGGCGACAGCGCATTGTAGGGAATCGACACGCTTTTCAGTGCCGTGGCGTGAGCAAAAGCGTAGTCGCCAATGCCGCAAAAAGCCGAGGCATTGTCTTCGGTGATGTATTTGATAATAGTTTCGGCAATGGCATTGTCGCTGATAAAGCCCTTCAGCATGGTGCCGATCAGCTTAATCGTCTTTTGATTGAAGCCCATCAGCGACGAAGGCAGCTTCACCTCCTCAAGTGCGGTCATACCGTTTTTCAGCTTCTCGCTGGCCGTGGGAGCCAGGTCGGTGTCGATGTCCACCCCGCGCCAGAAGGTTTTTGGAGGCAGCACATTGATGAATGTCAAGCTTCACGGTGTCGCCGTCGGAGTTCTTCATAGCAAAGTGCGCATTGATGGTGGCTCCGGAAAGGTCGAGCCGCTTCAGCGTTTTGCGCATCTTGCTCCAGATGTAGGAGGCATCGTCGCCGTTGTCGCCCGTGATCAGGTCGATCACGCTGCCAATAGTTCCTTTCGTGAAATCGGCGTTAAACGCCACCAAATTGCCGCCCACCTTCAGCGACTCAATGTCGGCTGCACTGAATGAAGTGGCGCAAGCGCGGTTGTATTGAGCCAGCGCCGTATCCACGAGCGCTTGCAGACCACCGGCGGCATTAGCGGTGACAGTCACCTCCAGCTTGCCGCTTTCCGTAGTGGCCACAGAGGCCTTTTGCGCCCAGCATGCCAAAGTGGCAAGAACGCATAAAGCAATAGAGAAAAATTTTTTCAGATTCATCAGATTATATTGTTTTTGAAATTGATTGTAGATTCCAGCCCATAGATTGCGAATTCCTAACTGCTTGATTGTGAATCCCAACTATTTTGATTGCCGCCTCTATATATGAAAGCGGAGCAATCTCATACTATTGATGAAAGATTTCAGTGTGCAAAGTTAAATCATTTGTCAGATTCCACCAAATCCTCCTGGCCAAACACCCACACCCTGTGCCATTTCCGCTATCTCCATCCCCCTCTCAATAATGGGAAGATGTTTTTTGTCGGTAGGGGTGGTGGGGTGGTGGATTTTTTGGGGGGAAAGCGGGGCTGTGTGAAAAGAATTGGTTATCTTTGCATATAATCACATGGGTGTGCTCTCGGGCCGGCCACCGGCTGTGTGGGCGCGCTCTTGATGTGACAGCTCTTTACCTCTCACTTTGAAGCAATGATTGAAGTAAAAAATATCATTAAGCGCTATGGCTCTCTTGAGGTGCTCAAGGGGGTGAGCGTGAATATTGATGATGGTGAAATTGTGTCGATAGTGGGGCCGAGCGGCGCTGGCAAGACTACGCTGCTTCAGATTATCGGCACGCTCGACAAGCCCGACAGCGGCAGTGTGCTGTTTGGCGGCACCGATGTGCTGCGCCTGAAGGACAAGGAACTCGCGCGTTTCCGCAACCGCAACATTGGCTTTGTGTTTCAGTTCCATCAGCTGCTTCCGGAATTCACCACCCTTGAGAATGTGGCTATGCCTGCCCTGATCGGTGGCGAGAAGCGTGCCGACGCTTTTGCCCGGGCCAAGGAGCTGCTGAGCTACATGAAGCTCGCCGGCCGGTTCGACCATAAGCCGGCGCAACTCTCCGGTGGCGAGCGCCAGCGTGTGGCTGTGGCGCGTGCGCTGGTCAACAATCCGGCTGTGATTCTTGCCGATGAGCCGTCGGGCAGCCTCGACACGCAGAATAAGCAGGAATTGCACAAGCTGTTTTTCACGCTGCGCGACGAGATGAAGCAGACGTTTGTGATTGTGACGCACGATGAGACGCTTGCCGCCGACACCGACCGTGTGCTGCACATGCGCGACGGTATGATTGTGGATCCTGGCACCGACGGTGTGATATAGACCCTTTGAGCATGGTGCGGAGAATCACATATTGCGCGATGCTGCTCTTGGCGGCTGTGACGCTTACAGCGTGTGCCGACGATGCCGACACCGGCGAGGTGGAGCGTGCGCGCTACGACTTTGTCACTTACCTCGGCTATGCCGATGGCACTGCCCGCTGGCGATATGTGGGTCCGGGCGACTCTGGCCAGCATGACTTGTTGGCGGTGATGGACGAGCCTGCAAAGCTAAAGTCCGGACAGCGCGTGCTGCTCAGCTACACAGCCCCGGACGCCTCCCACCACATCAAGGTGAAGGGCATCAACTATGGCAATGTGGCGAGCGACTCGCTTAGGGTGAACGTGAAGCCGGTGGCCGACTATCCGAAGCACCCCATTAAGCTGGGGGCTATTTGGCGGACTGGACGCTACATTAATCTGCGCTGTGAGGTGGAATACACCGGCAAGGCGCGCGCCCTCTACCTGATGGCCGACCGTGCCTCGCTGGGGCGCGACACGATTGAGGTGCATCTGGTGCACGACATTGGCGAAGGTGCCGACACCTATTTTTGGCGCACGTGCTATGGCTCGTATGAGGTGGGTGCGGCGATTGACAGGGAAAGTTGCCACGTGATACGTGTGCATGTGGCTGATTTGACCTACCCTTCAGTGAAGACATACTGCTTTGAGGTGAACAAAAAGCAGACGAATGAATAATGCAAAAGTGTAAATTAACAACTAAAAAACATACAAGACAATGGCTAACAACGAAAAAAACAAACAGCAACAAATTCAAATTGAAGTGCCTAACGAGGAAATGCAGGGACGCTACGCCAATCTGGCGGTGATCACTCACGGACCCAACGATTTCTTCATCGATATGATTCTCCTTGCTCCTAACACACCTAAGGCCCGTGTGCAGAGCCGCGTGATCATGACTCCGGAAAACGCCAAGCAGCTGATGTTTGCCCTTCAGCAGAATGTGCAGCAGTATGAGGCCACTTTTGGCGAAATCAACCAGCGTGTGCCCTCTGGTGCGGCTGCAGGAGCTGGCGACGGCATCATCGACTTCCCTCTGACTAAGGGCCAGGCGTAAGAAAAACTGAAGCTAAACCCTGAGATATTCACACTTTATCCAACAGAAAAAAGAAAGGAAAGAGATTATGGAAAATCCTTTGTTTATCTACAATACACGCACTCGCCGCAAGGAGCACTTTGTGCCGCTGAACGAGGGGTATGTGGGCATGTATGTGTGCGGCCCCACGGTGTATGGCGACCCGCATCTGGGCCATACCCGCCCTGCCATCACCTTTGATGTGCTGTTTCGCTACTTGAAGTCGCTGGGCTATAAGGTGCGCTATGTGCGCAACATCACCGATGTGGGGCATCTGGAGCATGATGCCGACGAGGGCGACGACAAGATAGAGAAGAAGGCTCGCCTTGAGCAGCTTGAGCCTATGGAGATAGCCCAATACTACACCAACCGCTACCATGCCGCTATGGATAAGCTCAATGTGCTGCCTCCCAGCATCGAACCTCATGCCACTGGACACATCATTGAGCAGGAGCAGCTTGTGAAGCAGATTCTCGACAATGGCTATGCCTATGTGAGCAACGGAAGCGTGTATTTCGACATTGAAAAATACAATAAGGATCACCGCTACGGCGTGCTGTCGGGGCGCAATCTCGACGACATTCTGAATGCCAGCCGCAAACTCGACGGGGTGGGCGAAAAGCATAACCAGGCCGACTTTGCGCTGTGGAAAAAGGCTTCGCCTGAGCACATCATGCGCTGGCCCTCGCCTTGGAGCGACGGTTTTCCCGGCTGGCACTGCGAGTGCACGGCTATGGGACGCAAATATCTTGGCAACCACTTCGACATTCATGGCGGCGGCCTTGATTTGGTGTTCCCTCACCATGAGTGTGAGATAGCGCAGGCGGTGGCATCGCAGGGCGATGAGATGGTGCATTACTGGATGCATAATAATATGATTACCATCAATGGGCAGAAAATGGGTAAGTCGCTGGGCAATTTTATCACTCTTGCGCAGTTCTTCAGTGGCGACCACCCAAGTCTTGACCAGGCCTATAGCCCGATGACCATTCGCTTCTTTATTCTCCAGGCTCACTACCGTGGCACTGTGGACTTCTCTAACGAGGCGCTCAAGGCTGCGGAGAAGGCGTATGAGCGTATGATGGACGGTTGGCACCGCCTGTGCGACCTTAAAGCATCTGATGCTTCGTCGGTTAAGCTCGATGATTATCGCAATCGATGCGCTGAGGCTATGAACGACGACTTGAACACGCCTAATGTGATAGCTGCGCTGTTTGACGCCTGCAAGGTGATTAATCAGGTGAACGATGGCCACGCCACACTCACACAATCTGATATTGATGAGCTGAAGGGTGTGTTCCAAACTTATCTGTTTGATGTGCTGGGCGTGCGCGACGACTCTGAAGGTGGCGCTGATGGCGTGGACCTGGAGCCTTACCGTAAGGCTATCGATTTGCTTTTGGATATTCGCAAGAATGCCAAGGCTAACAAGGATTGGACCACTTCCGACCTTATCCGCAACAAGATGAATGAGGCTGGCTTTGATGTGAAAGACACCAAAGACGGCTTTGAGTGGAAAGTGAAAAATTGAAGTTAGATATTAGAAATTAGATATTAGAAATTAGAAGGTGGGCTTAGATGGCTCGGTGGCTTAGAGGCTTAGAGGCTTAGATGGGCATAATAGGCATATTTGGCCCATCACAACCCCCTAACCTCTAACCCCTAACCTCTAATTTAGGGAGTTAAGAATTTAAGAAGTTCGGAAGTTAAGACGAATGTTTAATTATTCCCTAACCCTCTAACCTCTAATTTAGGGAGTTAAGAAGTTAAGAAGTTCGGAAGTTAAGACGAATGTTTAATTATTCCCTAACCCTCTAACCTCTGATTTAGGGAGTTAAGAATTTAAGAAGTTCGGAAGTTAAGACGAATGTTTAATTATTCCCTAACCCTCTAACCTCTGATTTAGGGAGTTAAGAAGTTAAGAAGTTCGGAAGTTAAGACGAATGTCTAATTATTCCCTAACCCTCTAACCTCTGATTTAGGGAGTTAAGAAGTTAAGAAGTTCGGAAGTTAAGACGAATGTCTAATTATTCCCTAACCCTCTAACCTCTAATTTAGGGAGTTAAGAAGTTAAGAAGTTCGGAAGTTAAGACGAATGTTTAATTATTCCCTAACCCTCTAACCTCTGATTTAGGG
>JBNMJK010000091.1:0-9124 GCA_050873765.1 Sodaliphilus sp.
AGTTATAGTCCACACCCACCGACATGTTCCCTTGGGCCAACATGCCAGCAGCCGCCATCACGGCAAACGCAAGAGTAACGACTATCTTTTTCATAAATGAATGTTGTTTTTGCTAAATCAATATATCTTTTTTGGTTAAGTTGCTAATTCTGTTTCTCAAACGGATTTTCCGTTTTGGTTTGAGCACTCTCAGTGTCAGTCTTCGTCTGAACATTGTTGTTCTCATCGCTCATCTTAGGCTCGTATTTTTGGAGCCTTACCTTCATTTCGTCGAATCCCTGGCCGAACACGTTTTCGGTGGGCGACATGGATATGAAGGCATTGGGGTCGATGCGCTTGATGATGCGCTGCACATTCACGCTCTCATATTTACGGCACACCACAAGCAGCATTTTCACATCGCGCTTGCTATACCAGCCCGTGCCATGAATGAGCGTGCAGCCGCGTTTTGCCTCATTGTTGATGGCGTTGGCTATATCGAGCCACTGCTCACTGAATATGAGAAACTGCACACCCTGCACACGATTATTGATGGTCATGTCGGCGGCCACGGAGTTGATCACCAAAAACACATAGCCAAACAGCGTGCTATCCACATTGTGGAAAAATAAGTACGACGATGTGATAATCATCAAATCGCAATACAGCATCATGCGGCCAAACGACACGTTGCTGTGCTTATTCACCATGGCTGCCACCACGTCTGTTCCGCCGCTGCTGCCGCCGTGCGAGAAAGTGATGCCAAGGCCCACGCCACACAGCACCGCACCTATGATGATGTTCATAAACGGCTGCTGGGCCACCAGCGGAGAAGGGAAAAACGGCGTTAAAGCGCCCAAAAACACGCTGAACACCGTGGCGCCAAATATGGTGCGAATCACAAATTGCTTTCCCACCACCCGGAATGCAGCCACAAGGAGCACCACATTGATGATGTAGTTGGGAATGGCTATGTTGATGGTGCGGTCGGAAAGGAAATACACGATGGTGGCAATGCCCGTCACACCACCCGTCACCACTTTTTCAGGGAGAATGAATGCCGAAAAGCTAAAAGCACACAAAAAAAGCCCGAACACGATCATCACATAGTCCTTCCACTGGACAAGGAGGCGTTGCGCTGAAAATTTCATTTTGCAATCAGTTGTTGAAGCATTAATCGAATATGCTAAATTAAGCAATAGTTTTGATATAGATGTTTTTTTTCGGCTTTTTTTGCACAAGTACCGTTCTTTTTTCGCATCTTTGCGCCACCAAACATTATTATTATGATCAAACTGATAACTAAAATCCTCATTTCAGCCCTGGCTGTGGGTCTCACTTCATATTTTCTCGACGATGTTACCTGCCAGCCGTGGTATGCCGCCATTCTGGTGGCCATTGTGCTCGGAATCATTAATGTACCCATCAGGCCTGTGGTTAAACTACTGTCGCTGCCCATCAATATTCTCACGCTTGGCCTGTTCTCCATCGTGATCAACGGGCTGATGGTGATGCTCTGCGCCCATTTCGTTGACGCGTTCACCATTCAGGGCTCCACGCTCAGCGCACTGGGCACCGCCATTATTTTCAGCATCGTGCTGTCGGTGGTCAGCTGGGCGCTGCACAAACTGGTGGATTAACCACACACTCCCCTTCCCTACTGAGGTGAAGCCATACACTGAAAATGAAACGCTCTCCTTTAAAATAAATAGCGAGCTGAAATAAATGGCGAGGACTGCTTTGCAACCCTCGCCATCACCTTTTCAGGAGCTTTGTTATGTGTCATATATTTAGCTTTCCTTGAATTTCAGCGCATTGCGCTCGGCACTTTCAATGCGGCGATTGCGCCAGCAGCGGCGGCAGAGCGCCACATACCTGTCATTGCCACCAATCTCCACCTGGTCGCCGTCGGTCACCACATCGCCATTGGCGTCGATGCGGGCATTGATAATGGTCTTGCGGCCACAAGTGCATGTAGATTTAATCTCATCAATGCTGTCGGCAAGCTCAAACAAGCGGAGCGAACCTTCAAACACATGCGACTGGAAGTCGGTGCGCAAGCCGTAGCACACCACATTCACACCGTAGTCGTCCACGATGCGGGCAAGCTGGTCCACCTGTGCCTTCGACAAAAACTGCGCCTCGTCAACCAGCACCCAGGCCTTCACCTCCAGTGTGCGCTCAAATTCGCCCTTTAGATACTCGTAAAGGTCCATTTCGGGATAAATCCACTTACATTCACGCTCTATACCTATGCGCGAGCGAATCACATTCGCGCTCTCGCGGTTATCGATGATAGGCTTCATGCACAGATATTGCATCTTGCGCTCCTCAAAGTTATAGGCCTGCGTGAGCAGCAGTGCCGTTTTGGCTGAGCCCATAGTGCCATAGCGAAAATATAGTTTGCCTTGTCCGTTCATTGATGCTGATTAATTGGTAGTACAAAGATAAGAAAATTAACAGCTTTATCGCACAATTCTATCAATTAAAGTTATTAACAACCTGAGCGTAAAATTTCGCACCGTATTGTGCTACAATAAATTACAATCCGCACCACTTTCTTTCGCTTCCACAGAGCCCGGCAGCGTCACGCTTTCACCTTCACGCATATCTTTTTCAGCCTGCCTTCGCCTATGATTGGGGCATGGGCATCTTGTGGCGTAAAAATGGCAAACTCGCCAGGCTGCAAGGTGAAATACGCCATGGGCGCATCGGTGTAGAAAGCGATGTCGCGGTCGGCATCGTAGGCATCACACACCTGGGCCAAGTGGCAAGTGGGCAGATAGCCTATCACCTCTGCCTTGTCCACGGGCACATGAATATCAATATAAGCCCGGTGCACTTCAAGCACCTGTTCACTCCGCAGTTTCATGATGGGCGTCTCCACATTTGCCCACAGTTCTTTTTCCTTCAGCACCACCTGGCTCACCCCTGTGGCGTGAACCGATGCATAATGAGCCCGAAGCCACTCAAACGCCTCTTTTAGCAGCGGGTGGAGGCGCTCCACAGCCGCTGTGTCGGAAAGATTGCCTATAATCATGATTCTATCATATTGATGTCAAAAAAAAATGATGTATTACTAAAAAAGGTGTGCCAAGATCGTTTGTAAACCTCTCAGCACACCCTATGTGTTATATTTGCGATGCTTTAAAAGCGATAGCGCAAGTGATTAGTCAGCCTTTACGCCCACAATCTCTGGGTCGATGAGAATACGGCCGCAGTACTCACACACAATCACCTTCTTGTGCATCTTGATTTCGCTCTGGCGCTGGGCTGGAATACGGTTGAAGCAGCCGCCGCAGGCGTTACGCGACACACACACAATGCCCAGACCGTTGCGGGCATTCTTACGGGTGCGCTTGAAGGCGTTGAGCAGACGCTCATCATCAAACTTAGCCTCCAGCTTCTTAGCCTTCTCGCGAAGTTTCTCCTCATCTTGCTTGGTTTCAGAAATGATTTCATCAAGCTCGCCCTTCTTTTCAGCAAGCACGTGGTTGCAGTCCTCAAGTTGAGTTTTTGCGGCCTCCAAATTGGTGTTGGTCACCTCAATGGCATGCTTTGCATCGTTGATTTTCTTGTCGGCAAGTTGAATGTTGAGCTGCTGATATTCAATTTCTTTGGTAAGGAAGTCATATTCGCGGTTATTGCGCACGTTGTCCTGGTCTTTGGTGTACTTTGCAATCATCGCGTCGGCCTTTTGAGCCACTTCGGTCTGCTCCTTGATAGAGGCGTTGAGGGCGGCTATTTCATCATCATATTTAGCCACACGGGTCTGAAGTCCCTCAATTTCATCTTCAAGGTCACGCACTTCAAGAGGAAGTTCGCCGCGGAGTGTTTTGATGCGGTCCACTTCCGAGAGGATTGTCTGCAATTCGTAGAGAGCTTTCAAGCGTTCTTCTACATTGAGTTCTTTTTCTTTTGCCATAATGATTTTATATGTATTTTACTTGATTTTCTTCTGCTTTTGCGTATTTCACCTCAAAATCGGGTCGAAGATTTCTGATGATTCGGGCAAAAATTTCCTTGGTGAACTGTTCGCTTTCGTAATGCCCGATGTCGGCAAGGATAATTTGATGCTCGTGGCCCTGAAACTCGTGATATTTCATATCACCCGTCACATACACATCTGCGCCCTTGGCAATGGCTTTGCCCACCAAGAACGAACCCGCGCCGCCACACAGAGCCACGCGCCGCACATTTCGCTGTAGATTACCGCTGAAGCGAACTGTGGTCACGCCAAACACCTTTTTGATATGGCGCAGAAAATGCTCCGCGTCCATCTCTGCCACATCGCCTATCACACCCGAACCGCTGTAGCGGTCGGCATTTTCTATCGGAATCACATCGAATGCTGGCTCTTCGTAGGGGTGAGCGGCGAGCATGGCCGAAACCACAGCTGCACACTGGGCTTTATTCACCAGCACCTCCACCCGATATTCCTGCTCCACATGGTGCTCCCCTATTGCTCCCGCAAATGGGTCTGCGCCATCAAGTGCCCGGAATCGGCCTTCGCCTGCCACGCGGTAGCTGCAACTGTCGTAGTCGCCAAGGCGGCCTGCGCCAGCGTTCCACATGGCCTGCTCCACTTGTGAGGCCTGCGCCTTTGGCACGTAAACCACCACTTTCCGGAGTGTGCCCTCTTGCGGATCAAGCACCTCCACATTTTCCAGTCCCAACTTTTCTGCCATTTTATAGCTCACGCCACCTCGAGCATTGTCGAGATTGGTGTGCGCACTGTATATGCTCACGCCATGGCGAATAGCCTTTAGCACCGTGCGCTCCACATAAGTGCGCCCAGTGAGTTTCTTTAAGCCGTGAAAAATGAGTGGGTGATGGGAAATGATAAGGTTTGCGCCAGTGGCAATGGCTTCATCTACAATACATTCTCTAACGTCGGTACAGAGTACCACGCCTGTAATCACGCGATCGGGGTCGCCTACTTGCATTCCGGCATTATCATAGCTCTCTTGAAGATAAAGCGGAGCAACCTTCTCAATAGCGGAAGCTATTTCCTTAACTTTCATGAATTCCGCCACAAAGTTACAAAAAAAACGTCATTCACCAAAATGCGCTGTCAAGTGCCTGGGTTCACGAATCTGCTTTTTGCGTGATAACAAGCACCGGCGTGGTATCGGCAAGTGTGGTGGCAAAGAGGTAACGGTCGCCCCCGTCGCGCACCTTCAGCCGTTTTTTCAATTCTTCTGCCGAGAGGCGGAAATTGCGCGTGGCCACATTGAGCTGGGCGCACTGTTTGCCCACGTTTTTCAATGTCTTGCCTGAAAATGGCACGATGCTGAGGATTTTAAATTTTCGACCGGGGAAATCAGCGACGTAGGTGTCGGCTACATAAAGGTGTGAATTTTTAGCTATCTGCCGCACCGCATAGCGCTGCGCAACGGCTGCAAAGGTGCCTATTTTCATCACGCTGGCATTAGGCTCGTAGAGGTATTGCCCCTCTGCAGGACTGCGGTAGAGCACATGTTCTGCTTGGACATCTGCACCTACAGAGAAATTCTGCACGCCAGCCGCCTCAAAATTCAAAGCATGGAGTGTGACCTCGTGCACTTCTTTGGTGAAATCCAAGATGGCAAGCAGTTCCTTACACTCATTCCTCACACTCACCGCCCACAGCTGCGTAAGGTAAGGACTAAGATCGCGCAACATCTGTGTCACATCGAGCATGGGCGACGCCTTAATATACAGCATATTGGTATGCTGCTTCAGCATAGGCAGCATGTGGAGCACATTGGGAGCGCAATCGGCAAGGCCGTAAAGGCGCGCCCCACCCTGGCCACGGCGGGCAGGGTCGATGAAGACGGAATCGAAATGCTCGGCGCTGGCAGTGAGCCATACCACCGAATCGGCATTCACCACCTCAAAATCATAGTTATGTGCTCCGGCAGCAGCAATAGTGCTGTCGAGTTCAATGGCCTTGAGCTTCGCCACTCGCTTGGAAATATAGTAAGTATCAACTCCTAAGCCCATAGTCATGTCGAGCACATGGTGTGAGGCATCAAAAAGCGAGGCATGGAATTTGGCCACCTGCTGGTGGGTGCACTGCTCGGCGCTGATGGGCTTCGGAAAAAGGAAGCGGCGGTCAGCGAGCAGTTCAGGAATCTTGTTTTTCGCTTTTCGCCGGCACTCAATCTGCATCACGGCAAACCGCTTGTTGAAGGGCAAGCCTGGCTCGCTCTTCAGCATCAACTTCAAAGGATCGGCCGCGGCGTGCGCTGCCACATATTCATACAGGCCATCATCTATGCCATCAAAATTCACTTCACACATAGTTCAATAAACAAAGCAGCTGTCACTATCACTTACTGATAAAGATGTATTTATTGCTGCCACAAATATAAATGATTATGGGGAAACTAACCTGTATAGCTTCCCCATAATGAATCATATAGCGTTTAAAACAAACGTATTATTTCTTTGTCACGGCATCGACGCGAGCCTGGTCCACACTCAGATAAAGTTCATCGAGCTGGCCTGGTTCAAGCGCGCTTGGTGCATCGAGCATCACATCGCGGCCACTGTTGTTCTTTGGGAATGCGATACAGTCGCGAATACTGTCGAGACCTGCCAAAATCGACACAAAGCGGTCGAGGCCGAATGCCAAACCAGCGTGAGGGGGTGCGCCATACTTGAATGCATTGATCAAGAAGCCAAACTGTGCCTCGGCACGCTCTGGAGTGAAGCCCAGAATCTTGAACATCTTCTCCTGCAACTTGCCATCGTGAATACGGAGGCTGCCTCCGCCCACTTCCACGCCATTGCACACAAAGTCGTAGGCCACGGCGCGCACTTTCTCTGGGTGCTCGTCGAGCAGTGGAATGTCGTCGGGGTTAGGCAAAGTGAACGGGTGGTGAGTGGCCATCAGGCGCTGCTCCTCGTCGCTCCATTCAAAGAGTGGGAAATCCACAATCCAAAGGCACTTGAAGGTGTCTTTGTCGCGAAGGCCAAGACGGTCGCCCATTTCCAGACGCAGCGTGCAGAGCTGGGTGCGTGTCTTGTTGGCGTTGTCGCCACTAAGGATAAGCACAAGGTCGCCATCTTTTGCGCCCATCTTCGCTTTCACCTCGGCAAGGTCGTCGGCACTGTAGAATTTATCCACACTGCTCTTCACTGTGCCGTCCTCATTATATTTAATATATACAAGGCCTTTAGCGCCCACTTGCGGACGCTTCACAAAGTCGGTGAGCTGGTCGAGCTGCTTGCGGGTATAGTTTGCGCAGCCTGGCACACAGATACCGCCAATGTATTGCGCGCTGTCAAACACGGTGAACTTGCCTTTCTTCAGCACGTCCATCAGTTCCACAAACTCCATGCCAAAGCGCAAATCTGGCTTGTCGCTACCGAAGCGGCGCATAGCCTCATGCCATGTCATCTGCTCCAGTTTAGGAAGCTCCACACCGCGGATTTCTTTAAACAGGTGGCGAGCCATCGATTCAAACACCTCAAGCACGTCTTCCTGGTTGACGAAACTCATTTCACAGTCAATCTGTGTGAATTCTGGTTGGCGGTCGGCGCGCAGGTCCTCATCGCGGAAGCACTTGGCAATCTGGAAATAGCGGTCGAAGCCTGCCACCATGAGCAATTGCTTCAGGGTTTGAGGGCTCTGAGGCAAAGCATAGAACTGGCCGGGGTTCATTCGTGAAGGCACCACAAAGTCGCGTGCGCCCTCTGGAGTAGAGCCAATCAAAATAGGTGTTTCCACCTCTATAAAATCGCGTGAGTCAAGGAAATTACGGATAAGAATGGTCATGCGGTGGCGCAGCTCAAGGTTGGCACGCACGCAATTACGGCGCAAATCCAGATAGCGATACTTCATGCGAAGGTCATCACCACCGTCGGTGTTGTCCTCAATGGTGAATGGAGGAGTGAGGCTTTCGCTGAGCACATTGAGTTCGCTTGCAATAATCTCAATGTCGCCCGTAGGGATTTTGGGATTCTTGCTTGAGCGCTCTGCCACAGTGCCTTTCACCTGAATCACATATTCACGGCCAAGGTGGTTGGCACGCTCGGTAAGCTCTGCGTTGTTCTCGTTGTTAAACACAATTTGTGTGATACCATATCGGTCACGCAGGTCCACAAAGGTCATACCGCCCATCTTGCGTGTGCGCTGCACCCAGCCTGCCAATGTCACAACTTCGCCCACATTTTCGATGCGAAGTTCACCACATTTCTTAGTTCTGTACATATTCGAGAAATATATAGTTGTTTTCTTGTTTACATTACATTAAAGAGCGAGCTTCCGCCCACCTCTAAATTGAAATATACAAAATTAATATTTTCCTCGCACAATTATCCGAAAATAGCAAAAAAACTTGCGCTGCCGCATCTTGTTCCGCCCAAAAAGCAAGAATTTGAACAAAAAGCGCACTTTTTTAGCAAAAAGATTTGCGTATTCAAAAAAAAGCAGTACCTTTGCATCGCAATTCCGACAAGGACGTGCAATTCGGGGTGTAGCGCAGTTGGTTAGCGCGCCTGCTTTGGGAGCAGGAGGTCCTCAGTTCGAATCCGAGTACCCCGACATAAGCCACTCAAATTGAGTGGCTTTTTTGTTGTCCCCACCCTCCTAAAAAAGGCTCAGTAGAAAATTAGTGGGGGATTAGAGAGGCCGTAGGGGCGCACGGTCCGTGCGTCCGAATCCCAGCCGTGGGTACCCACAGCCCCAGGGTTAACCGGACGAGTAATGCTCCAGTCTGCAAATTTTACATACAGCTTAGGATATCAATCTATTATCAATCGTCACGCGGTGTACCGCCTCCTCATGATGCGATTAAATTTTGTCGGCGGCTGCCTTGATGCGGTCCGACAAGTCGATTAATGCCGCCTTCAGTTGCCGCTTTTCTTCCTCGCTGAATTTTCCTACACCACCATTCCCGTCAATGCCATCAAGCTTGTGGTAAAGCCAAGAACTTGATTTTCCAAAATAGCGCTTCGCTATGTCGCGCCAAGTGATCGACAGCAGTATGTCGGCCAACTTTGATTTCATATTCTCGGCTCAGTAGAAAATTAGTGGGGATAAGCAAATAGGTTGGCGATGCGGAAGAGGAAGAACTTCTTGTCCGCCACACCTCTAAGATTAGCCCGGAAAAGCTTGATTTTGGCATTGAACGATTCTGCCATGGCATTCGATGAG
>JBNMJK010000092.1:0-8574 GCA_050873765.1 Sodaliphilus sp.
CTACACGCTAAGTGAGAAAGATGCTGAAGTTTATAGCAAGCTTCATCCTTTTCCTCCCGATACCATCAGTTCGCCTTCCGATACAATCCCATGGACTGTGCGTGGCGATTCTATTCGATTGACCAATAGCCATGTGGTGTATGCTCAGAGAGGTGTAGTTCCAGGTGCCGGGCTCGACCCTAACTATATAGAGCTGTCGGGCGTTGACATCATGCTGAACAACCTTTATAACCGTGCCTCTACTGTGATGGCTGAGATTGCCCAAATCAAAGGAAAGGAGCGATGCGGACTTGAAATAGAGCAGGCAAGTGGCAGTTTTTATGTGGACGAGCAAAAAATAGATGTGAACAAATTTCGCTTGAAAACGTTTTTAAGCGACTTCTATATCGATGCCCATGCTCCCTTCACGCTGCTTAATGCCAAGCCTAAAGGAAATTTCTATATCCGCACCGACAGTAAGATTGCACTGCAAGAACTCTCGCTGGTTCACCCTGCGCTCAGGGCGATGCTTAAGCCCATTCCTCAATATCGGCCACTATCTGTGAAGGGAACAGTGCAAGGCACTCCCGACCACCTCGACATTAAGGCATTTACCGCCACCATACCCAAGTATGTCAATGCCACGGTTCACGGCGTGGTTAATCACCCACTTGATACCAAGCGCATCAGTGGCGACTTGACTTTCGACGCCAATTTCCCCAACCTGAATTTTGTGAAGCCTTTGGCTCTTGATGCTGCCACACGCAGGCAGGTGAATTTCCCGCCTATGGCAGTTAAGGGCCATGCTAAATTTGGCGGCAATGCTTATTCTGGCCATGTGGATATGCGATTGGCTGGTGGCTCGCTGGTGGGCAAGGGTAGTTTTAACGGCAATCGCACCCAGTATGTCATTGATGCTCAGTTCACTAATTTCCCAGTACGTGCCATTATGCCGCTTGCACCGGTTGATCACCTCACAGCCCATGTGAAGGCCGATGGGCATGGCTTCGATTTTCTGAAGGCTACAACTGCTGTGAATGCCAATGTGGACTTGGGAAGTGTGACCTATGACGGCACCACTTACCGCGACATCACTGCCCAGCTTACCATGAATGCTGGAGATGTGACTGCGAGAGTGGACTCTAAGAACCCCAATTGTAATCTGTATGTTGATGCTCAAGGCAAAATTCAGGGAAGCAGATACATATTTAATGTGAATGGCAATATCCGTGACCTTGATGCCCAGGCATTAGGATTCACAAGTTTCCCTATGAATGGCAATGGCGAACTTTCGGGCTTTGTTGACTATGATACTCGCACAAAGCACTGCCAACTCAATGCCGACCTGAACCATATCAACTGGAATTATGACGGCACGCAGCTGGTGAGCGAAAACACTGAAATGCGCCTCCTCTCTAACGACAAAGCAATTGAGGCGTTTCTCGATAATGAGGAAACACACATCGACTTTAAGGCGGAGTGTAGTTTAGACGATTTCACGAAAAAGCTCGACATGAGCCTTGCCGAAGTGAACAGACAAATGAAAGCGCGTGCCCTCAATGTGACGGCTCTGCAGGAAAAATTGCCTAAGTTCTCACTGAAAATGAAAGTGGGCCCGAGCGGTTTGGTTCCTCGCTATTTAGCTCGCTACGACATAGATGTGCGTGATTTTAGCTGTGAAATCAAAAACGACAGTATCATCAATCTTGATGGCTATGTGCATCAGTTCAGCATGGGCACCACGGCTATCGATACCGTCACTTTCCACGCCCACGAACTGACCAATAAATATCTGAGATTCGACCTGCACATGGGCAACCGTCCGGGCACATGGGACGACTTTGCCCAAGTGGACGTGCGCGGTGGCGCAAAGGATTCTATTGTGGATTTCTTGGTGGAGCAGCGCAATATCAAGCAGGAGATGGGCTACAGGCTTGGCGCCCATGCCACACTGTCTGGCCATAATATTAAAATGAGGCTGTTTCCCACCAAACCTATTGTGGCTTATCGCCAGTGGGAGGTGAACGAGGATAACCATGTGGATTTCAACTATATCAGCAAGATGCTTGACGCCAACTTGATAATCAAGAACGCAGAGAGCAGTCTGGCTTTGCACACCGAACCTACCGATGACCCTACTAAAGAGAATATTTTCTTGAAAATCAACAATATGAAGCTTGAAGAGTGGCTTTCGGGCATTCCTTCGCTCCCCAGTGTGAGCGGCAAGGTAGATGCCGACATGAAGGTGCTTTATGATGGCAAAAACTTTGACGGTGATGGTGATGTGGCTATTGAGCAACTTCACTACGACGGTCAGAGCGTGGGCGACTTGAAGTTTAACACCAATTTGGCCTTCGATCCGGAATTGGGCAGCACTAAGTTGAATGCTGTGATGAATCTCGATGGTTCGAAAGTGGCATTAGCTTATGGCGTGTTAGGCGACAGCGCCGCAGCAAGCCCGATGGACGTGAATGTGCAGTTCGACCGCTTCCCGCTTCAGAAAGCCACAGCGTTCATTCCCGGAGGATTAGTCCGTTTGGGTGGCTATGCCAATGGTGAAGTGAAAGTGAGTGGCAAATCCTCATCACCTATCATCAATGGTTTTGTGAAGGGCGACTCCGCCGTTGTGGAACTGCCTCGCTATGGTAGCCGCCTGAAGCTCTCCGACAAGGTGATACCTATAGCCGATGGCGTGATATCGTTTAGCGATTACGATATTCGTGGCCTTAATGGAAATGTGGCCAAAATGAACGGACAGGTGAATGTGAACACGATGGATATGGATTTGCGTGTGAATGGCAAAAATGTGCAGTTTATCGGTTCTGAACAGCGGAGCTATAGCGAAGTGTTTGGTAAAGGCTATGCCGACATATCGGCCAATGTGCGAAGCAAAAAGAGCGCTATGCTCGTTGATGCCAAGGTGGCACTGCTTTCGGGATCGAATATCACCTATGTGCTTCAAAGTGATGTGAACGACTTGACCACAAACAGTGTGGACGAGGATATGGTGAGATTTGTGAATTCTGTGGATTCCACTGGTGGCAACCCTCTACTCACAACCGATGCTGCCCGCTCCTCGTCGGACATCAACATTGATATTGAAATCCAGCAAGGGGCGAAAATCAACGCTTTCCTCTCGCCTGATGGCAAGGACCGTGTGAACATTGACGGCAGTGGCCGTTTGCGCTATTCTATCGACTTTGCCGGCAAAGACAATATGGTGGGTGTTTACACCATAGAAAGCGGCAGTGTGCGCTATTCTCCACCTATCATTTCACAGAAGATTTTTGAGATTAATTCGGGCAGCAGTATCACTTGGAGTGGTGATGTGCTCAACCCACAACTGAACATCACCGGCAAGCAAACCACAAGGGCAAGCGTGACCGGTAGCGACGGTAAATCGAAACTGGTTAATTTCTTGATCACCGCTAAGATTGGCAACACGCTGAAGAAGATGGACTTGAAATTCGACATCAGCACCGAGGATGATATGACGGTGAAAAATGAAATTCAGAGTATGACCGATGTGCAGCGCTCTAATGCGGCGATGAATATGCTCCTCTACAACTCGTATTCTGGAACAAATTCAGCGGGCAATATCAATTTATCGACCACTGGCGCACTCTATTCATTCCTTCAGTCGCAACTCAACAGCTGGGCGGCAAGCACGCTAAAGGGTGTGGATCTCACCTTTGGTATCAACCAGTTTGGTGGCGCCACCGAAGGCTCTTCCACCCAGACCAGCTATAGCTATAGGCTGTCGAAATCGCTGTTCAACGATCGGTTTAAGATTGTGGTGGGCGGCGAATACAGCACGGCTGCCACAAGCGAGCAAAATTTCAGCAACAATTTGATTAGCGACATTTCCCTCGAGTACTCTCTTAATAATTCCGGCTCAAGATATTTGCGCTTGTTCCGCCACACTGGGTGGGAGAGTGTGCTTGAAGGTGAGGTGACGGAAATGGGCGTGGGCTTCGTCATCAAGCGGAAAGCACCCACGCTGAAGTTGCTCTTCCGTAGCCCTAAGCCTTTGCGGCTATTGCCCGACAGTTCGCATACCGCCGTTCCTACCGACTCTGCCGCTCAAGTGGTAAAAAACGAAGAAATAAATGAAAAGAAATAGGTTCATATTATCTTACATATTGTTTTTGGCTCTCACCATGATGATATGTGTGGGCTGCTCCACCACTTCACGCCTGGCCGAGGGTGAGGTGCTCTACACTGGTGTGAAGAAGCTCCACTATCAGGAAACTGGAGCAAAGATTGATGCCGATGTGCAGGACCAGATTTTTGAGGCGATAGATGTGGCCCCCAATAATCCGCTTTATTCTCCTTACTACCGCACGCCTCTGCCCATAGGCTTGTGGGTGTATAACCACTGGAATCCAGATTCAAAAGGCATTAAAGGGTGGCTATATAGAAAACTGGTGGCGCAGCCTGTGCTGGTGAGCCGTGTGAGGCCAGAAACACGAGTTGATATGATCAACACCTTGCTTCGCAATAATGGCTATTTCACTTCCAGCGCCTCCTACACATTAAATTACAGCAAAAAAAATAAAAAGAAGGCCAGCATTTCCTATGATGTGAAAGTGAATGAGCCTTATAAGCTGGGTGAACTGAAATATCTCAACAGTGGCACTCCCATGGGCGAGATTATCGACTCGGTGGCCAAAACGAGCAGCTATTTCAAGACAGGCAATCGTTATTGCCTGGATTCGCTTAATGCCGTGAGAATTGAAATCACTAATGTGCTGCGTAATAAAGGATATTATTATTTCAAACCGGAATATCTTGAATACTTAGCCGACAGTTCCACCACTAAGGGTGTGGTGAATATGCAGCTTATCAAAGCGTCGAATGTGCCGAATATGGCTTTGGTGAAATTTTTGACCAACAAGGTGTATGTGACCGTGCAAAACTCCAAGGAATTTTCGGTCCGCACCGACACGCTGGAGTTTAACCGGTGCACACTCTATAAGCGCGTGCCTGTGCATATCAAGGACAACTTGATACCATCGTGCATTCGTTCACGCCAAGGTAGGCCCTTCAAGGTGGGCAATATGGATCGCACCCAACTTTATCTGTCGAGATTGGGCATCTTTAGCAGCATTGATATGAAGGTGGCCAACACCGATTCTTTAACTGCCGATGGCGATGGACTTCTGAATCTGTACATCACTTGCACGCTCGATGACCCTATTGAGGCCACTCTTGAAGCGCAGGGCACCTCAAAATCGAATAGCTTTATTGGCCCAGGTATTCAGGTGGGTCTTTCTCACAAGAACTACTGGGGTGGGGCAGAGCGCCTTTCTGCCAATTTGAAGGGCTCGTATGAGTGGCAAACAGGCTCATCGAAAGGCGGTCGTGCGCAAGATATCAATTCCTATGAATTGGGGCTCGACTTGAATTTCGACATACCTCGCCTGATTGCCCCTAAATTTGTGAAGCGGTCGAGCAGATATGTGAATTGGACGAAATTCTCCGTGAATGCCGACTTTATGAACCGCCCGAATTACTTCAAGATGGTTCAGTTTGGCGGACAGATGCAGTGGGAATGGCATCACAATAAAAAATCAACACACCAGCTCACCCCATTCAAGTTGCGCTACAATAAGCTCCTGAGCCGCACTGCGGCTTTTGACTCTGCCATGGCCGATAATCCTGCATTGGCGCAGAGCTTCCGCAATGTGTTCATACCGGAAATTCAATACACCTACACCTACGACAATAGTTTCGGGCTGAACAATATCACCTGGACTTCCACAATTTCTGAGGCAGGCTCATTGTTTTCTGGAATATGGGCCATGTGTGGCGCTAAAGGTGTGAAAAAGCTGTTTGGCACGCCATTTTCCCAGTTTGTGAGAGTGCAGACCCAACTTGTTTGGAATAGAAAGGTGGGAGGCATGAATTTGGTGAGCCGTTTTCTGCTTGGTGCAGCTCATGCTTTTGGCAATTCCAAGGAAGTGCCATACAGCTCGCAATTCTATGTGGGTGGTGCCAACTCCATTCGTGCATTTCCCGTGCGCTCAATAGGTCCGGGCAGTTATTATCCAAGTGAAGTGAAGTCGAAAGGCTATTACGACCAGACTGGTACATTCAAGTTTGAAACCAACTGGGAACTACGCTTTCCAATTCTCGGCTACCTGAAAGGTGCTATGTTTATCGACGCTGGCAATGTGTGGCTATTGAAGAATGATAATTATAGGCCTGGTGGCGAACTCACGTTAAAGCACTTTTTCAACGACCTTGCTTTAGGCACAGGTGTAGGAATTCGCTTTGATATGGATATGCTTGTGCTTCGCGCCGACTTAGGTATTGGCATACACGCCCCTTACGACACCGGCAAGAAGGGATTCTTCAATATACCGCGTTTCAAAGACGGCCTTGGCTTCCACCTCGCCATCGGCTACCCCTTCTAACCTCTAACCTCTAATTTCTAACATCTAACTTAAAACAGACTGAGCGGCTGCTGTTGTATTTTCTCCTTAGCCTTTTGGAGATAATCCTCATTCACATCAATGCCTATGGCACGGCGGTGTAGGTCGTAAGCCACTTTGCATGCAGTGCCCAGACCACAGTAAGGATCAAGCACAATACCCTCATCTGGGCAAGTGGAGAGAATGATCAGATGGCAAAGACTTTCGGGAAACACATTGTAGCGTTCAATAGGGCTATTGGCAGGCGCAATATTCCACACATCGCCTGGCATCGTGCCATTTTTGTTGTAGAGCAGAAAATAGTAGCCCTTCTCATTGATGGATTTAGCTTTTTCAGATTTAGAGTCAAGCACCTGGCCGGGGAACGAGCGGATAAACATACGGAAGTCGGGTATTTCACCATTATTGACCATGGCCACCACCTTGTCGAGTTCGGTAAGCGCATTTTTCTTTTCTTCATCGGAAAGCGCCGTTGATCCCATCACATTTCGGCGATATTTCATTCCAGTCACACCGCTTGACGTTTTACCATCTTTGGTGTTTTTGTTTGCCACATTATTGAAGAAGAGGCGAAGCTCCTCATCGTCGTAGTAGAAGTCGTCGTTTTTCACGAAGTGGAAAATGAATTCGTGCGTGTTGCGCAAGTGGTCAAAGCTGCTGTCGAAAGCGCTGTATTGCTTGTCCCACACCACATCGTTGCGTAGAATCCAGCCCTGCTCATCGATCATTCTCAATGCTATGCGCCAAGGCAGACCCTTAAGCGCCTTGTTCTGGTATGTGTCGGCCAAATTCAGCCATAGCGATCCCGATGGCTTCATCACTCGGTGAAGCTGACTCGTCACGGCCAGAATATTCTCTATAAACTCATCAATATTGTCGGTGGCAATGCTGTCGGCTCCATATCGCCTCAGTCCCCAATAAGGCGGACTGGTGATGATACAGTCGATGCTGTCGTTTTCCACACGGCTGAGCAATTTGAGTGCATCGCCACAGTAGTATTGTGGAAAAGGATTGCTTCCCAGTGCCCTTACAATGTTTTGCTTGGCAGGGTCGATGGCGGGAACTTCAATTTTGAATTTTTGTGTTGGGGTGTCTAAGGTTTGCGGATTGGCTGCTGTGGTGGGCAGTGTGGCATCGCCAAATTCTTCACGCAGATACACGAGCGCTTTGTCGGCTAATTTGTCGGTGCCAATCTCGTTGATAGCGGCATAAGCCAGCCAGAGTGCCACAAGTTCATCAGCGTCAGCGCCATATATTTTGGCGAACTTTACCACCGTTTGGCGTTTTGGCCGGCGTTCACCATGCTCAAATCGGCTATACATAGGAATATCCACGCCAATTTTCTTGGCTATATCCTTTTGCTTCATGCCACTAAGGGCGCGCAACTGGCGTAATTTTTCTGGGAAAAGCATATCGTGTAAATTTGTTGAGTTTTGACAAATTTACACATAATCATTCAAATTCGCAAAATTAGCGTATTGAAATGTATGTATAGGCAATTGGAAACAGGTTGTTAATATTGTCCGGCTTTGCGGTGTTTTTTGTAGTGGCGATGCTGTTTTTTTGCAATTACCGTTTTGTAGAGCATACTGTGGATATAGTGCTTACCCCAGAAGTGCATGAGCAGAAAACCCGTAAACGCTCCAGTGGCATTGGCCAAGCAGTCGAGCCACTCAAAGCTGCGGTCGCTGGTAAGGGTCATTTGTGCAGTTTCGATAAACACGCCCATCACCGCTAAGGAGGAGGCGATAGCAAGTTCACCATTGAGGTTGGTGTGGTGTGGCAACCGGTGTTTGGCGTATTCATACATATACACCATAGCGCACCCAAAATACATTAAAAAATGAACGCATTTATCGGCGTTTGGAAAAAGATGAACCGACCTCACATCGAAAGGATTAGATGCCAGTGATAAGTATAAAAGCAGTAAGGTGACTAATACAGATAGTGTGCCGGTGGGAATGGCAAGTATAATCTTTTTCATTTCTGCTGTAGTGTTATTTCAGTAATTGTGTATTCCTGTGTCTGTTCTTTATAATGATGTTAAGCAAAATCAATTCGTAGCGAAGTTAGCCACTTTTTCTTAAATTTACAAATTTTTCTCACACCAATATTCTAACACGTCGCGGCCTAAGCCTCTTTCAATTATCCTTTATGC
>JBNMJK010000093.1:0-8161 GCA_050873765.1 Sodaliphilus sp.
GGCAATACATGGGCCGATTGGCGCACCCACACCCGACTCTCCTCGGCCAGTCTGTCCGCTTGTACGGAAAAAGTCGCCATTCACACCTAAAAAATACTGGGCACCGGGGCGCGACTTGCGGCGCGACATTCCCGAAATAGTTTCACCACCGGCATATTTGTCTTGCCCCATCACGGCAGAAAAGGTGACGAGCGGATTGTTCAGGTCGGTGATGGAATAGCGCACATACATCTGCCGACCGGCATCAGTGCGCATCAAAAGCTGTGTGCAACTTGTGCTTGGCCCCACCATGGCATGGTAAAGGGTGTCGGCCACAAATTCCGTGCCACGAATATTATAGTGAATAGAGGCGTTTGCCAATCCACCCACCGCTGCCAAGAGCAGCGAAATCATTCCTTTTTTCATTCTCAATATAGGATTATATCAGAAATTAGAAATTAGATATTAGAAGTTAGAAGAAGTCATGAAGTTTAAGAAGTTAAGACGAATGTCTAACTGGCTTCTAACCTATAATTTCAGAAGTTAGAAGAAGTCATGAAGTTTAAGAAGTTAAGACGAATGTCTAACTGGCCTCTAACCTCTAACCTCAGAAGTTAGAAGAAGTCATGAAGTTTAAGAAGTTAAGACGAATGTCTAACTGGCTTCTAACCTATAATTTCAGAAGTTAGAAGAAGTCATGAAGTTTAGGAAGTTAAGACGAATGTCTAACTGGCTTCTAACCTCTAACCTCTAACCTCTAATTTCTAATCTCTAATTTCTCAGAATCATATTGATGAGGGCGGTTACATCGCTCACGTTCACCGAGCCGTCAGCGTTGAGGTCGCATGCAGCGTCGGCATACTCGTTCAAGCCCAAAATTTTATTGATGAGGGCGGTCACATCGCTCACGTTCACCACGCCATCGCCGTTGAGGTCACCCCTCTTGTTAGTGGCTGGAATGGTGTTGTAAACGGTCTCAAAGCCATCGAAGTCGATGGTGTATTGCTTGCCGGTGGTAGAAGAGCCCATGTTGAGCTGAATGGTGTTGAGCGTGATGGGATAATTCTTCATGTCGGCTGAATCCATCCATGCAGCGGTGGGCAACTCCAATTCAATCGTCTTCCCTGCCACCACGGTGTCGGGGGTAAGGGTCTGGTAAACAATTTTCTGGCCGTTGGGGCGCAAGCCTAACACCACATTCTTCACAGGTGCCTCACCGGGGTTGAAGCGAACACGAATGGCATCGGGCAAACTCCACAGACGTATGCTCTTGGCGAGCACAATCTTGGGGCTGCGGCCCGAAGCACCCTTATAAGTGTAGGTGAAGCCGTCGCCATGGGCGGTGCTCACAGCACTCTTTCCGCCCGTCTGGGTAATCTTCCAGGTGGCCACATCTAAATTCGGATCGATAGGCATCACATGGGCAGTGGGGCGTTCCACCGTCACCTTCATCGTGTCAATCAACTCACCAATTTGTCCATACACATCAGCCTCGCCATTGGCCACTCCATGGAGCGTGCCTGTGGCAGGGTCGATTTGCACAACCGCCTCATCACTGCTCCACCACTTCATCACCGACGAATGGATAGGCATGGTCACGCCATTCTCTGTATTGGTCACTTCCACGGTGTAGGCGTGGTAGGTGTCGGTCACTATCGAGTCGTTCTTGAATTTGATGCCTGCGCCTTCACCGAAAATCTGCACTGGCACAGTGGCTGTCATGCCATTATAATGCGCTGTAATCAAGCCATCGCCGCTGCCATCGCCAAAAAACACACTGTCTTGCTGCACATGTCCCACCGAAGATGGGCATGAGAGCGTTACGCCGTGGAGGTCGGTGTCGATGAGCAGGCCATACTGGTTGTAACCATAGAATTTAGGGCGATAGATGCCATATTTAGGCACTTTTGCCACCCAGTCAACAAAGGCGATACTGGCAATGGTGCTGTCGTCGGGGGCGGTATATACGGCAAAGATACCATTACCGTCGGCGCGCTCTGAGCCATCACTCGGCACATTGCGCACACCAAGCGAACTGGAATAGAACGTTGATGAGCCGCCACTGTCCATATTCACAGCATCGGTAGCGCCAAGCAGCCGAAGCAGGTCGGCTATCTCAGTGGTGCGGGCGCCGCTTGATATGGGAGAGCGGCCATCGATGGTGAGAAACATTATGGTTTTGCCGCCATCAGCAATAGCCACAGCGGTGACTGGCTGGTTGGAGCCAAATTCTTCAAGCAGATACTCGGTGTCGGTCACCTCTCCATGATGCAGACTGTTGGGCCAGCTCGACATCATGGTGTGGGGATAAACCTCCTTGCCGTCGATATTGGCATGAAACTCTACCGTGATTTCATCGCCGGCTTTCAGTGCCTTCACAAATTCGCTGCCGGTGCCCTGTCCATGAAGCACAAAGCCATCGGCTGGTATATCCATATCACCTGCGGTAGATGGCGCGGCAGTGGCCACCATCTTGAAGGGCTTTCCAAACACAAACTGCTGGTCATCGGCCAGTTGCAGCGCAATCTCTGCATCGCCGGAAGGCATATTGGTGCCACCGAAGAAATGGCTATTGTAGAGAATCACACGGTTGCCCGGATCAGGATTCACTAGGTTCACGCCGTCTAAATTCATTTTCACGCCACCGGCACTGGTCACGGAGCCAGAAAACTTCGTGCAGCCGATAATGGGATTCTGCCGCTTAGCATCAAGCACAAACTGCGTGTAGTTGGTGTTGGTGTTCGCCTTGTAGATTTCACCGTCCACCACACAGGGGCCAATGGGAATACCCACCATCGACTCGCCACGCCGCGTAGTGCCGGAGGTGTAGAAAAAGTCGCCGTTCACACCGAGGAAATAACGCGCACCGGGGCGCGACTTACGCTCCGACATGCTACGCACCGTTTCGGTGCCTGCTATGTGGTCCTGCCCCATCACCGTACTGAAGGAGATGAAAGGGTTCGTCAGGTCCATCTTCGCATAGTAAACATACATTTGCCGGCCGGCATCGGAGCGCATCAGCAGAGAGGTTTGCCACGTGCCTGGGCCAAGCATGGCATGGTACAGTGTATCGGTCTGATACACCGTGCCACGCACATTATACTGGGTGGAAGCATTGGCGCCAAGTGCCAGAGCACACGCCAATGCCAAAATTGAGGTTTTCTTCATCAGATAGAAATTATTTAAGCATCATACCTATCAGGTCGGTCACATCGCTCACGTTGATCACGCCATCGGCATTAATATCGCACACGGCATCGCTGTAATCAGCCAAGCCAAGAATTTTGTTAATCAGCGCAGAGGCATCACTCACGTTCACCACGCCGTCGGCATTGATGTCGCCAGTGGCAGCCTGAGCAGGAATGGCATCATAAACTGTGGCAAAGTTCTTAAACACCATGTGATACTGCTTGCCGGCAGTGGAGGCGTTCATATTGAACTGGATAGAACTTAAAGTGACTGGATAATTGCCCATATCGGCAGCGTTGGTCCAAGCCGATGTGCGAAGGTCGATGTCGGTGTAGGCATTAGGTGCCAAACCAGCCAAATCCACAGTGTGATAGGTCATGCTCTCGCCATTGGCGCGCACGCCCAGCACCATATTCTTCACGGGTGCCTCACCGGGGTTCAAGGTCACGCGGATAGCGTCGGGCAAGCTCCAGAGGCGAATACTCTTTGTCAGCACAATTTTCGGGCCACGGGCCGAAGCACCGGTGTAAACATAATCAATGCCGCTTTCCAAAGCTGTGGCCGTGGTGTTCTTGCCGCCTGTCTGGCTGATTTTCCATGTTTTCACATCTAAATTCGGATCGATGGGCATCACGTGGGCAGTGGGGCGCTCCACCACCACTTTCAAGGTGTCGGACACTTCGCCAATTTTGCCAATCACGTAAGCCACGCCATCGGCCACACCTTTCAGCACGCCCGTGTGCGCGTCCACTTTCACCACATTCTCATCAGTGCTCGTCCATAAAAGGGCTGCGGGATTGATAGGCATCGTGGTTTCGCCCACCATGCTCTCCACATCTATAACGTAGTCGTGGAAAGTGTCGTTGATAATCGAGTCGTGCACAATGGCGATGGCGTCGGCGGAGTTTTGCACTTGTGCGGTGATCGTGGTGGTGATGCCGCCGAATGTGGCGGTAAGCACACCTTCGGCAAGCAAGCCATCGGCATAGAATGTGGTGTCGCCTATCACATGGCCAAGAGCCTCGTCGCAAGTGATTTTCACACCTTTCACATCGGTGTTCACAAGCATTCCATACTGGTTGTAGCCGTAGAATTTTGGCGTGTACATACCATATTTAGGCAAGCGCAGACAGTAGTCCACATAGCGTATTTCAGTAACGGTGCTGTCGTCGGGAGCCTCACTCACGGCAAAGATGCCATTACTGTCGGCACGCTCATTGCCGTCGCTGGGCTTGTTTCTCACACCGAGGGCACTGGAATAGAGGCAAGTGGAGCCGCCGCCGTCCACGTTAATAGCCTGCCATGCGCCAGCATATTTCATCAAAGCGCCAAGGGCTGGTGTGGTGGCGCCATCGCTCAGTGGCGAACGACCGTCAACCACCAAGAATATCACTTTCTTGCCATCTTGACTGTAGCCCAGCACCGTGCGTGGGTGAACCGAAGTGTCGCCGTTGTTCACCACCTGCCCGTCGCTCAGCACCCATGGATTACCCGATACAATTTCTGTAGGGGCAAATGGCGAGCCGTCGAGATAGGCGTTGAGGGTGAGGGTGAGCTGGTCGCCAGGCTTCAGTCCGGCGATAAATGAGGCTGCCGAACCTTTTCCGGTGAGCACGAGTCCCTCGCTGGGCACGTCCATATCGCCATCGCTGCTGGGAGTGTTCACCACCTCCAGTTTGCACTGCTTGGCAAAAGCGAAGGAGTCGTCGCCATCCACATAGCGCACTTGCACCTCTGTGACATTACTTTCATTGGTGCCTTTGAAATATTTGGGGTTGTAGAGTGTGACGGCATTGTAAACAGCATCGGTGTTGATGCCGCCGATATTCGCCTTTCCGTTAGTGCCTTCCACTGTGCCACTGAAAGTGACATTGCCGATTTGAGGCACTTTATTGGCATCGATGGTGTACTGGATTTCGGAGCCATTTACGCCTTTATAGATCACGCCTTTTGCCATCGACGACGCAATAGGTGCGCCCACCATCGACTGGCCGCGGCGTGTGGTGCCAGAGGTGAACCAGAAGTCGCCGTTCACACCCACAAAGTAGCGCTGGCCGGGCTGTGTCTTGCGGTTACACATCTGCGACACGGTTTCGCCGCCTGCCATCATATCCGTGCCACTCACCGCACGAATTTTCACATAAGGATTCGTCAAGTCCACTGTGGTGTAAAACACCCGCAGGTGGCGGTTGCCGCTCTGGAGCAGCAGGGAAGTCTGCGTGGTGCCTGGTCCCACATAAGCATGGAATGTGGTGTCAACCGAATAGGCGGTACCCACCACATCGCACACGCCTTTAGCATTCGCTCCGAGTGCCACGGCACCCAGAAGCATCAAGGCTGAAATTGTTTTTTTCATTGTGATTCTGTTTTTCGCACATATTTTAATTTTAAAAAGCTGCTTGAGATTCATGCAGAACAAATCTCAAACAGCTTTTAAGTATCATATTAAGCTATGTGCAATGCGTTATTGATTTAAAATAAGATTAATAAGCGCAGTCACGTCGCCAATGTTCACCGCTCCGTCGGCATTGATGTCGCATGCGGCGTCGGAATAACTTGCCAAACCGAGTATCCGATTAATCAGCGCCGACACGTCACCGGCATTCACCGAGCCGTCGGCATTGATGTCGCCCTTCTTTGAAGGTGCTTCAGGAGCATCGTTATACACGGTTTCTAAGCCGCCGAAGTGCATTTCATACACCTTTCCAGCGGTGGAAGCGTTCATATTGATTTGAATGGAGCATAGCGTGATGGGATAGTTGCCCATGTCGGTGGCATCGCACCAGCTGGCTGTGGGCAATTCCACGGTCATCTCTTTGTTGGGGGTGATTTCCTCTGGAGTGACGGTTTCATAAACCATGCTGCCGCCGTTGGCACGAAGGCCAAACACAAAATTCTTCACGGGAGCTTCACCAGGATTGAGGCGCACACGAATCACGTCGGGCAAGCTCCACAGGCGAAGGCTCTTGGAGAGCACAATCTTGGGGCCACGGGCCGAGGCTCCAGTGTAGGTGTAATCGAAGCCATTACCCACTGCCGTAGTCACCACATTCTTGCCACCGGTCTGCGAGATTTTCCATGTGGAGAGGTCGATGTTGGGGTCGATAGGCATGACGCGCGACTCTGGAATTTCCACATTCACGGTCATGGTGTCGCAAATCTCGCCCAGCACGCCCACTACTTGAGTCTTGCCATTGCGCAAGCCCTTCAAGATGCCGGTGTGCTCACCGATAGTGACAATGCTCTCGTCGAGGCTCTTCCATGTGAGGGCAAGAGGGCTGATGTTCATGGCCGTTTCGCCCACCATAGTCTGAACCGCCACTGGATACTGCTTGTAGCCGTCGGTGATAATGGAGTCGTTGGTGATGTTGATGGCGTCCACCGCATTGATGATTTGCATAGGCATAGATATGGTGGCACCATTGTAGGTGGCGGTAAGGGTTCCTAAAAGCGAAGTGCCGTCGGCATAGAAAGTGGTGTCGCCAAGCACATGGCCAATCGCTTCATCACAAGTGATTTTCACACCTTTCACGTCTTTGCTCACAAGCATTCCATATTGGTTGTAGCCATAGAACTTAGGAGTGTAAACGCCATATTTAGGTGAACGGAGTGCGAAATCCACAAAGCGAATTGAGGCTATGGCATCGTCGTCGGGAGCTGAGCTCACACCATAGAACGCATTGCCGTCGGCACGCTCGCTTCCGTCGCTGGGCTTGTTGCGAATACCTAATGTGCTGGTATAGAGCACCGACGAGCCACCGCCGTCCACGTTCATGCCATCAGTGGCACCAGCATAGCGCATAATGTCGGCAAGCCAAGTGGTGCGCACACCGCTTGAAATGGGCGAGCGGCCGTCAACCACCAAGAAATACACCTTCTTGCCGCCGTCGCTATAACCTACCGCCGAGCGTGGGTGGCGCGCACTGGCATCGCCACGGTCGCCCTCGCTCTGGAGCGTAACGCCGTTCTCAAGGATTTTAGGATTGCCCGAAATCACCTGATAAGGTTCCACCGACTGGCCATTATAGGTCCACGATGGCGAAACGGTTACGGTGTCGCCCTCATGGAGCGTTCCGATGAAGGTGGCGGCTTTGCCATGGCCGTGAAGCACGTAGCCGCCCTTGGCTATATCCATGTCGCAAGCCGTGCTTGGAGCACTCACCAACTTCATTTTGAAGGGTTTTCCGGTTTCAAATTTCTCACCGTCAACCAGCACGGCGGCTATTTCGCAACCACTCGTTTCGGCAGTTGCACCATAGTACAAGTCGTTGTAGATGGTCACCTTGTTCTGGTTGGAGGCCGACTTTTCGTTGGCGTTCACGTTGATGCCGCCCAAAGTGGCTTTTGTGCCATCAGGGGCTACCACAGTGCCACCGAAAAAGAACGGATTCACATACACCGCGCCCTTGGTATCCACCACGAAATTCTTGTAGAGCGTGGCGTTGTTGCGCGCGCGGTAAATCACGCCGTCAACCACGGTCGAACCCACAGGCGAGCCCACTTTCGACACGCCGCGGTTGGTTTGACCCGACGTGGTGAAGAAGTCGGCATTGATGCCCACGAAATAGCGCTCCCCTGCCTTCGACTTGCGCTTTGCCATACCAGAGATGGTTTCATTGCCCGCAAGTTTGTCGGTGGCGCACACGCCACGGAGCGAGAGGTAAGGGTTTGTCAAGTCCATTGTGGCATAAAACACCCTCAGCGCATCACCATTGGCAGGGTTGCGAAACCAGAGTGATGTGGAGGTGGTGCCTGGCCCCACCTGGTTGTGAAACAGGGTATCCACAGTGAAGGTGGTGCCTTGAAGCGACCAGGTGTCGGAAGCCACAGCCGAGGCGCTGGTCAGTGCTGCAATCAGCAGCGAAAATAATGTTTTTTTCATTATTTATGAATTGAAAAAATGAGGTTCTATAATAGGACGCTGACATTGCGCCTATTTTAGGGGTTAGCCCAAAATCATGTTGATGAGGGCGGTCACGTCGCTCACGTTCAC
>JBNMJK010000094.1:0-7722 GCA_050873765.1 Sodaliphilus sp.
AAAATAGATTTTGATAAAAGCATAACTATTTGACATACAGAAAAAAAAATACCCGATTCGCAATGAATCGGGTAAGGGGCAATATATCATTTCTTCTACTTTAAATGAAAGAGCCGTGGTGAAAATGACGCTACAAACACAAATTTTTGTTACATTTGCATTATGAGGCTGCTGGAGCTGAAAAATTGCGCCATCAGTTTCGTGCTTACATACATATCAAAGAAAAGCGTTCCGCTTTTTATCCTTTTCAAGGAAATCGCCAATTTTCTAACACCAGAAGGATAAGAGCCACAGATGGAACGTTCAAGCATGCTTGTATCCACCCTCACCTATCGTTGAGAGGTTTCCGATATATCGGCTTGGGCGTGAGGGTGGGCTGTATTATTTCTGGTAAGGTGTTTGGCGATACCTCTTGAAAAGTAATCAGTGGCATTTCCTCACGCTTTATTTTTTGCACCAGCCCTCGCGGAGGAAAGAGGGCCATGAAGAAAACAAAACTGTCAATGAAAACCGTTAACGTAGGAGTTATTTTTAAGGAATATGTGGAAAATCATGGCGTGCCGCCCAAATGGCTGGCAGAGCAGCTCAACTGCCACCGCACCAACCTCTACAAAATTTTCAAGAAGCCGCATATCGACACCTTCACCATCCAAAAGTTCAGCGAAGCCCTCAACCACAACTTTTTCGACGACATTTCCACACAATACACCCGCCTCGCCCAAGAGCCGCCACACAGCGAAGACTAATCCGCTACACATCGTACCCCCCCCAGCAACGCATTTTCTTTGCCACCTGTCTGATTTTACTGTTACTTTGCAATTGTAAAAAAATCATAATTATGCAAAGTAACAGACTCAGCACCTTCTTATTTTTATGTATTGCCTCCTTTTTACTTGTCAATCCTCTTGCAGCAAAAAAGAAATACAAATTTAAGCTCACCGGCGACTACGCCATTGAGCAAAAAAGAGGCGGAATAAACGGCACTAAAGTTGTTAAATCGTGGGCTGTTGCAAAAAACGCCGACAAAGCGATAGAAAAAGCAAAAGAAAATGCCATAGCAGCAGCCATATTCACGGGCTATCAAGCCAACCCCAATCCAAGCATCGGGGCTTATGAAGTGCCTGCCTTGTGCAGCAACCCTGAAGAAACCTTCTACAACAATCAAGACTTTTTTGAAGACTTTTTCACAGGCAAAGTATATCTCAACTATGTGCATGAGGTAAACTCTGCCTACCCTTCGGGTGAGAACAACATATCCACACCAAGCGGAAGACGAGTGGGCATTCTGCTCGTTGTGGAATACAGCGCATTAAGAAAGCATCTTGAAGATGCACACATTATTAAAGGATTAAACCGATTCCAATAATATACATACAAAATGAAAAAAGCCATATTCATCATAAGCACATTTATGGTGTGTTTTTTGCAAATGATGGGACAACAGCAACCAATGGTCATGATCATTCCCGACGACAATTGGTGCGTGAGAAATGGATATGTACTCGACAGCACTTCTATCCCCGACTACAACAAAGCGCTCGGCGATGAAAATATGTCGATGATGATTACAGCAATGGGTGGAATAATGGCCGACAGGGGCTACAACCTCACCGACCTTGCCGCAGTACTCGAGGACTTGAAAAACGAAAAGGCCTTAGACGAAACTCACCTATCGAAAGGTGATGGGCAAGTGGCTGAGTCGGAATTAGACCAGGTGCTCAGAAAATCACAAGCCGACATTATAGTAAAACTCGGTTGTCAAGAAGAAAGAATGGGACCACGCGCCTATCTGAAATTTGAAGTGAAATCTGTGGACGCAGCATCGCTCAAGCAAATTGGTGGCGAGGTGGGCAACTCCGCAGCAAGCGGTGTGCCCATTCCTACACTGCTCAAAGAATGTGCCAATGGATTTATGGATCATTTCTGCGCCAACATTTCCCGAAATTTAGACGACATTGAAGCTCATGGCCGAGAGGGAAGCGCCACATTTGTGATTGCAGACGACTGCCCTATTCGCAGTTTTGAGTCGGAAGTGGAATTCCAAGGTGAGCATGGCGAATTTGCAGAATTAATCGACTATTGGCTTAACGAGAACACGGTGAATGGTCAATTCACACAAACCATAAAGACGAGAAACAAGCTCAGCTACAAGCAGGTGCGCTTTCCACATTATGGCAAGGCCAAATCCGGGTTTGGAAAATTAGGCAAGCCAAGGGCCTTAACAATGCAAGATTTCATTAAAGCAATTTCCGATGTTCTTCCAGCAGGAGTATCCATGTCCACCACACCTATTGGGCAAGGAAAGGTGCATGTGGTGTTTGGCGGCCAGTCTAACTTATAAATCACTAAAGTCATGATTAAAAAGATATTGTTTATCACTATGCTCCTATTGGCTTTATCAGCCAAGCCACAGAGCATCGAATTAGGCAAAATCGTGTTGAATCCATATATGGAGGCAACCGATAATCCCAATCAGCTTAGAGCCAACAAAATTTTGCTCACCAAGCTCAATCAAATCATCACCAAAAACGGCATGGCTGGCGCAGGAATCGACGACAGGTTCATCATCACTGCCAACACGGTGGAACTTGAAACCACCATCACCGCCACAGCTCCAGCTAAATATGTGAGCACATTAATGGTTACCGTTTATCTCGGCGATGCCATCGAGGGGACCCTCTTTTCCCAATGGAGCAAAGAGATACATGCTGTGGGCGACAGCAAATACGACTGCTACGCTAACGCTTACCGAAAAATAAACGCTAATGAGAGCGGTCTCGCCAGCATGCTGGAAGATGGGAAAAGAAAAATTGTGCAATATTACGAAAAGTTTGGCGATCAAATAATCGCAAGTGCACAGGCCGAGGCAAAAGCCGGCGACTACGACAAGGCTATCAGCCAACTGATGTCGATACCTGCCGTTTGTGGCTCTTACAGCAAAGCCATGCAGCTGGCGGGGAAATTCGGCACAGAGGCCTATGAAAAAAGCAATATGAAATTGATAGCCACTGCGCGAGCACAATGGTCGGCCAACCCCAATGCCGATGGCGCCTCAGAAGCCAAAAGCACCTTGGCGCGAATTGAAATGCCATCAGAAAACGTATTGAACCAGGCCAAACTGCTAAGCGATGCCATAGCAAAGCGCCTAAAGGCTGTTGATGACAGGCAATTCGCTTTAGAAAAAGAGCAAGCGCAACATGAAATGAACATGGAGAAGAAACGCGTTGCCAATCAACACCGCGAACAGATGGCGTCGATTCAATCAGCCGAAAATATAGCAGTTGCATACTATAAAAGCCGGCCAAAGCGAATTTACAACATTCGCCACTACCATTGGTGGTAACGATGGAGGGCTCTAACAGTAAGCAAAAAATCACTCCTCCTCTGATTTATGATTTCAAATAACTAATTAAACCAAATAAAAAAACCAAAATGAAAAAAAATTTCACAATTCTTATCGCTTCAGTAATTGCAATAGGAATCTCAACAAATGTTGAAGCTAAGAAAAAAGTGTTCTACGACTCTAAGAGCCAACTTATTGGTATAAGTGGTGATTACGAAAGCTTGGCTGTCCATGGAATGGAATACAAAGTATTTAATAACCCAGTGGCTTTGCCAAGCGACTTCAAGCTTGAATTGCCCGAAAATCCCAAAAAAGGCTACGAGAAAGAAGAGGACAAAGAAAAAATTGCTCAAATGGAAAACAGCCTCAACAACTATCGTGTAGGAAAGCAAGTGTTAGACTATTTGTTTGATTACAACGGAAATTCACTACACATCGACCGTCTGCAAGACCGGGCATTACGCAATGCGCAATTCCTCGATGCTGAATATGTGAAAGCCACATTGGCAGGCAAAGACGACATAGCAAACGCATTAACAGAAGATGAATATTTAAAGCCAATTGTAAAAAACAACTTCATCTATTTAGAGCAACGACAAGACAAAAGCGACATCTTCTTCGTTATATTCCGCGTAAACATCAACGAGCAAACGCTAACCGATGTGTATAACAGCTGGGACAATATGGAACAATACAATGCCATCAACCCTACAGTGTCGTATGTGTGCTGCGGGCAAGCCGATGAAGACAAACTGGTGGCCAAAATAGCAGAAGAGTGTCCAGAGTTTGCAATCAGAGGTCAGCTAAAAAGCAGAAACCCAGCAACTGCATACCTTGGCACTGGCTCTGGAGCAAAATTAGGTGACCGAGTTCTTATCTACCGCCAATTTGCCGATGAGCAAGGCGACATGTATTCAAAAGTGGTGTCGCATGCTCGAATCAACGACATTAGCGACGGCAACAGCCAGCTCTATTTCATCGGTGGCACAAAAGGTAGTAAAGAGCAAGGCGACATTGTGGTCCTCTCACCCGACAAAAGAATCGGACTAACCTTTGAGGGCAATTATGGCACCACTGGATGGTATGGCGCAAGCTTCACCGGCGACTATTTAGTGTGCAATATTAAAAAGACTGCTTTTAATGTATATGCCATGATTGATGTGAGAGCAGACTTTTCTAATAAACTTAAAAAAGGAAGAGATCTCTATTTCGACAATGGCGCAAAACTGAGATTCACAAAACCATTAATTCTTGATTTTGGCTTAGGTCTTGGTATCGGCTACACGTTCTTAGGGCGAATGGAAGTGGTACCCTACGCTAAATGCCAATACGAACTTGCATACTTCTTAAACAAGGAAACCAGGGGAAGCAGTGATGAAAAAGCCGACTTAATGTCGCATGCAATCCGTGTGCCATTAGGCGCAAAATTAAATATCAACATCTGCTACCCAGTGCAATTGACTCTCGGTGTAGATTACTCATTAATGTTTGGCTTAAACGTTGTAAAGGACGGCGACATTGAATATTCTGGAAATAATAGTAATGACACCGGGCACTGGACATTGAACTACAAATGGCTCAAAGACAACATCTATAAGCCCAATGACGTGAAGCGAAACAACCTCACCTTCCATGCCGGCATCAGGGTGTTCTTCTAAAGAAAAGCAACACCTTTAACCATAACACATAAAGGTTAATTTAAGGTTAGTAGTGAAATATGCCGGGCACTCAATTGGGGTTCGGCATATTTTCTCATTCATTCAGAAGTGATTTATTAACGGACTTAAACATATTACTGACTTATGAAAAAATTTTTATTTATTCTTTTAGGATTGATTAGCCTATCGCTCGTAGTGCCTGGGTGCGGGCCATCAAAGGCAGAACTGGCTGAGAAGGCTCGGCAGGACAGTATTCGCACCGCCGACAGCATTGCGGCCGTGAAGAAAGAGAAAGCTCGGCAAGACAGCATCAAAGCCGCCATCAAAGACAGCCTTGAATGGGTGAACTTCACCACGCCCGACCTCCGCACATTCAACCTCCACGGCCACGTGAAAAGCGTGAAGTGTAATTCCGACTATGGGAATAGTTATGAACCTGACTGTCCTTCGTTGTCGTTCACTAAAAGCGGTAAAGCTATCATCGAATCAAAATTCTCAGTTAAGAGAGACAAAAAAGGACGACTTAAAGAGATGGAAACAGAAAATTTCAATCCAAACCTCTTTTTTGAATATAACAAACAAGGCTTCGTCAGAAAATTTGGATATGGCACATGGAATTCCGGAATAACCTACACATACAGATACGATGATAAAGGCAAAATTATCAGTTATTCATACGAAGAGGCTTTAAGAGGTGATAGTGGAAATGGCAAAATCACCTATTTAGCTTTCGACAAATACGGCAACTGGACAAAAGCGAAATTAAAAAACGTCTGGAAAGAATTAGAGATTTTTGCTGAAGAGGAAGGAAAATATAGCACTGGAAAAAATACACAAATTGTGACCCGCACCATCACCTACTACGAGCGTGAGAAAAAATGACGCGCCACATTCCCCTGATTAAACGCCAAAACGTTTGCTCAAGCTCTTTGACGTAAGGCTTCAACAGGCTTCGCAACATAAACGAAAGCATGCACATTATGCGCAGTTAGTTGTGCATAATGTGCATTTATCATATCAAAATATTCTAAACCCCTTATTTCAAACCACATCTCACAAAAAAAACATTAATGAGATTAATCCAATTTTTCTTTCCTATTATTTGTGCCATCAAATCATAATAGTTAAATTTGCAGTGGTGGTGTTGACATCATGACATCAGCAAAAACAACTTCAATGAAGACAACAAAAGAATACATAACTATCATCTCTGCCCATGCAGAAGATTTAAAAAACTCTTTTGGAGTGAGGTCGTTACGTATCTTTGGTTCTGTGTCGCGCAACGAGCAAAAGGACGGGAGCGACATTGACGTATGCGTTGATATGGACCCTAAAATTTATTTGGTCGTACGCTTAAAACGTTTTCTTGAAAGTATATTACAATGCCCCGTAGATATTGTAAGAATGCATAAGCACATCAATCCCTACCTACTTGAGGAAATCAATAAAGATGGCATCTATGTTATCCAATAAAAGAGTATCAAGTCTTCTTGTCCAAATCCATGATGCCATTAAGCAGCTTATTGATTGGAATAAAGACATTGTGTCTGCCGATGACTACTATTGCTCTCCAGACGGAATGAAAAACCTTGCAGCAAGTTGTATGCTTATAGAAGCTATCGGAGAGGGCGTAAAACAAATTGACAAAGTCACCAAAGGCCAGCTACTGGTAAATCGCCCAGAAATTCCATAGCAAGATATCATTGGTATACGTAACCACATAGCTCACGGTTATTTTGACATTGACGGCGACATTGTATTTGATGTTGTAAAAAACGACCTGGGCTCATTGCTTGCTGCGATTGAATACTTTATTACATTACGATGAGGACTCGGTGTAATGGTGCACTCAGCATTTAATATTTCAAAAAAAACCGCTGAATTTGGCATTGTCTGTGTTTTATATTTGAAGCCGATGTAGTAATTTTGTAGAGAAATTATCAATTACTATCAACACTCACAGATTTCATGCAGCAAAAAATCATTATCTTAGACTTCGGCTCGCAGACCACTCAACTGATTGGCCGCCGCGTGCGCGAACTCGACACATTTTGCGAAATTCTGCCCTACAACAAATTCCCAGCCAACGACGAGTCGGTGATTGGCGTGATTCTTTCGGGATCGCCCTACTCTGTTCACGACCCGGAGGCCTTCAAGGTGGATTTGAGCCAGTTTGTGGGCAAGGTGCCCGTGCTGGGCATCTGCTACGGGGCACAGTATATATCACACTGTGGCGGAGGCAAGGTGGAGAAGGCCGACTCCCGTGAGTATGGCCGCGCCCATCTTGAGAAATTCGATGCCACCAATCCTCTTCTGAAAGGCTTTGAGCCTCATTCACAAGTGTGGATGAGCCACGGCGACACCATCACCGCCATTCCAGCCGACTGCAAGGTGATAGCCTCCACCGCCAATGTGAAGTATGCCGCCTACGCCAGCACCACTCAGCCTGTGTGGGCAGTGCAGTTTCACCCCGAGGTGTTCCATAGCCTGCAAGGCACACAGCTGCTGCGTAATTTCGTGGTTGACATTTGCGGCAGCCGGCAGCAGTGGAGCGCGGCATCGTTTGTCGATACCACCATTGCCGAATTGAGAGCGCAACTTGGCTCCGACCGCGTGATTCTCGGTCTGTCGGGCGGCGTTGACTCCAGTGTGCTGGGCGTGCTGCTGAACAAGGCCATCGGCAAGAACCTCACCTGCATTTTCGTGGACCACGGTATGCTG
>JBNMJK010000095.1:0-7661 GCA_050873765.1 Sodaliphilus sp.
CACTCGCTATAAAATAACAACATTTTTAAGTGAGCGAAGGAATCTTAAATGAAAGAGCCGTGCATTACCGCTTTAATTGTTACAAGTTTGTTATAATTAGCTTCATTATTTATAATACTTTTGCAGTGAAAAAAGGCAACAGATATATTTATACACACTATGTCAGATGTTCCAAAAATATTAGTTGTTGACGATGAGCAGTCGATATGCTACGTGCTGAAGCTCAACCTCGAACTTGAGGGATTCAGTGTGGACACGGCTTGCTCCGCAGAGGAGGCGCTGAAAAAGCGGCTCGAACGCTACGACCTGTTCCTGCTCGATGTGATGATGGAGCGCATGTCGGGCTTTGAGCTGGCCAAAGTGATTCGCGCACGCCGTGAGCTCAAGTCGATACCAATTATCTTCTGCACGGCAAAGGATTCGGAGGACGACTTGATTGAAGGATTCGACAGCGGCGCCGACGACTACATACGCAAGCCTTTTTCAATGCGCGAACTGGTGGCAAGGGTGAAGAGCGTGCTTCGGCGCAGTGGCCGTTATGCCAAGAGCGATTTGCTGGAGTTTGAAACGCTCACCCTCAATGTAGCCACCAAGGAGTGCTTCGTAGATGGAAAACAAGTGGCGCTCACTACCACAGAGGCCGACTTGTTGGCGTTTTTCCTTCAAAACCCCGACAAGGCATATTCCCGCGCCGAAATTCTCAACCGGGTGTGGGACGCCGATGTGTGTGTCATCGACCGCACAGTGGATGTGAATGTGGGCCGCCTACGTAAAAAAATCGGTAGATATGGAGAAAGAATTATCACCAAACAAGGATTTGGTTATGGTTTCACGACCAAGGATTAGTGTGCACACGCGCATCTTCCTGCTGATCATGTTCTTCACATGGTCGCTGGCGCTGGTGTTTTTCGCGCTGCAATATTCCCGCGAGGTGGATTTCAAGACGGAAGTGCTCGACAGCCGCCTGCAAATGGAGAATATGCGCATTCTCAGCTATATTGGCAACAACAAGACTAAGCAAATCACTCCTGAGGCTTTAAAGCAGATGGGAGTGGACGACTCGCTGCGCGTGTCGATTATCGATTTTTCGGGCAAGGTGCTATACGACACCAACTCTGCCAGTGTGAAGGAAAACCACCTCAACCGTAAGGAGGTGAGGGAGGCCATCAAATACGGGCACGGTTTTCAGAAGCGCCGCATCTCATCTACCGATGCGCGCCAGTACTTCTATTCTGCCACCCGCGGCAATGGCTTTGTGGTGCGCTCGGCACTGCCCTACACCCACACGCTCGTCGACACGCTGAAAGCCGACCCCGTGAACAGCAACCTTATCATCATCATTGCTTTGCTGATGACGGTGCTGGCATGGCTCGCCTCATACCGTGTGAGCCGCAGTGTGAAAAACCTGCGCAAATTTGTGTCGGCTGCTGAATACGACGACATCGACGACTACGACACCAAGCAGTTCCCCAACGATGAACTGGGCGAGATTTCGGCACATGTGGTGAATCTGTACAAGAATTTGAAGGTGACCTCGGAGCAGCGCGACCAGAATCTGCGCGAGGCCATGTATGAGCAGAGTGAGAAAAACCGCATCAAGCATCAGCTCACCAATAATATCAGCCACGAGATTAAAACTCCGGTTCACGTGATTCAGGCTTGCCTCGAAACGCTGGAGCACAATGCCGACGCGCTGCCCGACGATGCCAAGAAGCAGCTGCTCGACACCTCCTATGAGAATGTGAAACGCCTCACGGCACTCCTCTCCGACCTGTCGGTGATCACACGCATTTCTGATGCGCCCGAAAAGATTGAGAGCGCCATGGTGAATGTGACCGACGTGATCAAGAAGGTGGTGAACGAAATGAATGTGTTCCCGCCTGAAAAGAGAATGAGAATACACGTGGAGGTACCCGACGATGTGATTATCAAAGGCAATGCCTCGCTGCTGGAGTCGATATTCCGCAACTTGATGGTCAATTCGTTTAACTACAGTGGTGGCCGCGATGTGATGGTGAAGCTGAAAGATTCCACCCCCGAATACTATGTGTTCACCTTCAGCGACAATGGCGTGGGTGTGGCTCCGGAGCATCTGCCCCGACTGTTTGAACGGTTCTACCGCGTGGACACCGGGCGGAGCCGAAGCATGGGCGGCACGGGCCTTGGGCTGGCCATTGTGAAGAATGCGGTGATGTTTCACCAAGGAAAAATCACCGTGCGTAACCGCGAAGGCGGAGGCCTGGAGTTTGAGTTCTCTTTAGCAAAACAACTAACTGAATAACATACGTTTACGGCTACTCTTCCAGAGGCGGTAAAATGCCTTTGAGAGCCATAACTACACTTAATTTTCCAGTGGCAAATGAGCAGCGAAATGCCTTTTGCACAATATATAAACAAGACAATAACAACAACTTAAAATTTATAATCAGTATTATGAGTCCAGTATTTACAGTAATTGTAGTGATTCTTGCTATTCTGGCGATTGTGGATTTGATAGTGGGCGTGTCGAACGACGCCATCAACTTCCTGAACTCTTCGTTAGGCTCAAAAATAGCACCTTACCGAACTATTATCAGTGTGGCTGCCGTGGGCATTTTAGTGGGTGTGCTCACCTCTCACGGCATGATGGAGGTGGCGCGCAATGGCGTGTTTCACCCCGAAATGTTCACGTTCTCTGAAATTATGTTCCTTTATGTGGGCGTCATGCTCACCGATGTGGTGCTGCTCGATGGCTTCAACAAGCTCGGCCTGCCCACTTCCACCACCGTGTCGATGATTTTCGAGCTGCTGGGTGCAGCCGTGGCTGTGACGGTGTTTAAAATCTACTCCAGCGACCTGAGCGCAGGCATCGGTGAATTTGTGAACGGTGGCAAAGCTTTGGGTATGATTTCCGCCATTCTCGTGTCGGTGGTGCTCTCGTTCATCGTTGGCTCGGTGATTATGTACTTCTCGCGCATTCTGTTCACCTTCCGTTATGCCAAGCAGTTCAGCCGCTGGGGCGCAGTGTGGTGCGGTGTGGCGCTGGTGGGCATCATCTACTTCGCCATGTTCAAGGGTCTGAAAAACTCGGGCTTGATTACCGAAGAAATCTCTGGCTTTATTTCCAGCCATATTGGCACCGTGCTGGTGAGTGTGTGGGCGGCAGCATCGCTTCTGCTCTTCATTCTCCAGAAATTAGGTGTAAGCATTCTTAAGATCACTATTCTCAGTGGCACTTTCGCCCTGGCACTTGCCTTTGCCGGCAACGACTTGGTGAACTTCGTGGGTGTGCCTTTGGCAGGACTTGACGCCTACAAACTCGCTGAAGACGGCGGCACATCTATGTTGATGGGCGGGCTCAACGACCCAAAGATGGTGAACATCGGTTTCTTGGCCATTGCCGGTGTGGTGATGGCACTCACGCTGTTCTTCTCGAAAGATGCAAGAAAAGTGTCGCAAACAGAGCTTACCCTTGCCTCACAGCAGGAGGAGGATGAGCGCTTCAATTCCACTCCTTTCTCAAGAGCGCTGGTGCGCTATTCTGTGAAGTTCAATGAGTGGTACTGCAAAGTGCTCCCGGCTAAATGGGTGGAGGCTATCAACCGCCGATTCGAGCCTTTGAGCGAAGAGGAAAAGGGCGGACGCACCTACGACCTCATTCGCGCCGTGGTGAACCTGGCAGCGGCTTCCATTCTGATTTGTATAGGCACATCGCTCAAACTGCCGCTCTCCACCACCTACGTGGTGTTCATGGTGTCGATGGGTTCATCGCTCGCCGACAGGGTTTGGGGCCGCGACAGTGCCGTGTACCGCATCTCTGGTGTGATGGTGGTGATTATGGGCTGGTTCGTCACCGCATTCGTGGCATTCGTGATGTCGTTCATCATCACCACGCTCCTGATGGTGGGTGGCGGATATGCACTGGCTGCCTTAGTGCTCCTGGCTGCCTACATTCTGCTCAAGCGCTTCATCGTGAAGGACGAGGTGGTGGAAGAAAAACCTGAAGAGGAACACCTGATTGCCGACGACGACGCTCCTGAAGATGTGCTCTACAACTGCACTCAAATGGTGGTGAACACAATGAACCAGGCTTCGAGCATCTACAACCGCATGCTGGTGTCGCTCTTCACCGAAAACCGCAAGGGCCTGAAAGAAGTGGTGGCACAAAGTGAACGAATGTATGAGGAGGCCAACCACCGCAAGTATGAAATCTGCTCTACAGTGAAAAAACTCCAAGAGCAGCATATCGAAACGGCTCACTACTATGTGCAGATTGTGGACTATGTGTGCGAGGTGTCGAAAGCGCTGCTGCACAGCACTCGCCCGGCCTACAACCACATCAACAATAATCACCGTGGTCTGTCGGAGGAACAGATTCACGACCTGAAGCTGATCAACGACAAGGTGGACGCCATCTTCACACAAATTTCCGATATGCTGGCGAAGAAGGATTTCAGCCGCCTCGACGATGTGATGGTGATGCGCGACGACCTGTTCGACACCATTGCCGAAACGATCAAAAATCATATTAAGCGTGTGCGCAACGATGCCACATCAAGCTCTCGCGCAAGCGCACTGTTTCTCAATATCCTCAGCGAAACAAAAACGATGGTACTCCAGGCTCGCAACATGATCAAGAGCGAAGCCTACTTCTTGAATGCCATTAAAGAAATGAACTGATTTAAACAAATGAAACCTTGCAGGCTTTAATAATTTGGAAATTTAGTTAGTAGAAGTAATAAAGAAAAGATATTTTTTCAGCTTCTGCGATTGGGGCTACTTTGAAGTGATTTCACGGTGGCCCTTTTTTGTGTGCGCTTGGCAGATGTGTCCTGCTATTTTTTCTGAAAAAATGTGGCGGCGAATGGTGCGTGAGTGAAGATATATGCGTAACTTTGCGTGATATTAACAACATTCTTTTTTTTGAATCATACCTACACAAAACAGATTGACAAATGGAAATTATCGGTAAGATTATACTAAAGTTGCCTTTGCAGACAGGCGTGTCGAAGGCTGGTAACAATTGGTCGAAGCAGGAATACGTGCTCGAAACCCAGGAGAACTTCCCTAAAAAGGTGCATTTCGACTTCTTTGGCGACCGTGCCGCTCAATACGACCTGCAAGAGGGACAGATGGTGAAATTGAGCTTCGACATCGAAAGTCGTGAATACAACGGACGCTGGTACACCAGCATTCGCGGCTGGAAGGCTGAACCTGCTGATGCACCTGCCACCGCATATCAAGGCGCTCCCGCCGAAGTGGGTGGTGCTCCCGTTGCGCCAGCCGCTCCTGCTGCTCCTGCGCAGCCTATGGCCGCCAATAACTTCATCAACCCAGAGGGTGACAAATCCGACGACCTCCCCTTCTAAGCCCAAGCGAAAGCAGCTAAAAGCATATACACAGGCATTGCTCATTCCTCAAAAATGTGAGCAATGCCTGTGCGCTGTTTATAAAAACAGTAATTTTTGCTACCTTTGCGAATAAGTTTTTTTTGATGAACACACACAATTTGTATATGACTAACGTTGACAATCAGGAGACGAGGCTTCAGATGTTTTCGGCTGGAGCTGAGTCGATTTTTGGCGCTCCTTTTGGTGGCAGCCTACGAGCTGGATTTCCCAGCCCGGCACAAGACTACACCTCCGACGCCATTGATTTAGGAAAAATACTTGTCCGCGACAGCGAAACCACTTTCTACGCTCGCGTGGAGGGCAACTCTATGCGCGACGACGGCATCTTTGACGGCGATCTTGTGGTTATCGACAAGAGCCTGGAGGCGAAAGATGGCGATATTGTGGCGGCCTTTATCGACGGAGAATTCACCTTGAAGCATTTTCATGCAGATGTGAAGAACGGCTGCGCATGGCTCATGCCTGCCAATGCCGATTTTCAGCCCATCAAGGTGACGGAGGAAAACAATTTTATGGTTTGGGGCGTAATGACTTTCTGCATTCGCCGCTTCCACGAATAAGCCGTACGCCATGGAGCTATTTGGACTTGCCGACTGCAACAATTTCTATTGCTCTTGTGAGCGTGTTTTCCACCCCGACCTCATAGGAAAGCCGGTGGTGGTACTGTCGAACAACGATGGCTGCGTGATTGCGCGCAGCGAGGAAGCAAAACGCCTGGGAATAAAGATGGGCAGTGTGTTCTATCAAGTGCAAAGTCAGCTTGAGCAGGCTGGAGTGGCGGTGTTCTCGTCGAATTACAATCTGTATGGCGATATGAGCCGGCGCGTGCACACCATACTCGGAAGATTCTCCCCGAAAATCCAAATCTACAGCATCGACGAGGCTTTTATCGACTTGAGTGGACTCGGCGACTCATCTTTTATCACCGAATATGGCAAGCGCATTGTGCGTGAGGTGACCAAAGGCACTGGCATACCCATATCTTTGGGCATCGCTCCCACAAAGACGCTGGCGAAAATCGGCAGTAAATTCGCAAAAAAATTCCCAGCCTACAAGGGGTGCTGCCTGATCGACACCGACGAAAAGCGCACCAAGGCACTGAAGCTATTCCCCATTGAAGATGTGTGGGGCATTGGCTGGCGCTCTGCGGGCAAACTCAAAGAGCACGGCATCATCACGGCATGGGACTTGACACAGAAGCCTGAAAGCTGGGTGAAGAAAATGCTTTCCATCACAGGCGTCCGCACCAGAAGAGAACTGATGGGCGAAAGTTGCATCAGCATCGACGACCTGCCACACAAGCAAAGCGTTTGCACAAGTCGCAGTTTTCCTGATAAAGGATTAGACTGTCTTGCCGATGTGGAAGAGGCCATAGCCAATTTTGCGGCACGATGTAGCGCGAAAATGCGCCGGGAGAACACCGTATGCCAAGCCATCACGATATTTGCCTACACAAGCCGATTTCGCACCGATATGCCCACCGACTACATCTACAGAACCGCTCACCCACTGGTGGCCACATCAAACCAGGAAGAGATTGTGCGATTCGCCGTGAATATGTTAAGAGAATCGTGGAAAGCCGACCACCGATTTTATTACAAAAAAGCCGGTGTCATGGTATGGAACATCATCAAGGCATCACCCATACAAGGCAACCTCTTCGACACTCTCGACAGGGAAAAACAGGCACGTATCAACCATGCCATCGACGGCATCAACAAAAGAAATGGCTACGGTACCATACGAATGGCAGTGCAAGGCTACAGCAAACAATGGCATCTAAAACGAGAGCACATCAGCAAACAATACACCACCAACATCAACGACATCATCCACCTAAAACTGTAAGCCCATCCCACAAACACATTCCCCCACAGAATCACCCCACAGCACCCACAAAAAAAATGAACCACACAGCACGAAAAAATACACAACAGTAGGGACGTGGCATGACGAGAGCACTGGAAAAGTGAAACCAACTATCAAATTGACAGTTTTAAGGACGCAATACCGAATTAGTGGGAGGAACCGCTACTGATCAGGCTGCGAGCATCGGAGATGCTATTTTGTGGTTAGCACCATGCAAGCGCAGCGCAGCTTAGTGAATTCCATAGGTAAAAGGGAACAAGCGCCTTGGAGAGGGTCGGTTGTGATTGCACGATGCAGAGATGCGGTAATACCATCTACGTTTAACAATTGAGACGCTTACACCACAATCGACCCTCTCCGAGGCTCTTGTCCGCTGATATCGCCTACACCAAGCTGCGCTGC
>JBNMJK010000096.1:0-7592 GCA_050873765.1 Sodaliphilus sp.
GGATTATATATTTTGACAGGGCAGGGCAGTGTCAAAATATATAATCCCGTGGCTTGTCATAATAAAACAGAGCAATCATACTGTAGGGACGCGATACTTCGCGTCCGCCGAAAGTACAGAAAACCAAGTTGTTGCTGATGGGCGGACGCGAAATATCGCGTCCCTACTGATTAAATCATCAAGAGGATGCATCGTTTTTGACACACTCTCATGGTCAGTATTGCTTCAGCTGGTTGACGATTTCGGTGAAATTCATGAAGTGTGATGCCTTCACAAGTATGGTGTCGCCCTCTTTCAGCAGAGAAGGAAGCGCAGTCATGAGCTCCTCACGAGTGGCAAAGTGGCGCACGTCCTTCAGTTTGCTGCTCTTTCGAGCCTCATCGCTAATGGCTTCAGAAAGCGGGCCAGCGCAATAAAGGGCATCGATATTGAGCGTGGCGGCATATTTTCCCACCTCGGCATGTAGCGCTTTCTCATCGGCGCCAAGTTCGCCCATGTCGCCAAGAATGGCCACTCGGCGGTTCGCTCCGTCTTGAAGTATGCCAAGTGAAGCCTTCATCGACACCGGGTTGGCGTTGTAGCAGTCGTCGATAATCGTGTAATGTGCAGTGTTGATGATGTTGAATCGGCCAGAGAGCGACTCATTCGCTTCTATGCCAGCCTTAATTTGCTCCAGTGAAAGCCCATAGGCGAGTCCTGCGGCAGCACCGGCCAGAGCGTTGGCCACCATGTGCTTGCCAGGCATACCCACAGTGGCATGGAAACTCCCCACCGGCGTGTGAATCTGGCAAGAAGTGCCGTTCAGACCAAGACTTTTCAGATCATCGGCCCAGAAGTCACGATGAGGATTGAAACCGAAAGTGGTGGGCTTGATGCCTTTCACAGAGGTGATGGTGGCGAGCTTATCGTCGTCGCCATTGAGAATGATGTGCGCATCGCTTTCGATAAAGTCGAAAATTTCCGATTTAGCCTTCAGCACGCCATCGCGGTCGATCAGATTTTCCAGATGGCAGTAGCCGATGTTGGTCATAATCACCGTGTTGGGGCGCACAATTTTAGCCAAACGGTGCATTTCGCCAAAGTCGCTGATGCCCATTTCCAAAACGGCCATCTCATGCTCCTGGCGAAGGCGGAAAATGGTGAGAGGCACCCCTAATTCATTATTGAAATTGCCCTCAGTTTTCAGCACATTGTATTTTTGACGAAGCACACTGTATGTCATCTCCTTCGTGCTGGTTTTCCCTACACTGCCAGCTATGCCCACCACAGGAATATGGAGCTGCTTGAGGTAAAACTCGGCAATGTCTTTCACCGCTTGAAGCGAAGAGCCTACAAGAATATAGGGGAAAGGCTTCTCGCCGAGGTCGATTTCCGACAGCACAGCGAGTGCGCCCCCGGCAATCACCTGGTCGATAAACTTGTGTCCATCCACACGCTCGCCCTTGATGGCCACAAATAATCCGCCTTGTGGCACTTTGCGGCTGTCGGTGGCGATAGCGGTAACTTCCACCCCTTGCTTTTCGGCGGGACCAATATAGCGTCCGCCAGCTGCAGCGGCAATGTTTGCTAATGTGAGATTCTTCATCGGAGGTAATAACGGATTTTATGCTTTGAAGTTTTTCAAAGAGATGTTGATGAGTTTTTCGCAAAGGTCACCATAGGGGATGCCCACTTCAGCGGCCTCTTGAGGCAAGAGGCTTGTGGCAGTCATGCCAGGGAGCGTGTTGGCTTCAAGGGCAATCATCTCGCCTTGCTCATTCATCAGAAAGTCGATGCGGCAGTAGCCCGTGATGCCGAGTGCACTCATAGCCTGCTCAGCATGGTGCTGCATGCGGGTGGTCTGCTCAGCGGTGATTTGCGCCGGGCATGTTTCAACGGTTGCGCCGGGCACATATTTGTTCTTGTAGTCGTACCAGCCTTCCTTGGGCGCAATTTCAATAACGGGGAGCGCTTTGCCCTCAATCACACCCACTGAAAATTCGCGTCCCTTGAAAAATTCCTCCACCACGGCTTTGCCCTCCAGGCTGAATGCGGTATCGACAGAAGTCTTAAACTGACTGGCGTCGGCAGCAATCGTGCAGCCCACGCTCGATCCGCCACAGGCAGGCTTCACAATCACAGGATAGGAGAGACCCTTTTCCTCTGGTGTGGGCACGTGGCCGCCGCGGTTAATTTCGTAGCCCTTGGCAGTGGGCACGCCCTTAGCTTGGAAAATGTATTTGGTGATAGTCTTGTCCATGGCCAGGGCACTGCTCTGGTAGCCTGTGCCGGTGTAGCGGATACCCATCAGGTCGAAAGCGGCCTGAATACGTCCGTCCTCACCATTGGCTCCGTGCAGAGCAAGGAAAGCGATGTCGGCCTGCTGGCACATCTCAATCACATTCGCACCAAAGAAAGCCTTACGCTGGGCCTGCATCTCGGTGATGCGGTCGTCGAAACTGCTCATATAGGCACTTGCCTTTTCCACATCATATTCGGCAGGGAAAAAGTTGGAGGCGTCGGCCTGCTCGTCGCCGCAAAACACATCTACAAGCACGGCGCGGTGTCCCTTGGCTCTAAGAGCCTTGCAAACATTTGTTCCTGATACGATTGACACTTTTCTTTCTGTGCTGGTGCCACCAGCGAGAACCACTATATTCATTTGTAACCAAAAATTTAATGTTCAATAATTTGTGTATTGCACCACCTGAGATGGAGGGCGCAAGGTCGATATGATCGAAACCGAGCGCAAAATTACAAATAAAGTCGGGAAAATGGTGCTTTTTCTTCCAACTTATTCCGCTTCTCTTCCCAAGAACTGTGCCACGAGCCAATTGGCGCACAAGGTGAGACAGTAGGAGAATGAGGCGAAAAACAATGCGCTGTAAATGGCGTGCTGCAACTGAAGTGGCGGCGTTTGTGCCGTGAGTGCCGCCATAGCCGTAACAATGACGGCAATGCAGATAGCCACTGCATAAACGGCAGCCATTCGCTTGCCGAATTTTAGTGGAGTTTTACTACACTGCCGCCACAGATAGCAGGTGAGCATGAACGTGACAATAGCTAAAACACCTATCACCATCCACGAACTTTGAGCATAACTCGTGGTGCTGGCTATCAGCACGGCAAGCATCACAATGCGCTTCGTGGAGCAAGTGTCGTCGGTGCCGCGCACCCAGTCGTAGTAGGCTTTTGAACTGAATCCACATTGCTGGAGGGGGCGCATGTCGATTCTGAGCATCACACAAAGGTTCATAACTATCACCGCAATAAACGCGGCATTCACAACAAGGCAGATTTCCATACGCAAAATAAATTGACTTTGAAGGCGTAAGCAATATTTAGTTACGCCCACGCAAAGATAATGAAAAAAAATTATTTCGGCAGGCAGAGGTGGAAGCTATGCAGTGAACACTATTTTTCATAGAGCGAAGCCCCGAAGCCCCATATTATGCCACCTCATGGCCGCACTTACTTCTTTAATAATGTGAAATATCGCATTTTTTGTGGTTGCGGGGCAGAATTGTGAAAAAAATGCTATATCTTTGTATGAATGAAATGATGTCTTTGCGTATGAGCGGAGGCTTTTTGTCATTCCTGACAGTTTTGAAATAAAAAAAGAATACGATATATACGAAATGTTTAAGAAATTTCTTCTGATAATCTGTGGCTCGCTGGTGGGCTCGTTCGTTGCCATCATGGTGGCAATGCTGTGTATGGTGATGCTTGGCGTGTCGGTGGCATTGACAATGGGACAAGAAACGGCCAGCGTGGCTAAGCACTCTATCTTGAAAATTGAGCTGAACGGGCTGGTGAATGAGCGCGGCACAGAAGCGGGAAAGTTGAAAGATTTAGTGGGCATGCTTCAAGGCCAAAGCGAAGGGGCAAGCCTGCAAGATATAGAGCGGTCGCTCAATGTGGCTATGCTCGACGACAATATTGATGGCGTGGTGATTGACTGCAAGGGCGTGCAGGCTGCTCCTACCACTTTGCGCGCAATCAGAAAAGCCATTGTCAATTTCAAGAAAAGCAAAAAATGGGTTTATGCCTATGGCAACATGGGATATGACCAAGGCGACTACTATGTGGCCTCTGCTGCCGACAGTATTTTCATCAATCCCGTGGGCGCTATCGACGTGCACGGCATGGCTGCTTGCACCCCTTATTTCAAGAAAGTGCTCGACAAGGTGGGCGTGGAGATGCAGGTGGTGCGCGTGGGAGCCTACAAGAGCGCCGTGGAGCCATATATGCTCGATGCCATGAGCCCTGAGAATCGTGAGCAGCAAGAGGCATACCTGGGTGGCATTTGGCGTGTGATGGAAAACGATATGGCAGATGCCAGAAAAATCAAGCGGGCGGTGTTTGACCAATACGTCGATAGCATGCTCGCTGTGCAGCCCGTAGACTCTCTGCTGGCCAAGCACTTGGTCGACGCTAAAATCTACCGTCCGGAATTTGAAAACCGCCTGCGTGCTCTCACCAAGGTGGAGGATACCGACGACCTGAACTTCGTGTCGCCTCAGACGCTTGCCGCCAATTACGATGCCGGCTCCAATAAAGACGGTGTGATAGCCGTGGTGTATGCTTGCGGCGAGATTGACGGCGGCACCGCTGGCGAAGGAATCGACAGTGAGCAACTGGTGGACTGCATCGGCAGGCTTGAGCGTGAAGACGACGTGAAAGCCCTTGTGCTCCGTGTGAACTCGCCCGGCGGCAGTGCTTTTGGCTCGGAACAAATATGGCATTCGCTTGAAAATTTCAAGAAAGCCGGCAAAACGTTCACCGTGTCGATGGGCGACTACGCAGCATCTGGCGGCTATTATATTTCTTGCGGCGCTAACCGCATCTTCGCCGACAGCACCACCATTACTGGCAGCATTGGCATCTTTGGATTGATTCCTTGCGCGCAGGATTTGGTGGAAAACAAGATTGGGGTGAATGTGGAAGTGGTGAAGACCAACGACAATGCCGACTGTATGACGTTAGGCATGATGTCGAGAAAACTCACGCCAGCACAGCTGCAGGCTATTCAGAATAGCGTGAACCAAGGTTATGAGCTGTTCACGAAGCGCTGTGCCGATGGCAGAAACATTCCGCAGGACTCTATTAAGAAAATAGGCGGAGGCCGTGTGTGGGAAGGAATTTCTGCCAAAAAAATCGGTCTTGTGGATGAGTTCGGATCGCTTGACGATGCCATCGAGTGGACGGCCAAGAAGGCTGGTCTCAACACTGGATATTACAGCGTGGAGTGCTACCCCACGGCTGAAGAGAATATGAAGTCGATACTTGGCAAACTGATGCAGACGCGCGTGTCGGAGACTAAAAAGCAAGAGATGGGCGTGTTCTACACCTATTATGAAAGTGTGCAGGCTATTCTGCACCGGAGCCACATCTTGTGCCTCATGCCAGCTACGGAACTGAAGTAACACTCTCTATCTACAATGTGAAATTGAAGGAATTTTTATCTAAAATATTAAACAAAGAGCAGCGAAAAACTGTGGTCGAAGCCATACTGACGCCTTTCTCCTGGCTTTATGGAGCTGGTGTGTGGCTGCGCAACATGGCTTTCAACCTCGGTATTCTCAAGCAGGAGACGTTTGAGGTGCCGGTGGTGTCGGTGGGCAATATCACGGTGGGCGGCACAGGCAAGACTCCTCATGTGGAATACATCGTGGAGGAACTGTGCCAGAAATATCACATCGGCGTGCTCAGCAGGGGCTATAAGCGACAGACCCACGGCTTTATCATGGCGCGTGAATCGCTTGGACCAAAAGACCTCGGTGATGAGCCGTACCAGATCTACCACAAGTTTTTGGGGCTGATCACGCTGGCAGTGTGTGAAGACCGCAGAAAGGGTATTCACGAAATGCTGAAACTTGACCCGGAAATCAACTTGATTCTGCTCGACGACGCTTTCCAGCATCGCTATGTGAAGCCGAAGGTGAACATTGTGCTGGTGGACTACAACCGACCGCCATACACCGACCGCCTGCTGCCCTTAGGCACACTGCGCGAGCCTTTCCGCCACATACTGAAAGCCGACATGGTGATAGTGACGAAATGCCCCTACGACATTTCTCCGCTCGACATGAAGCTGTGCACCAAGAACCTCGACCTTTATCCCTCGCAGCAGCTCTACTTCTCACGCATTGAGTATTCATATCCCAAGCCGGTGTTCCCGGTGGCAGATGTGCTGCTCGAGAATCTGTCGTTTCTCGGCCCTAACGATTTGATCTTAGGGCTTACGGGCATAGCCAACCAGCGGCCGTTTGTGAAATATTTGCGTAGCTTCAATGCGCAGGTGAAGGTGATTCACTACGACGATCACCACGACTACACCCGCGACGACTTTAAGTACATCATTAAGATTTATAATGAGCTTCAAGGCTCGAAAAAATTTATTGTCACCACCGAGAAAGACGCTGTGCGTATTCTCAACAATCCGTATTTCCCGCTTGAGATGCGCTCCTACATTTACTTCATACCCATTCGGGTGACTGTGAATGTGGGCGAGCACGATTTTATTCACGAATTAGAGGAGAAAATCAATGCTCCTGTGGAATGACGGTTTTTTCACTTCACACCTCGCCCCCCCCGATTTTAGGGCGAAGCGTGGCACTTTAGTTTTCTTTAATTTAGCATAACTTAAAACACAATAATATTATGGAACAAGAAAAAAACTGGTTGGAACTCATTAGCGAAACCGCAGCTTATATTCAAAATAAAGTGGGCGAAATGCCTAAAACCGCCATTATCCTTGGCACCGGCTTAGGTGAACTCGTGGAGCATATTGCCGTGAAGGTGGCTATACCGTATTCAGAAATACCACATTTCCCCGTATCTACAGTAGAGGGACACAGCGGGCGCCTGATTTTTGGCAATCTGGGCGGCAAATATATTATGGCTATGCAAGGCCGCTTTCATTTCTATGAGGGCTACAGCATGAAGGAAGTCACCTTCCCGGTGAGGGTGATGCACAAGTTGGGCGTGAAGACGCTTTTTGTGTCGAATGCGGCAGGCGGAATGAATCCGGAGTTCCGCATCGGCGACTTGATGATTATCACCGACCACATCAACCTGTTCCCGGAGCACCCTTTGCGTGGAAAGAACTACAATGAACTCGGGCCACGGTTCCCAAGCATGGACGAACCTTATAGCCACCGCCTTATTCAAAAGGCGAGAGACATTGCCGCCGAAAAGCATATCCGCTTGGTGGAAGGCGTGTATGTGGGCACGCAAGGACCCACTTTTGAAACTCCTGCCGAATACCGCTACTTCTCGCGAGTTGGCGGCGATGCTGTGGGCATGAGCACGGTGCCTGAAGTGATTGTGGCGCGCCACATGGGCATGGAGGTGTTTGGCATGTCGGTGATCACCGACCTTGGCGGTGAGGGCATTGAAGTGGTGAAAGTGAGCCATGAGGAGGTGCAGATAGCAGCTGCCAAGGCCGAGCCTGTGATGTCGATGGTGATGGAAGAAATCATCAACCAATTCCAAGAGCTGTAGAAGATAAGAAGTTAGAGATTAGAAATTAGAAGTTAGAAATTAGACGTTAGAGATTAGAAGTTAGAAATTAGAAATTAGAAATTAGAAATTTGACGTTTGACGTTAGA
>JBNMJK010000097.1:0-7578 GCA_050873765.1 Sodaliphilus sp.
CTATACGCTCGACCAGCAACTGGCTTCGTTCTTCACCACGCTCGACCAAAAGGTGGGCAAGGGGCGGTATCTGGTGTTTCTCACTGCCGACCATGGGGGCACCAATAATTACCGTTACAATCACAGCCATAAGTTGCCCACAGGCGCATGGAGCTACTGGAAGGACGAGAACACTACATACAACGAGGTGCTGAAAGCGAAATTTGGCATCGACAGCCTTGTGAAAGACGTGATGGAATACAGCCTTTATGTGAACAACGACCTGGTGAAGCGCCACAACCTTTGCCGCGACTCGGTGGTGGCGGCCATCAAAGCGTATTTTGAGCGCGACCCTGATGTGGAACGCCTCGTGGATATCGAGAATTTGGCCAATGAGCCAATCCCTGCCGAACTAAAAGAGCGCATCGTGAAGGGGTATTACCGCCACCGCAGCGGCGACATTTTCATTATGCTCAAGCCTGGCCGCTACTGCGGTGAAGAATACGACGATGGTAGCAACCACGGCACTTGGAGCATGGACGACAGCCACATTCCGTGCGTGCTGATGGGCTGGGGCGTGAAGCATGGCGAAACCATGCAGCCCTCGGCCATCACCGATATTGCCCCCACCATTTGCTCAATGCTCCACATTCAAATGCCATCGGGCTGCCTTGGCAAACCTATTCCTACCCTCGCGCCTTAATGGCCCATTAACGCACTTGATAAATGATGCGGAATTTGCCCTCACGGTCGATAAGTCCCTCATAGGTAACCTCTCCGTTAGGCGAGAGAATTTCGGCAGGCGCATAGCCATCGGCTGAGAATGCGCCAATCTTCCATGGATAGCAATAAACCGAACCTACACCCACCACCGATGTGGCTCCATCGGAATAATGCGCCACATCGCCTTCATCATACCATGGTGTACCCCACTCCGCTGTGTGCGGATCTTCCTTGATTTTATGACCTTTGTGAATGAGATAATGCTTTAAGTCGGGCTGTATGGCAAGGTAAGTGGGAAGTTCCTCATTCTCCGTCGGGTCAATATAGCGCATATAGCCTTTGCCGTGATGTGTGGCGGTGCCCCACAAGGCATAGCCCACAAGTTGGCCATCGGTGGAGAAATAGCGGGCGAATTGTCCGTCCGTCGTTTCGTCCACCGTCATCGGAGCTATGGTGCAAATGCCCTTGTCGTAGTCGCTGACCGATGCAGGGTCCACAATCTCACTGCTCACTTTCTTTGGCTCAAATTTCTTGCGTCCCCACCTGTCGATAAAATAGAAGTCTTCGCCCCCTTCAGCCACCACTAATGCCAGGCTGTCGGAATAGGAGCGCACCTCCTGGTACTGTGGCTGAATCACCATTTTGCCCTGTGCGTTCATATATCCCCACTTGCCGGAAAAGGCGTTCTCGTCGGGCAGCACATACACCGCACGGCGGCCCTCTTTCAATGGCGCTATGGCAAACTGCTTTTGCCCAAACTGTCGAGGTTGAGTGAGCACTCCTGACGCAAACGGGCGCAGGTTGCTGTCGATAAGCGTCCAGCGCAAATTAAAGCCCTGCTGCGATTCACCTACGGCGGCGATGCCGTCCACAAAGTTGGTAGCGTTCACATATTTTTTAGGAAGCCGTGCCACCGCACCAGTGGGCTTGATAAGATACAGCTGGCGGCTGTCGCTGCCGTTTTTCTGCATAATCAACCCCTCTGGAGCCATCTGCGGAATTCTTGTAAAGTCGGCCACGCACCACTCATTTTTGCTGCCCATCATTTTTCCGTCGATGGTATAGAGCGTGTATGCCACACCGTCGGTGCTCACGCCAAACACGCCACAGTTAACCGAAGTTACAATTTTTGTGACATCATCTTCGCAGTCGGTCAGAAACATGGTGTAGCCTGGCACTAATTTAAGTGGCATTTGAAGCGATGGCTCTGCGGCTGCGACCAAAGCTCCGCCCTTTTCCACCAATTCTAAGGCCTTACTGTCACCGCTTCCCGGTGTGGCTGGCTTTCCAGTTTTGCTTTTGTCGGAAAAAATCCATGCGGCAGTGCCCACACTGCCTTTCCAAAGGGTTTCTGCCGTCTGGTCGTAAGTTATCTCCATCGTTTTCTGCGCACTATGGTTTTGTGCATGAACCAAGGCACTGCACAAGGCCAGCGCCAACACAAGCTTTGAGTTAATATACGGCATATCGTTTCCTGTATTAAAAAAATATTGTATTCAATATGGTTTATCAGTCTAATTTCTAATTTCTAATCTCTAACTTCTAATCTCATCTCTCTATCCGCAAATATACAAAAAAATCCTGAGCCACAAAATGTTACTCAGGATTCACAAATAAATTATGTAGTATGTAGCCTTATTTAATCACCTTTTCGGCTGAAGAAGTGCCATCGGCATATTGCACGCGCTTGATGCACACACCTGTGGCGGGCTCAGCTACTTGCTGCCCAGCCACATTGTAGTAGGTCACGCTCTTCACCTCACGCACGTCGGCGTTCACATCGTTGATTCCCGACTGTGGACGATTCACATACACCACTTTGCTGCGACGCTCTTCGCCACCGCCACGGTAAACGCTCTGCACGCCAATTTTGTTGTAGCCTTGGTCGTAGAAGTAGATGTTGTTCTTCTTGGTGGAAGTGCTCAGGAAAATGTCGTATTCCGAGTCGGAGAAGGAGTAAGGAATGTCGGTCATCGACTGCGAAAGGCCCTTAAACACCTCTGGAGTGAACACGTATGGAGCATCATTGTAGTACACATTATAATATAGCTCATTCACGTTAAGGTCGTTGCCTTCCACGTCAACGGTAGGAATCAGGAATTTCACCACATCAAAATTGGTGGATACCCGGATATCATCCGCCGTAAACACTGGATCGGCAGGGGTCATGGCCTTATCTTCCTCCACCGACAAACTTGGAGCCACCAAATCGCTGATAATGTACAGGTTGTCGCGGCCACAGTTCACCACCATCGATGCTGGATAGGCTGCCGAGGCGGTGCCGCTTTCATCTACTGCCATACTGAGGTGGTCGGTCTTGTCGTAGTTGAAGTAGGTGTTGTCGCCCTCTGTAACCACTTTTGCATTGCCAGAGAGCAAGTAAACGTGTGAATTATATTCCGGGTCCACACCTAAATATTGCTTGGTGGGCACATCTATCGATTTAAAATCTGTAGAGATGGTTGCCACTGCCACAGCGTCAGGCAATCCTTTTTCAAGGTGGTCAACGTAGAAGTTGGTCTCGGAATTATACACATTCACCATCATGAATTTCTCTGCCGAGAGGTCGGCAGCGTCCGACTTGTAGGTGAGTTTGCACAGCGCCTTCTTGGCATCGGCAGGCTTTTGCACCGGTTGGTCGGTGTTGACGGTGTATTTGATATTATAGTCGCCCATATAGAACCACCCGCCGCTTGCGTCACAAAGACCCACAAGGCAGTCGTCAACCTGGGTGAGTACGTTGTCTTTCCACGTGAATTTCACGTCCTGCGTGGTGGAGTCGGGCACAAATGAGCTGCCGTCGGCATTGGGCACAAGGCGCTGCACATAATAGGGGTCGCCAGCATCGATGCAGTAGAGCTGTGGCAAATGCATCACTATCACATCGTCATCCTTCTTTTCGCACTTAATCCATGGGCTGCCCAGTCCCCACACATACGCTTGCGAGATGGGGGCTTTCACATCCACGAAGCCGTCGTTGGCCTCATCTACGCCACCGATGCCGCCGTCCACTTTCTGATAATAGACGCTGCCCCAGCCCAGTCCGTAAGCCTCCGAGTTCACATACATATTGTCGGTTACTTTGCCAGCAGGAGCTGTCGATGTCACGGTGTCGGTGACCTCGGCGTTTCGTTTCGCCTTTCTGATGGCCATCACGCCTTCTGCACCCGACTTTGCCTCACGCTCGCTCAGGGTGCACTGCCGTTTTACTGGTGTGAGGTTGCGGGCCACACCTGGCAGTCGTAAATCTCTTGCAGAACCTGTCACAGCCATCATTGCCACTGCGGCCACTAAGAATGTAAACTTTTTCATACGCGTCACGTTTTTTATTGTTTTTGTTAAAAATCGTAGCAAAGTTAGTGAATAAATTTATATTTTAAAATATTTTTGCGATTTTTATGCAATTCTATAAGCAAAATGCAAGAAATACGCCATTTTGTTAATGCACAGAAAAAATATGGAGAGCATCACATTTAGTGGCAATTTCACTCTGCATTATCACAAAAAAATTGTAACTTTGCTTATACACTTTTTATCGGCAAATGATAAAGGTGCACGTTTTGCTTGACAAAAGCAACCCTTCTTACTAACAAATAGAAAACTACATTACTAAAACAAAGAAATGATGAATACCGTAAGACCTTTCAAATTTGTGAAGATTACAGACTGTGACGAAAGCGTGAACCACATTCCCGTTGTGGCCATGGGCGACGACGAGGGGCTCAATATCGCTCAACTCGTGGAGAAGTATCAAGAAGACCTCTACGGCTCCGACATTAGCGCGCTGGAGGCTCTGCAAGACCTTGTGGGCCGACTCGAAACTTATGAGGCGGCGCAGCCTATCGCCGTAGATGACCACCACATCATCAAGCTCCATCATTCAAAAAAATGCGCTCTGCTGCAGTGCGTGAATGGCAAAGTGGTGGTTACCGACAACACGGGGCGCGAGCACCTGGTGACAAAAGGCGAGTCGCTGCTTATTCCTGCCGCCACCACTCTCGTGGCCATCGACGGCACGGGCGATGTGCTGATCACCGATTTCTAACGCCACACACCATACATTTTTCACACATCACATTGCCGTCGCACGGCCAGAATGTAGCGTGGCAGATGCCACTGGCTACACCGATTTCTCACATATCACCATAGAGGATGTGTCAAAAACGATGCATCCTCATGATGATTTAATCAGTAGCAACCCGATACTTCGCGTCCGTCCATCAACAACAGCTTGGTTTTCTGTACTATAGGTGGACGCGAAGTATCGCGTTCCTACTGTATTATTTCTACTGTTTATTTATTTTTTTTTGGGGGGGTGCGTCGGGGGATTCGTAAAAATGTGTGATTGGGGATTGGATTGCTAAAAAAATTATAGGGCTGGATTGCATGTCCAGCCCTATAACCCTTGTGGTTTTCAATAAGATTTAGGTCATTAAATTTGTGGTTATATAATAGTTAGTTAGCAATCCATATGCAAATATAACAACAAACTTTGAGCTACACAAGCAATTTCCTGAAAAAATCAAAAAAAATCATAACCAAGAAAAACGAGGCTTGTACATCTCTGACGTATCGCGCTAACTATCAACCATATAAACAAGAAAAACTTATTTTCATACAGAGCGCCTGTACATCTTAGGTCTTAAACACCGGTTTCAATTGCTTGCCACGCCACTGTGCCACATGGGCTACAACGCTCACGCTTTTGCGCTGATATGCAACACTTTGTGATTTTTCCTATAAAAATATGCACAATTTATTTTTATTTTAGCAGAATTTGTGCGAAATTTGCGCCAAAATAGAATGTTGGATTTCATCCACGCATCTATTTATGTCAAAATTTTTTAGTTGACACAGATGTATAAAAGTTGATGAAGCCCTATAAGGTGTTCCCAGCCTTATAGGGTTTTATTACGTTTTCACCTCCCGAAAAAAAGGGGCGAACCCATACGCGCTGATGGATTCGCCCCATTTATAATCGTATCAGTAAGGATTCTGAATCGCTACTTGGCAATCACCGACATCACAAAACCGCCGCCCGGAGCCTCAACCATTTTGATTTTGTCGCCCTTCTTCACCGTCTTCTTGGTGATAGTGTAGGCTTTAGGATTGGTGTCGAAGTGAGCGTCTTTGGCATCGGCATAGATGGTGCACTCATATTTGCGGCCTTTCTCCAAGAAATCGAAATTCACGGTCACCTTGTGGCCGGCCTCATTGCATTTACCACCCACAAACCAATTCTGGGTGCCTTTCGCCTTGCGCGCCACCGTGATATAGGCTCCTGGCTCGGCATCGATATATTGCGAGTCGTCCCAGTCGATGGCCATATCGCGGATAAACTGCATGGCGTCGTCAAATTTTGCATAGTTCTCTGGAAGATCGGCAGCCATCTGCAGTGGTCCCCACATCACCAGATAGTCGGCAAGCTGTCCCACGAGTGTGGTGTGGATTCTGCGCTTGTTTTTGCTCCAAGTGCCAAGGTCGGTTTCAAATATGCCTGGCGTGTAGTCCATTGGACCGCCCTGCAGTCGGGTGAACGGAAGCACCACAGTGTGGTCGGGCTTATTGCCGGCAAATGCCTCATATTCGGTGCCACGCGCGCTCTCGTTGCCCACAAGGTTGGGATAGGTGCGCGCCAGTCCGGTAGGGCGAGTAGCCTCGTGGGCGTTCACCATCACATGGTGCTTCGCCGCCTCGGTGACGCAGTGCAGATAGTGATTATTCATATATTGCCCGTAGTGATGCTCACCACGCGGAATGATGTCGCCCACATAGCCGCTCTTCACCGCATCGTAGCCATATTTGTTCATCAATGAGTAGGCATCTTCCAGATAACGCTCATAGTTGGTGACCGACGAACTTGTCTCGTGGTGCATCATCAGCTTCACGCCCTTGCTGTGGGCATATTCGTTCAGCGCCTTGATGTCGAAGTCGGGATATGGGGTCTGGAAGTCGAACACGTCGTATTTCCAGCGGTTGGCCCAGTCTTCCCAGCCAATGTTCCAGCCCTCCACCAGCACTTCGTCAAGATTGTTGGCGGCGGCGAAGTCGATGTATCGCATCACGTCCTTGTTATTGGCAAGGTGGGTGCCGTTGGGCTGGCATTTGGAGAAGTCGGTGGTGCCGAGGCGAACAGAAGGCAACTGATTGGTGTAGCTCCAGGTGCTTCGCCCCACTATCATCTCCCACCACACGCCGTTATACTTGGTGGGGTGGATCCATGAAGTGTCCTCAATCTTGCACGGCTCGTTGAGGTTGTAGATCAAATACGACGAGAGCATCGTGCGCGCATCATCGCTCACCATCACAGTGCGCCAAGGAGTGTTGCACGGGGTCTGCATATAGCACATGTTGCCCACGGCATCGGGGGTGAGCCACGACTCAAACACCATGTTCTTGTCGTCGAGGTTGAGGTGCATGGTGGCATAGTTCACACACGCCGCCTCATGAATGTTGATGTAAAGTCCGTCGTCGGTCTTCATCTGGAGCGCAGTCTGTACACCCGTTTCAGAAAACACCACCGACGATGAGTTGCGGGTCACGGCATCGTGCATCTTGTCGGGCTTCTCGCCTTTAGCCCTGTGCAGGCATCGGCTGATGGTGGAGCGGATTTCCGACAGGCGTGTGGTTTGGCCGGGGTGTTCTTGTGTTTCGTAGTCGCCGGCAAGCCACCATGCCATGTGGTTGCCGGTCATGGCAAACTGGCTGTTTTCTTGCTTGATGATAAAATAGTTGAGCTTCTTCTGCTGTGGAAATTCGTAGCGAAATCCCATGCCTTCGTCATACACACGGAAGCGTATCACAATCTTTCGGCTCATGGCGGCTTGGTCGAGGGTCACCGCCATTTCGTTGTAATGGTTGCGCACTTGCTTATAC
>JBNMJK010000098.1:0-7404 GCA_050873765.1 Sodaliphilus sp.
ATTTCGACCGCACCCTTCCTACTGAGCAAGCGCAGTATGCCAATGAGGTGTTCAACAGCAGTTACAATCTCGGTTTCTTGGGTGTTACCAGTCCTATCTTAGAACTTGAACTTGAAGACCGCCTTGTAAAAGCCATCACTCGTTTTCTTATGGAACTCGGCAATGGCTTCACGTTCATTGGCAACCAGCATGTGTTGGAGTTCAACGGCAAGGAAAGTAAAGTGGACATGCTGTTTTTCCATCGTGGACTGCGCTGTCTTGTTGCCGTTGACTTGAAGATAGGTGCTTTCAAGCCTGAATATGCAGGTAAGATGAACTATTATTTGTCCCTGCTTGACCGTCTTGAACGTGGTGCAGACGAGAACCGCTCCATAGGTATCATCCTTTGTGCGGAGAAAGACCGTGTAGAGGTTGAGCTCGCACTTGAGGATATGGGAAAGCCTATCGGAGTGGCGGTCTATCAGTTGATAGTTCCGAAAGAGAAATTACAGAAAGTCCTTGCTGACGAGATAAAGGCGTTTAGCGAAGAAAAAGAAAATAAGTACCCTTTTTAATATGGAGACATCTGTACAACTATATAAGCAAGCGGCAAAGGACATCAAGGATGCCATTTTGCGAAGCCAATACAGGGCTGCGAAATTGGTGACGGGGGAAGAATTGTCATTGAACTTTGGCATCGGGGCGTACATATCGGAACGTTCACGCCAAGACAGGTGGGGAACAGCTGTTATAGATCGCATTAGCGAACAACTGCGCCGCGAACTTCCTGGTCTGCGTGGCTTTTCGCCAAGAAGTATCCGCAATATGCGAGCTTTTTATGAATTTTGGTCACAATACATAATTTGGCAGCCGATGGCTACCAAATTACAATTATCTACAAATGAATACATTGTAGACATAGACACTCTTTCTTTGCAAAAGTGGTCGCCAATGGCGAGCGAAATTAATAGGGAAGAATTTCTTGGTATAAGTTTCTCTCATCACATGGAGATTCTGCATAAGACAAAAGACATTAATGAAATTCTTTTCTATATCCATCAGACTGTTCTCCACAAATGGGACAAGTACGACCTGAGAGAACACTTAAAGGAAGGACTTTACAAGAAGCAGGGTACTGCCGCAAACAATTTCTTGCAGACGATGCCTGTGAATGATGCCCGGAAGGCTGTCGGCATGTTTAAGGACGAATATCTGCTTGACTATATCAATGTGGAGGAAATGGAGGTGGACAAGGCTGAGGATGTTGATGAGAGAGTGATTGAACAAGCCATCGTTCGCAACATCAAGAAGTTCATCATGACTTTTGGCCGCGACTTTGCGTATATCGGCAACCAATATCATTTGGAGATATATGGTGAGGATTTGTTCCCTGACTTGCTTTTCCTCAACCGTGAACTCAATTGCATGGTTGTAGTGGAATTGAAAAAAGGGGCATTCAAGCCCGCTTATATAGGCCAGTTGCAAACGTACATGAAAGTGCTTGATGACAAGGTGCGCAAACCTCATGAGAACCCGACCATCGGCATTCTTCTCTGTAAAAGTGCCAACAAGGCTTTCGTGGAGTATGTCATCCGTGACTACAACAGCCCTATGGGAGTCGCAACATATAAGACAGCAGAAGATATGAGCGAGGCTCTGCGAAAGGCCTTGCCAGACATTGAAGAGATGCGAAAGCTACTCACCGAAAGCGATGAATAAATGGACTGTCAACAGTCCAATAGAAAAATTACAGAAAGTACTTGCCGACGAGATTAAGGCGTTCAGCGAGGAACAAGAAAATAAAAATTGAACAAGACACTTTCTAATGATTGAAACTGGCATTTATGAACAAATAATCAATTCCTTGTTCAAGCACAAGATTGATTTAGTGGATACTGACAACTTCTACATAGCCGACAAGAAGATTGGGCGAGAAGAGGCTGCCACTATTCTCTCACGATATTTATACCAAATCCTACAAAAATTATTTGCGTCGCTGCCCGACGACGACACGCAGGCTTCGCGATGTGTGTCGTTCGCAAACTCTATCATCAAAAAACTCGGACAGGAATTCAACCTCGATGACTACAAAAATAATTTGATCGACGCACAAGCTTCTATCCTTACAGCAATAATAGATAAAAGCAAATGTGATTATCCAAATGTCGAGGAGTACATACGCCAGATCACACCTATTACCACACTTTCACGCAGCACGCTTTTCACAGGCTTAAATCAAGCAGTCAATATGGCGAGTGAATTGAAAAAAGAAATTCTTTCGTCTGACGAGATATGCTTTGTGGTTTCCTTTATCAGAAAGAGTGGATTAAACATTATCAAAGAAGAATTAAAGCACTTTACAAATGCTGGGAAAAAACTTCGTGTGATAACCACTACCTATATGAACGCCACCCAATATGAAGCTATTATAGAGCTTGCGAAAATGCAAAACACCGAAATCCGCATTTCCTATAATGGTGCTGAAGACCGATTGCATGCCAAGGCTTACCTGTTTCTTCGCCACAGTGGCTTTCATACTGCTTACATTGGATCGTCAAACCTCTCTCGAGCGGCACTAACAAAAGGCTTGGAATGGAATCTCAAAGCCACTCAAATGGAATTGCCGCATATCATCACGACTGTAAAAAATTCATTTGAAACCTATTGGAGCGATCAGACATTTGAGCCATTTGTTCTTGGACGTGATGAGCAGCGACTGCAGCAAGCTCTCTCGCAGAATCCAGCACCCGGCTTCGACTATTCCGTGCTCGACATTATCAAGGCCAAGGATTACCAAAAGGAAATTTTAGAAAAACTGGACGTAGAACGAACCATTCACGGGCATTATCGCAACCTGGTTGTGGCTGCTACCGGCACTGGAAAAACGGTTATTGCGGCTTTTGATTTCAAACGTTTCGCAGAAAGTCATCCTAATCGTCATAACTTTCTTTTTGTTGTTCATCGTGAAGAGATTATCAAACAGGCCTGTTATACATTCCGGCAGGTGCTCGGCGACCAAAACTTTGGTGAGATGTGGTATGGTGGAAGCGAAATACAAAACTACAACCATGTGTTTGCCTCAAAAGATATGCTCAACAACCGGCTCGCCTCACTGCCCTTAGAAGCAGACTACTACGACTATATCGTCATCGACGAGGTGCATCACGTATCGGCCGACAGCTATCGAAAAATCATCAATCATTTTAAGCCCAAAATATTGCTTGGACTTACCGCCACACCTGAGCGTATGGACGGGCAAGACATTACGCAAGATTTTGACAATCATATCAGTGCTGAAATACGGCTCACTGCCGCATTAAATGCGGGCTTGCTTGCGCCTTTCAACTACTATGGAATCACTGACAGCGTAGATCTGTCGCAGGTGAGATGGGAAAGAGGGCGCTTTGTTGCCTCTGAACTTTCCAAAGTATATACAGCCAACGATCTTCGCACTCAGGTTATATGGAAAGCATTAGAGAAATATCTCGACAATTATAAGGACGTGAGAGCCTTGTGCTTTTGTGTAGATAAGAATCATGCAAAATATATGCAAGCCAAATTCACCTTGGCCAATCTGCGCTCCGACGTATTAACCAGCGACGACAGTGCTGAACACAGAAACAGCGTGCGTCGCAAACTTCGCAATAAAGAAATCAATTACTTATTCGTGGTTGATATTTTTAATGAAGGTGTAGATATTCCAGAAATTGACACCGTCCTTTTCCTGCGTCCCACAGAGTCGATCACCATATTTCTCCAGCAGTTAGGCCGTGGCTTGCGCAAGGCTAAGGGAAAAGACCACTTAACCATTCTTGATTTTGTTGGTCATTCTCGAGCAGAATTCAACTATCATGACCGCTTTCGTGCATTGATTGGAAAAACATCGATGAGTGTACCAGAAGAGCTGAAAAGTGGTTTTCCACATCTTCCTCTCAACTGCCATATCACTCTGGAACAGAAAGCCCGAGAATACATTCTCGACAACATAGAAAGCGCATTACGCAACACCAATAAAAACAGGATTCTAAACACTGTTCGTAATTTTAGCCACAACTACAGCAAACCTTTGAACCTGCATAATTTCATACAACTAACAGGTATCAAACTCGAAAAGATATATAAAATCAGCAATTGGTATGGACTCCTTTACCAAGCTAACGTACTAAAAACGCTGTCGCCATACGCTAAAGACCTTCAGCGTGCTGTATATAGAAAATGGCTGGCTACTGATTCTTTTTCATATTTTACATTCATATTGAAAATTGTTAAACAGAAATTTAGAATCCAGACCTCATCACTTTCCGTAATAGAAAACAAAATGGCGCTCATGCTCTACTATGACATGTTTGACGTGGCAGGAAAATTTGATAGTGTACAGCAAATGTTTGACGCCTTTTCTACCGACGAACTGCTCATGAACGAGATGATGGAGGTGATAACTGAATTACGTGATCGATGCAGTGCTTTTGAAAAAGAAGACAATTCTGTGTATGCATTGACCATGCCACTAAAAGTGCACGGCATCTACACTAAATCACAGATACAAGTGGCCATAGGCACCAGCACGATAGGGAGAAAGTCGCCATCGAGGGAAGGGTGTGAACGCAACAGGCCTCTTAATCTTGAAGCCATGTATGTTGACATCATAAAGGACCGCGAAGAAGGTTCAAGCACTGACTATAACGATTTCGCCATCAATCGCGATGAGTTTCATTGGGAAACGCAGAATAGTGTGTCACCACAGTCGCCCGTTGGTCAAGACTACATTCAGAAAAAGCAGCACATGCTTCTATTCGTACGTCAGCAAGCCACAGTGCCTGAAGATAAAAACCGACGAATGGGCTACATTTACCTTGGTGAAGTAGATTTGGTTTCATGTGAAGGTTCGCGTCCTATGCAAATAGTGTGGAAACTACGCACACCTATGTCAGAATCCACTTACAGTTTTGCTGCTAAATTCAAAGCTATTGGATAGTTATGGCAGAACACAAGAAAAATATATTGGTGTCAGCTGCCATCATTGTTTCCGACGACAAAAAAGCGCTTTTTGCCACCCAACGCGGATATGGAGAGTGGAAAGACTGGTGGGAATTTCCTGGAGGAAAGATTGAATTCGGCGAAACGCCACAACAGGCACTGCAAAGAGAAATCATGGAAGAACTCTCTACACAAATCGATGTCGGCAAATTATTGACTACTGTAGAATATGACTATCCAAACTTTCACTTGACCATGCACTGCTATTTGTGCCACATACGCCACGGGCATCTTCAACTCCTGGAGCACGAAGCGGCAAAATGGCTCACCTACGAAGAGCTCGATAGCATAAAGTGGCTACCTGCTGATAAAGAAGTGGTAACGCTACTGAAAAAATCACACAATCAAGAAAAGTAAAAAATGTAAAAAAACAAAACAAGTTACATTTAAAGTTTTTAATTTGATATATTTTCTGAAAAGTTTCTGATTAAATTTATAAAGTATAGTAATTATGTTAATGATGAAGCAAATACCTGTGCTGCTAATCACAGGGTATCTTGGAAGCGGCAAGACCACTCTCCTGAACAGAATTCTCAACAATAAGCGTGGCATCAAGTTTGCCGTGATTGTGAACGACATTGGCGAGGTGAATATCGACGCCAGTCTCATTGAGCAAGGCGGCGTGGTGGGCAAAAAGGACGACAGCCTCGTTGCCCTTCAGAATGGCTGCATCTGCTGCACGCTGAAAATGGACCTCGTGGAGCAGCTCCACGACATCACCTCGATGGACAAGTTCGACTACATCGTGATTGAGGCCAGTGGCATCTGCGAGCCTGAACCAATTGCGCAAACCATCTGCTCCATTCCTCAGATGGGTAAAAAATATCTTGAAAACGGGCTTGCACGCCTCGACTGCATCGTCACCGTGGTAGATGCCCTGCGCATGCGCGATGAGTTTGGCTGCGGCGACGACTTGATGAAGAAGCACATTGGTGAGGAGGATATCGAAAACCTCGTGATTCAGCAAGTGGAGTTCTGCAACAAGATTATTCTCAACAAGGTGGACGAGGTTACCCCAGAAGAACTGGAGCGCATCAAGAAAATTATCCGCGCACTTCAGCCTAAGGCCGAAATCATTGAGTGTAACTATGGCGATGTTGATTTCAGTAAGATTCTGAACACCGGCCTGTTCGACTTTGAGAAGGTGGTGACATCTGCCACTTGGATTCGCGAGCTTGAAGGGCATCATGACGACGACGACGAACACGAGGAGCACCACCACGGCCATGAGGAGGAGCACCACCACCACGAAGAGGATGAGCACGAGGAGGATGAGCACCATCACGAGCATCACCACCACCACCATCACCACGATGAGGGAGAGGCTGAAGAATACGGCATAGGCACATTTGTGTATTATCGCCGCCCTGCTTTCAGCCTGGAGAACTTCGACCACTTCGTGGCCACGCAATGGCCCAAAAACGTGATTCGCGCCAAGGGCGTTTGCTACTTTACCGATGAGCCCGACATGTGCTACCTCTTTGAGCAGGCCGGAAAGCAGAAAACTATCCGCCAAGCCGGAAAATTCTATGCCACGATGCCGGAAAATGAATTGAAGCGAATGCTTGAAACCGACCCTACCCTACGCCGCGACTGGGACGAGAAGTATGGCGACCGTATGCAGAAAATCGTGTTCATCGGTCAAAACCTCGACAAGGAGGAAATCACGCGTCTGCTCGACGAGTGCCTTGAATACACCTTCTGACATCACACCATCACACATTCACCATGCGCTATAAAATAGGCGCGCCACATCTTCCACGATATGGCGCGCCTTTCTTGTTTCGATTTATCTATCTCAGTGCTAATGATAGGGCGAGTGCGAACGAGCGGCTATTTCGAGGTGACCAGCACCACGCACTTTGGCTCCACATTGTTCGCTTTCTTGGCCAGCGCTGCATATTTCTTGAAGTCGGCGTTATCCTTGTCTTTAATCACTTTCACGGTAGATAGCACCGACGGCTTTAATGAAGAGAATTCCGAAACAGAAATCAGTTTTCCATCAAGCACAAACACGGCTTCGCCTGCAAGGTAATGGTTTGTGGTGGTAGATGGAGAAAAGTTTTCTCCATCATTCAAAGGGCTTACCGTCTGAATGGTGCTCACTTTTTTCACAGCCTTGCCAGCCACATGTTCCGCCGTAAGAATCACATGCACGTTTTTCTCCTTGTCGATATAATAGTTGGCAATGGTTTTGCCCACAAGCTGTGAGCCGTCGAAATTTTCCACTTTTTTGCCGTCGAGCACATAAATAGGGCCGGTTTTCAGAGTCTTTGCCGAAAGGCTTGCCACACTAATGGCAGCGATAGCGAATAGCGTTGTTAGTCGTTTCATAATCAGAATAATATTTAAAATATATTAATAATTAAATTGCTCTCAGTTGCAGGG
>JBNMJK010000099.1:0-6737 GCA_050873765.1 Sodaliphilus sp.
ACCAAAGGCTGACGTGGCATGCCACGTCCCTACCGCTACAATGCTGCTGCCTTTTTTGGTGTGGCGCTTGATTTTTTTTCGGCCGCTCATGGCTGTAACGGTTGGGGCGGATATGATTTTTTTGTACCTTTGCGGTAGAGATTCATATACTTCTTCTCTAAAGCGTAAAACAATAGTTCACAATCACGATGGAAATAAGGTGTCCACATTGCGGAAAAAAGCAGTCGCTGTCGGTGGCAAAGCTCAATGCCAGCGGCGGTGTGGTGATTTGTCCGCAGTGCGTGAGTGAATTTACGGTTGACCTTAGCCAGCTTCCATCGGAGTCTGTGCCCCAGGAGCCGGCGGAGACGCACAACGCCCCTGCTGCTCAGGGCGAGATTGCATTTTGCCCCAGTTGCGGCAATCGTCTGCCAGCCAAAGGGCTGAATTTCTGCCCCTATTGCGGATCTCCCCTCCCTTTTTCAGCCGCTGCGCCGGCTCAGTCGTCGCCAAGCATCGATTCCCACCCGTCGGCACAGCCATCAAGCACCGAGGAGGCTTCCCCAGCGGCACACACTGCCGCCGACAAGACCGTGGACCAGCGACTGAGCGCGCTGCCTTTTGTGAAAACGCCCGATTTTATCACTCATCAGCATGAGCCTGCCAGCTTGCGGTTTCGGATAGTGGCGTGGCTTATCATTCTGCTTCTTCTTTTCCTGTTCGTACTGATGCTGTGGAAAGGCAATATGGAATAGTGCTTCCCCTCTGCCTCTAAAAAAATATAAAATCATTGTAGTCGCCATAATTTTCCCTAATAGATATGCGTTATTAGGGTAAAAGTTACTATATTAGCATATCAATTCCAACAACCAAGTAAAAACCAGAGTATGACGACCGAAAACAACAGATACTGTGTGATTTTGTGCGGCGGATGTGGAAGCCGCCTGTGGCCAAAGAGCCGCACACTGATGCCCAAGCAATTTCTCGACTTCCTTGGAACCGGACAATCGCTGCTGCAGCTCACCGTGGCGCGCCTGAAGGGCATTGTTCCGCAAGAAAATATATTTTTACTCACACAAAGTGAATATGCATCGGTGGTGAAGGAGCAGCTGCCGGAAATCACCGACAGCCAGATTCTCCTCGAGCCTGCCCGCCGACGCACCGGACCGGGCAACGCCTGGGCAGCTTACCACATCAGGGCCATTAACCCCGACGCCAAGATTATGGTGGCGCCGTGCGACAATATTATTCTCCGTGTAGATGAGTTCAGACTGAGCGTTGTAAAGGCGTTTGAGTTTGTGGAGCACACCGACACGCTGCTCACCTTTGGCGTGAAACCCACGCACCCCGAAACCCGCTACGGCTATATTCAGCAAGGCAAGGAGATTGACGGCGAGTTTGCCTGGGTGAAGACCTTCACCGAGAAGCCCGATGAGGATTTGGCGAAGGTGTTTGTGGACAGTGGCGAGTTTTATTGGAACACCGGCATCTTTTTCTGGAGTGCCGATGCCATCATCAAGGCGCTTTATGCCGATGGAGCCTCCTCTAAGGTGTCGCCAAGATTCCGCGAGGGCGAAGGCATATATGGAACGGATAAGGAAATGGAGTTCGTGAGCGAGATTTACGCCGCCAGCCAGAGCATCTCGATAGATTATGCGGTGCTTGAAAAGGCGTCGAATGTGGCTGTGCTCCGAGTGGAGGGCATTGGCTGGACCGACCTCGGCACATGGGGGGCACTTTACGATGTGATTCCAAAGACCCGTGACGGCAACGTGACGCAAGGCACCAAAACCATGATGATGAATAGCCATGGCAATATGGTGTCGGCTTCGCCCGACAAGCTGGTGGTGGTCTCTGGACTCGACAATTACATCATTGCCGACAGCGACAATGCGCTACTGATTGTGCCTCGCGCCGAGGAGCAGAAAATCCGCAACTATGTGCGAGAAGTGAAAGCCACCTATGGCGACGAATATATGTAATAATCACCTCCCCCCCCAAAACAGTATATTATGTGTTAGGGCCGCGGCATGCCGTGGCCCTAACATCGTATGTGGTCTGCATTGTTGCGATGGCGGGTGGTTAGTAGTAGATGTCGTCGTTGTCGGCGCTGCTTTGATTCAGGCGTTTGCCTTTGCTGGTGGCCTTTTGGTTTTGGCTCTGCCTTTTTGGAGCCGCTTTAGTGGCTGGCTTTGCCTCGGCAGGCTTGTGGGCCTTGTCGGCTGAAGGCTTGGCTTGCTGCTGCTTGGCAGGCTTTGCCGCCTTTTGCTCTTGGCGAGGCTTTGCCTGTGGCTGTGTGCTGCTTTGCCGGCGTTTGGCCTCTTGCTGGCGCTCCTTCTCCTTCTTCAGAGAGTCGTCGCGTTCTTTCTGCTGGCGTTTGGCCTGCTCCTGACGCTGCTTTGCCTCCTTCTCGGCTTTCTTTTGAGCCTGCTTTGCGGCTTTTTCGCGCAACTTTTGGGCCTCTTTTGCAGCTTCCTTTTCCTCTTTTTCTCTGAGTTTCCTCAGTTTCTCCTTTTGCTTGGCCAGGCGCTCGGCTTCTTTGGCCTCTTCAGCCTTGCGCTTCTTCGCCATTTTCGCAGCCTCTTTCTCGGCCTTTTCGCGTTCTTTCCGCTGCTGCTCAGTTTCCTTCTTTGGAGGCACATTGCGCTGCTCAGCCTCCGATTTCTTCTGCCTTTGCGGCACAGCCGCCTGCTGCCGGTGATGCGACTTTTTGCCGCCACCCTTCATGCGGATGTCGTTCAGGCCGCAGCCCTTGTTGAAGCGGCAGAGGTCCACCGCATGGTCGATACCGGCAATCACGCCTTTCTCCGAAAATTGCCAGAGCACCCACTTGGCGCCCCCTATCAGTCGCGGCTCCACCTTGGAATAGCGCGCGATGAAAAGCGGATAGCCGTTCACCCTGCCGCTGAGGTAGGAGTTGTAGAACGCGCTGCCGGTGTAGATCATGGGGCGGCACCCATAGTGGCGCTCCAGTTTCACGGCAAACGACAGCACCGAGTCCACCAGCGCCGGCACGGATATGTTGCCTCGCACCTCCACATCGATGAGCGGAATCAGGTCCTGCTCCTCCTTTTTCACGATAGAGGTGAAATTGAGAAACTGCTTCTCCACCGGCACATTGGGGCGGAAAAAGTGGTAGGCTCCCACAAGTATGCCATACTGGCGAGCGTTGTCGATGTTGAATTGATAGTGGCGTGAGCGGTAGGTGGCGCCCTCGGTGGCCTTCACATACACGAATTTGATGTTCTTGTCCTGCGCAGTGGCGCTCCAGTCGATGTCCTTCTGGTAGCTCGACACATCGATGCCGTCGTAAATCAGGTTGGCCGATGAGCCGTTCACTTTCACCTGCGCGCACCCCACGCCCACTGCTGTGGCAAGCAGCAGGGCGGCAAGAGCCAATTTCAGACGAAGAACTTTGAAGCCGAACATTCGCGTATAAATTTATATGTAGCTAATGATTCACAAAGGTAAAGAAAACCAATGGATTTGAGCTTGGTAAAAAATGCAAAAAAGCATAAAAATGACACCCGTTACCGGAAGAATTTGCCCACAATCAGATTTTTGCCAGCATCTTGCCCATGTGCTCACGCTTGAACATCACGGCAAAATACACCATCAGCAGCACGCAGCGGTAGAGCGTGTCGGGCATTTGCGCGCCAAACGGGTGCCACTGCATGGCGGCAAACAGCGCCGCGGCGAGCAGTGTGTAGAGGGCTATATCCTTCATCGGGTAGGCTATCGGGTAGTATTTCTGACCCACAATGTAGCTCAGCACCATGGCGGTGCCATAGCCAGCGAATCCGCCCCATGCGCATGCCATGTAGCCATAGCGGGGCACAAACAAGAAGTTGATGCCCAGCAGCACAGCGCAGCCCGCAAATGAGAACACCGCTCCCCAGATGGTCTTGTCGATGAGCTTATACCAGAATGAGAGGTTGAAATACACCCCCATCATAATCTCTGCCGCCATCACAATGGGCACCACCTTCAGCCCCTCCCAATAGTCGGGGGCGATGATGCGCTTGAGCACGTCGATGCCCGCAATCACAGCCAAGAAGGCAAAAAGGGTGAACATGATGAAGTATTTCATAGCCTTGGCGTAGGTGTCCTTGTTGTCCTTGTCCTTGCTCTTGCCAAACACGAATGGCTCGTAGGCGTAGCGGAACGCCTGGGTGATCAGTGCCATAATCATGGCTATTTTCACCGCTGCTCCATAGATGCCCAGCTGCTTTTGCTGGTCGGCTGCCTCGTAGATGATGGGGAAAAGGATTTTGTCGGCTGCCTGGTTGAGGATACCGGCAATGCCCAGCACCAAAATGGGCCAGCTGTAGCTCAACATTCGTTTCAGCAGTGCGGCGTCGAATCGCCACTTGATGCACACCAGCTCTTTCCAGAACAGGAAGGTGATGCCGCCGGTGGTCACGAGGTTGATGTAGAACACATAGCCCACATTCAGCGTGAAATTGGAGTCGTACATGCCGAAAAGGTTGCACTTTGCCTTTGGCAGAATCAGGAAGTAGAGCAGGTTGAGCAGAATGTTCACAAAGATGAACGCCAACTTCAGCCCGGCAAACTTGATAGGCTTTTTCTTATAGCGCAGATAGGCGAAAGGAATGGCCTGGAAGGCGTCGAGCGCCACGATTATGGCCATTGAAGCCACCCACGACTCGTGGTCGGCATAGCCGAGCGCGCTGGAAATTGAGGGAAGAAAGCCCACCACGGCAGCCACGAACATCAGCGCCACTGCGCCCACTGCCACCAGGGTGGTGCTGTAAACCTTTTCTGCGTCTTCTCCGGCTTTGTTGGCAAAGCGGAAGAAGGTGGTCTCCATACCGAATGTGAGTATCACCAGCAGCAGCGCGGTCCAGGCGTAGAGGTTGGTGATCACGCCATAGCCGCCTGAAGCCGCCGACAGGGTGGCGGTGTAGAGGGGCACGAGCAGGTAGTTGAGGAAACGCCCGAAAATGCTGCTTACACCGTAGATGGCGGTGTCTTTAGCAAGAGATTTTAAATTTGATGCCACAATATAATATATATATATGAGTGAAAATTACTTTATGAAAAAATGTTTCTCTTTTTTTAGATAGAGGATATAGGGTGGGGGAGTGAGTCGCCTACTCGCTGAATAGGCTGCCCTCGCTGGAAATGGCTTTCCGCCCCAGGTGCTTATAGGCAAGTTCCGTGACCTCGCGCCCACGTGGCGTGCGGTTGATGAAGCCCTCTTTCACAAGATACGGCTCATACACCTCCTCGATGGTGCCAGGGTCTTCGCTGAGCGACATGGCTATGGTGTTGAGCCCCACAGGGCCACCCTTAAACTTGTCGATGATGGTGAGCAGAATCTTGTTGTCGATTTCGTCGAGGCCGTATTTGTCGATGTTCAGTGCCTCCAGCGCATAGCGGGCAATGGCGGTGTCGATTTTTCCGGAGCCTTTCACCTGCGCAAAGTCGCGCACACGGCGCAGCAGCGAGTTGGCGATACGCGGCGTGCCGCGGCTGCGGAGCGAAATTTCAAGGGCGGCCTCGTCGGTGATGGGCACATTCAGCAGCCGTGCCGACCGTTTCACAATCTGCTCCAGCACCTCGTGGCTGTAGTATTCCAGGTGGCAGTTGATGCCAAAGCGCGCCCTCAGTGGCGAGGTGAGCAGACCGCTGCGCGTAGTGGCGCCGATGAGGGTGAACGGTGCGAGCGACAGTTGCACCGAGCGTGCGCCAGGGCCTTTGTCGATCATAATGTCGATGCGGTAGTCCTCCATAGCCGAGTAGAGATATTCCTCCACCACCGGGCTTAGGCGGTGAATTTCATCGATAAACAGCACATCATTCTCCTCAAGCGAGGTGAGCAGTCCTGCCAAGTCGCCAGGCTTGTCGAGTACCGGCCCGGAAGTGACCTTGAACCCCACGCCCAGCTCGTTGGCTATGATATTGCTGAGGGTGGTCTTGCCCAGTCCTGGAGGGCCGTAGAAAAGTATGTGGTCGAGAGCCTCGCCGCGCATACGCGCTGCCGACACAAACACGCGCAGGTTCTCCAAAATCTTGTCCTGCCCGGAAAAGTCCTCAAAGCGCACAGGGCGCAAAGCCTTTTCCACGTCCTGGTCGCCTGCAGTGCGCTCCCTTCTTATGTCAAAATCTTCGTCCATTATTGTCGTGGTTTTTTAAAACAGCAAATTTACAAAAAAAATCCTTTTCCCTCTATTCGCGCCCCATGAAATTCAGCCCACCAGCCACTGCGGCATGATGGGAAGATGCTCACAGCCTTATTTTAGCGAAATTATTTGAAAGAAAGCCGAAAAAAAAGCGCAAAAACTTGCGTAATAATAAAAATAGGCGTAATTTTGCATCGCAATTACGACGATGAGTCTGATTGTTAGGATTGTCTTATGGTGTAATGGTAGCACTGCAGTTTTTGGTTCTGCCTGTCTAGGTTCGAATCCTGGTAAGACAACCAATTTTATAGAAGGGCTTTCAAAAAGCCCTTTTTTTAGCCCAGATGGCGGAATAGGTAGACGCGCTGGTCTCAAACACCAGTGGGGCGACCCGTGCCGGTTCGATCCCGGCTCTGGGTACAGATTACGGCTGATTACTCATGGAGTGTCAGCCGTAATTTTTTTCATCAGGTGGCCAAAGGGTAGCCCCCTCAGCTCAGTAGAAAATTAGTGGGGATGAATTTGTGTCAATTAACAAAAAATAGTTCCTTTGTAGCATGGAACAAGGATATTTGAATACTCTGGCTCAAATAGTTTTGCCGAGCCAGATAT
>JBNMJK010000100.1:0-6342 GCA_050873765.1 Sodaliphilus sp.
ACCCACGCCAGTTTTGGCGGATTGGGGCTGGGCTTCTACGCAGGGCTTAACCCCGCACTCACCGCCGGGGTGTTCGCAATTCTGTCGGCGCTGGGCGTGGAGTGGCTCGCCACACGGGAGCATGTGCGCGAAGACTCCGCCATAGGCGTGGTGTGGGCCTTGGGCATGGCGCTCGGCACCATTTTCATATTCCTCACACCGGGGTATGTGCCAGAGCTGTCGTCGTTTCTGTTTGGCAACATTCTCACCATCGGCAAGTGGGACCACATCGCCTTTGCCGTGTATGTGGTGGTGCTGCTCACGGTGATGGCCTTGTTCTTCCCGGTCATTCGCAGCTGTGCCTTCGACCCCAACTTTGCCCGCACGCAAGGTGTGCCCGTGGGTGCCATCAACCTGATGATGACGGTGCTCACATCGGTGTGCATCGTGCTCACCATACGCCTCATCGGCATCATGCTGCTCATGTCGCTGTTCACAATGCCGCAGATGATAGCCGAGCTGCACACTTGCCGCCTGCTGCCGCTTATGTGCCGGTCGGTGGTCATCAGCCTGGTGTGCTCGCTGGGGGGTGTACTGCTCAGCGTGGTGCTGTCGGTGCCGGTGTCGGCCACTATCGTACTGCTGCTCATTGCTTTGTATGCCGTGGCGCGAGCCGGGGTGTGGGTGAGTGCGCGCTGGCACAATAAAAAGGAGGAAACTGCGTTATAGTACTATTAATGATGAATAAAACAGGCCGTTACATACCGTTGATGCTGCTGGCATCTATCACCCTTCTTTTAGCCGCATGTGGCGCAAAGAAGAACACGCCCATGTCGCGCTTCTGGCAGGCGTTCACCACTCGCTATAATGTGTACTACAACGGCATGACCAACTATGAGGAGCAAATCAAGGTGCTGGAAAACGACTATCAAGACGACTACTCTCAGCACCTTTTCATTCACCCTGCCGAGGCTCGCACTTCTCCCAAGTCGCCGCAGCCGTCGGGAAGTTTCGACCGCACGATCGAAAAAATGCAGAAGGCCATAGCCCTTCACTCCATCAAGAAAAAGCCCGCTAAGAAGTCGGGCAAGGGAGCCGACCCGAAATACAAGGAATATCTCAAGCGCGAGGAATACAACCCCTTTATTCACAACGCGTGGCTGATGCTCGCTAAAGCAGAATACATGAAAGGCGACTTTCTGGCATCGTCGGCCACATTCCACTACATCACCCGCCACTTCACCTGGAAGCCGGAGCTGGTGCTGGAGTGCCAGATTTGGGAGGCGCTGAGCTATTGCGCCATGGGGTGGACCACCGAGGCCGACAATGTGCTGGCGCATGTGCACATCGACCAGATTACCAGCAAGCGCGTTCGTTCGCTCGCCAACCTTGCCTTTGCCGACTTCTACATCAAGTCGGGAAAGAACCGCGAGGCTATCCCCTATCTGGCCGAGGCCATCAAGGGGCAAAGCGGCGCGCAAAAGGTGCGCCTCAACTTCCTGCTGGGCCAACTTTATGAAGACGCCGGTGAGAAGCAGCTGGCCTACGAGGCGTTTAAGCGCGCAGGCAGCCACAGCGGATCCACATACCGCACAAAATTCAACGCGCGCATCAAGCAGAGCGCTGTGTTTCAGGGACAGAACATTATGTCTGAAGTGAAGGCACTCAAGCACATGACGCGCTACGACCGCAACAAGGAATACCTCGACCAGGTGTATTACGCCATCGGAAATCTGTATCTATCGAGGCAAGACACCGCCAACGCTGTGGTAAACTACAAGCTGGCTGCGGAAAAGAGCACGCGCAACGGCATCGACAAGGCTATCAGCCAACTCGCCCTCGGCGGCATCTATTTCACCCAGCACAAGTACGACCTTGCGCAGCCGTGCTACTCTGAGGCCATTCCGCAGCTGAGCGAGGCGTATCCCAACTACCGCGAACTGAAAAAGCGCAGCGATGTGCTCGACGAACTGGCTGTGTATGCCGGCAACGTCACGCTGCAAGACTCGCTCCTGCGCCTCTCACGAATGTCGGTCGATGAGCAAAAGAAAGTGATCAAGAAGATTATCGACGACTTGAAGAAGAAGGAGAAGGAAGATGCCGAGAATGCCGCAAGGGAGGAATATATGGCCAACCAAAGCGCCAAGGGCAACAATATGGGCACCAACAGAAACGCCCCAACGGCTTTCACGCTCAACAACGACAAGTCGTGGTACTTCTACAACACCACCACCAAAAACGCCGGCAAAACAGCTTTCCAGCAGCAGTGGGGCAACCGTAAGCTGGAGGACAACTGGCGCCGACGCAATAAGAACACGTTCTCTTTCGGTGATGAGGAGTCAGCCACCGGCACGCCTGCCGACTCGGCCTCCTCACCGCAGAACCCTGCCGACACCACGCTCACAAAAGCACAGCGCGACTCGGTGAAGCACGCCGAAGACCCGCACTTTGAGGAATACTATCTGAAGCAGATTCCGTCCACGCCCGAGCAGATACAGACGTCCAACGATGTGATTCAGGAGGGACTTTACAACATGGGACTGATTCTGAAGGACAAATTAGAGGACTTCAGCGCGGCCGACCATGAGTTTAAGGAGCTGCTTGAGCGTTACCCCGACAACATCTACCGGCTTGATGTGTACTACAATCTTTATCTGCTGTGTATGCGCACCGACCAAGCCGCCGAGGCGGAAAAGTGGCGACAGCTCATTCTTTCCGACTTTGCAGACTCAAAATATGGCATGGCGATGAAGGACCCCGCCTATCTCGACAATTTGAAGAAGATGGACCAGGTGCAGGAAGAACTCTACGCCGCCACCTACGACAACTATCTGAACAACCGCAACGAGGCTGTACACGAGGCCTACGCCGAGATGATGCGTCGCTATCCGCTCTCAAAGCTGATGCCTAAGTTTATGTTTATCGATGCTTTGGCCTACGTGACCCAGAAGAACTACGACAAATTTAAGGAAGTGCTGAAGGAAATGCTTGAGCGCTATCCCGAAACCGACATCACACCCACGGCTTCGGCCATCATGAAGCAGGTGAAGGCTGGCCGCCAGCTTGCCGGTGGCGGTAGTAATGCGCGTGGCATGCAGTGGTCGGCTATGGCATTGACCAACGACACCGCCGCGCATCGCGCCTCCGACAAGCAGTTCACCGACATTAAGGCTTCTGCCGGAAAGCCGCAGGTGTTTGTGCTGGTATATAGCACCGACTCTATCAACTCCAATATCCTGCTCTACGAACTGGCCCGACACAATTTCCGCTCTTTCAATGTGCGCGACTACGACCTGGAGAAGATGACTTTCGGCAACATGGGGCTGCTCGTGGTGAAAGGATTCGCCAATTATGCAGAACTGCTCAGCTACCGCACAGTGTTTGACGCGGCGGCCGAGTTTAAGCAATACATTGGGCTTGTACACCCTGTGCTCATCAGTGAGGAGAACTTCAACCTGCTGCTCAGCGAGGGCCGGTCGTTTGAGGACTATTTCCGCTATCTCGACACCGAGAACGAGAAAGAGGTGGAGGCGAAAGTGCCACCGGCTGAGTCCGCCACCGGCGATTCAGAAAAGGCGGAGCCGAAGAAGCCAGCCAAGAGTGTGCGCCCCGAGAAAAAGGCCGAGAAGCGCAAAGAGCCGGCACAAGCGAAGGAGGAGCAGAGCAAGGCTGATGTTTCGGCCATTCTCACGCCCAAAAAACAGCAGGAGCAGGAGGCTCAGCAAGTGACCGTGGTTCCTGAAAATCCAGATTTGGTGATCGACGACGGCACGAACACCGTAGAGGCTCGACCCACCGTGCGCAAAAAGCCAGTGAAGGAAAGAAAGAGCGAGGCGCCTACATCCGCCACCCAAGAAAATACGGATAAGCCGGCAAAAACCGCTCCTGCCGCCACAGAGGCAGCTCCTGCCGGCACCACAGCCCCGATGAGAGCCGCCGACAGCACCAAGGTGGCAAAGGCCGAAGCCAAAGCGGCTGCCAAGGCTGAAAAAGAGCGCATTAAAGCCGAAAAGGAAGCGGAGAAGCGTCAGCAGGATTCTATCAAGGCTGCCGAGAAACTCGCAGCGCTCAAACTAAAGAATCTTGAAAAATACCGTGCCGACTCAGCGAAATTAGCCGAGAAGGAAGCCGAACGTAGGTTGAAAGCCGAGCGTAAGGCTGCCCAGAAAGCAGAGAAGGAACGTCAAGACTCCATCAAGCAGGCTGAACGTGCGCGTGAAGACGCAATCAAGGCCGAAAACCGCAAGCGCGACGACGAGGCTAAGGCTGCCGCCAAGGCCAAAGACGACGCACGCAAGCAAAAGGAGCAGGAGCGCAAAGATGCCGCCAAAGCCAAGGAAAAGGCACGCAAGCAGCGCGAGCAAGAACGCAAAGCCGCCGCCAAAGCCAAGGAGCAGGAGCGGAAGGAGCGAGCCAAGCAGAAGGAACGCGAGCGAAAAGAGCGAGCCAAGCAGAAAGAGCAAGAACGAAAGCAGCGCCAAGCCGCCATCAAAAAGTGACTCAGATGATTACCGGCAACTTGAGCAGCATTTTCATATATCGACATTTGCAAAAAAACGTTTTTAATAAAAATATATAGCACTATGTTTGATTCAGATGTGTATAAAAATCGCCGCGCACAGCTTAAGAAGCTGATGAAAAGCGGCCTTATTCTGCTTTTTGGCAACAATGACGCGCCTTGCAACTATCCCAGCAACGCCTATGCACCGCTGCGTCAGGACTCCTCGTTTCTCTACTTCTTCGGTCAGCAGCGCGAGGGGCTTGTGGGCGTGATTGATGTGGATAACGACCGCGAATATCTGCTGGGCGACGACATCGACATTGAGGACATTGTGTGGTATGGCTCGGTTGACAGCGTGGCCGACATGGCTGCACAGGTGGGCGTGGTCCACTCTGCCCCCATGGCAGTGCTGGCCGAATTGGTGAGCAAGGCTAAAGCCGCCTCACAGCCCATCCATTTCCTGCCCCCTTACCGCCACGACACTAAAATCCAGATCATGGACCTGTTGGGCATTCACCCTTCCGCACAGAAGGAGGCAGCTTCGCTCCAGCTCATTCATGCCGTGGTGAAGATGCGCTCCACCAAGTCGGCGCTCGAGATTGCAGAAATTGAGCAGGCCTGCAGCATCGGCTACAAGATGCACACAACCGCCATGCGCATTGGCGTGGCTGGCGTGAGCGAGCAGTATGTGGGCGGCCAGATCGACGGCATAGCGCGCTCTTACGGATCGCAGACGTCGTTTGCCACCATTTTCTCACAGCATGGCGAAATCATGCACGGCAATCCATCGCCTGCCCTGCTTCAAAAAGGACGCCTTGCCCTGTGCGACTGCGGCGCCGAGAACCTCAACCACTATTGCTCCGACCACACGCGCACTTTCCCCGTGAGCGGCAAGTTTACCAAGCGTCAGCTCGAGATCTACCGCATTGTGGAGGAGTGCCACGACTATGTGCTTGAAGTGGCGCGCCCTGGCGTGAAGTACGCCGACGTGCACTTTGCCGTATGCCGCAAGATGACCGACCGCCTCAAAGAGCTCGGACTTATGAAGGGCGACACCGAAGAGGCTGTGCGTGCCGGTGCTCACGCCATGTTCCTGCCTCACGGATTGGGCCACATGATGGGTCTCGACGTGCACGACATGGAGGGTCTCGGGCAGATATATGTAGGATTCGACGAGGAGACTCGCCCGAACCTGGAGCAGTTTGGTACCAACTGCCTGCGCATGGGCCGTCGCCTTGAGGAAGGCTTCGTGGTGACCGATGAGCCGGGCATCTATTTCATTCCTGCCCTCATCGACGAATGGCGTGCCAACGGACACTGCGCCGAATTCCTCAACTTCGACATGCTCGAAACCTATAAGGACTTTGGTGGCATACGCATCGAAGATGATGTGCTCATCACCGCCGACGGCTGCCGCTTCCTCGGCGAGGAGCGTATTCCTTATCACCCCACCGACCTTGAGGAGTTCCTGGCTCAGAGCCGCTAATCTACACCACACTCCAGCATCATATCGGCCACGAGTCATGCGAGTGTCACGATTTGCCCCCATCGGCAGATTTTTCGTGACATTCGCGTGATTCGTGGCTGCTTATTTTGCCCAGCTATGCAGCGAACAAAATGAGAGTAATTCGCAAAATTCGTGGTTTTATGGCCTATTTTAGTTAATTGGTGTTAAATTTCAGCATTTTGTGCCCGAAAATTATGTTATATAACATATTTCTACTACTTTTGTATCGGTTTTTCATGGTATTAGTTTTTAAGGTTATGAAATACTGAGCGTCGCGACGACGGTTTTTATTTCATTTTGTTTAAGGTTTATGTTAATGGTATTAGAAGGTTAATTAGTTAAGCAATCCCCGATA
>JBNMJK010000101.1:0-5926 GCA_050873765.1 Sodaliphilus sp.
ATATAGCATAGAAAAGACAACAACAGGTTTAAAAGTAAACATAAATAACGAAAACCTAGGATGCCTAATAGGATATAGAGGAGAAACCCTATATGCCATGCAAAATATACTATCAACAGTAGCTAGTAAAGGCATTGAAAACAGAGTAAGAGTAATATTAGACATAGAAGGATATAAAGCAAAAAGAGAAAAAGCATTAGAAGATTTAGCCGAAAAACTAGAAAAAACAGTTATAAAAACAAAAAAATCTGTTACTTTAGAGCCTATGCAAGCATATGAAAGAAAAATAATTCACACAAAATTACAAAAAAAATCATTATTGCTGGCAAGATATGTAGTTTTTCCACTACATTTGCGTCTAAAGAGTAAAAAAAGCATGTAATGCAAACAAACAACGATGACGCAATCATTAGAAACCGAATTTAAAAAACTTGTGGACGAGCACAAAAGCACCATCTATTCCGTGTGCTACATGTATTCCAAAGACCCCGAAGAGGTGAACGACCTTTTTCAGGAAGCGCTCGTGAAAGTGTGGCAAGGTCTGCCCTCTTTCAAGGGCAACAGCAGCATCAAGACATGGATATGGCGCATCACGCTCAACACCTGCATTTCTGCCGACCGCAAGAAAAAGATGAAGACCGTGCCTTTAAGCATGGACATCAACCTCTTTGAGGACAAAGACGCCAACACCAAGCAAGTGAACATGCTCAAGCAACGCATATCCCGACTCCGCCCATTCGACAGAGCCATAGTGCTCCTATGGTTAGAGAACATGAGCTACGATGAGATAGCCGCAGTGGTCGGCATCACCACAAAGCAGGTGTCGGTAAGGCTTTTCCGTATCAAAGAGCAGCTCAAACAAATGACTAACGATTAAACTTGCGCAATTATGAACAACATAAGCAACAATGACATGACTGAGCTGGAGAATATGCGAAACCAGCTGAACATATTGAAGCAAAAACTTGACGAGCAAAAAATCGTAAACGACAGGTTGATGCGCAAGGTAACCAGTGAGCGCATCTCAAAAATCAATAAAGAAGGCAAAATCTACGCCATTCTCACTACCTTTTACATTCCTATCAATGTTTTTATATTATGGAAGATAGGTATGTCGGTGGCGTTCGATATCGTCACGAACCTGTTTCTCATCGTGTGCCTCGTCTTCTCTATCTACAGCAGAAGGGGCATCAATCCCGACGACGTGATCAACGGCAGTCTGGTGGAGCTGAAAAAGAAAATGCTGAAATACAAATCGCTTGGCAACAAGTGGCTCATGATTGGCATTCCATTCTTGGCAGTCTGGTTTTGCTGGTTTATGCTGGAACTTTACGACGGAGGCAGCGACTTCAACAAGGGGGCTATGATTGGCGGATGCATCGGCGCGGTAATAGGTTCGGTGTGTGGTGCCATCTACTACCACAAGTCGAAGAAAAACCTTGATAGCGCCATTCAAGAAATCAACGACCTCACCAAAGAATAGCACTGAATTTTAAATATACATTAATCACTGCGTGGCACACATAGTAATTACTATGCACCACGCAGTGTGTTTTTTCACACACATTGCGAACTGCTTGACGCCATGCGAATAGGCTTTTTGCGATATTGAGGAAAAAAGACTAACTTTGTGAATAACATATAACTACTGACGCAATGCGAAATATCATTTTTTACGACGATAACAACACGAGAAAGCAGCTTCTGCCACTAACCTACACCCGCCCTATCGCAAAATTAAGAGTGGGCATAACCACCATTGCCGAAAAATGGGAGAGTATGCTGGGAGATGCGCAATACTCGTGGCTCACAGCTTCCTACCTGCAAGAGAAGTTTCCGCTAAAGGCTGAGAAATGTAACCTGATGGTGGCAGGCAACGTTTTGCCCTCACCCGAATTGGCAAAACAAGTGCTCTCACTGGCTGAAGGTGAAGCCGTGGTAGATGCCGACCAAGTGGTGGCGTTTTACGGCACGCCTGAGAACTTCGACAGCCGTAATTTCAAACGCACACTCCAATCCACCGTCCACCCCTACTGCATCAATAGGCTATACGACATATTTGAGCTTAACAGTGATATACTGCGTTCTGATTTTCAGAGAATCACTCAAAATCGTACCTCACAACCTATTCCACCCTCGGCCACGGTGATTGGCGACCCCAATCTCATCTTCATTGAAGAAGGCGCGTGCGTGGACGGCGCGTTTTTAAACGCCAAGAATGGGCCTATCTACATCGGAAAAGATGTGGAAATTATGGAGTGTGCCTGCATTCGTGGACCGTTTGCTGCTTGCCACAACGCCAAAGTGAAAATCGGCGCCAAAATTTACGAAGGCACCACACTCGGTCCTTACTGTAAAGTGGGCGGAGAGGTGGAAAACACCGTGTTTTTAGGGTATAGCAATAAGGCTCACGATGGCTTCATTGGCGATGCCGTGGTGGGTGAATGGTGCAACCTCGGTGGGGGCACCACGGCTTCCAACCTCAAAAACGACTATGGGGAAATCAAGCTATGGAACTATGCCTCACGTCGATTTGAACGAACAGGCAGGCAGTTTGTGGGGCTGATTATGGGCGACCATTGCAAAACGGGGGTCAACTGTATGATCAACACCGCCACCGTGCTTGGCGTGGGCGTGAACATACACGGAAGTGGATTTCCCCGTAATTTTGTGCAATCATTTATGGAGGGAAGCAGCAATGCGGGGTTCAAGGACGTGAATCTGAAATCGTTCTTCACCATAGCTGAGCGCGTGATGACACGTAGAGGCATCACCCTCACAGAGTCCGACCGAAAGATGTTTGAAAGCATCTATGCCATCGCTAAAAAATATAAATAACTACACAAACCCATAAAAAACTCAAACCGATGAAGAAATTAATATTCATATCCATCATGGCTATGCTTTGCTTCGGTGCAACGCTTGCCCAGAACAAAGCAAAGAAAGCAAAGAAAGCAGGCACCGTGCAAAACGAGCCTACGAGAAAAGCAAGCAAACTGTCGTTTATCGTCATTTCAAAAAAAGACCTCAACTTGAGGGTTTACGATGTAGTAAAAGGCGACACTTTGCTGTTGAGGGAGTTTCCTGTGTGCCTCAGCAAAAACAAAGGCAACAAGCAGCGTAAAGGCGACATGAAGACTCCAGAGTCGCCAAAAGGAAAACCATTTAGAATCAGCCAAATACAAGACGCTTCATCATGGCATCACGATTTTCACGATGGCCGAGGCAGCATCAAGGCCTACGGACACTGGTTTCTGCGCCTGGCCACTCCGGGGCATAGCGGCATCGGCATTCACGGCAGCACCAACAATGAGAACACAGTTCCTGGTCGAGCAAGTGAAGGCTGCATACGTCTTCGCGATGCCGACATCATCACGTTGAAAGAGCAATACGCTTTTGTGGGAATGCCCGTAATCATCAAGGCTGAAAACGAAGGTCTGTATGAATGGGAAAAGAAATTTGAAAAAAAGAAAAACTAACAACAGATAACATTAACATTTACACCATCTATGAAAATCAAGAATATTTTTCTCGCCTCGGCCACTGCAATTGCTATGAGCGTGAGCGCATTGGCAGCCAACGTGCAAGTAACGGGTAACCATGTGCGGCTCCGCCTCAATCCTTCATTAAACGCAGCTGTGTTTGCCAGCAGCAACGGCACACCTATCTATCCCCAGAAGGGGCAAGTGCTATCATGGACAGGCTACTCCTCTGGGGGATTCTACGAAGTGAGCTTCCGCGGGCGCACGCTGTGGATTCACAGCTCATTCGCTCGCCCCGTAAGCAGCGCCACACCCGCTCTACCCAGCAATGTAATCATCACTGGCAACAACGTGCTGCTGCGCGTTGGTCCCGGGAAAAACTACGCGCCGCTCAGCTATTATGGCGAGCATGTGCATCTGGGCAAAGGCGACATCTTAAAATGCGTGGGAATGAGCAATGGCTGGTGGCGAGTGGAATATGCCAACGGCTACTTCTACGTGTCGCAAAAATACGCCCGTCCCTATTAAGAAAGTGATAACATGAGGTGCTTTGCGGTGATATTGGCGTTGTGGTTGCTGGCTGGAACAGGCACAGCCAGGGCGCAAAACCCGTGTTTTGCCTCGCCGGGCAAGAGCCATATTGTGCAGATCCGTCCGCTGGTGGCTGCCGACAGTGTGGCGCAGCTCACATCGTGGCACCAGAATCTGAAGAACGTGACCTATTACGACGGCCTCGGGCGGAAAGTCCAGGAATATGGTGATACAAAGCTATGCTAAGAGAGCTTATTGTGAATTTGAGGAAAATGTCGTAAATTTGTGGGTTAAATGTGATTACAAGAAATACATTGAAATAGAAAATGGCGGAAGAACTCGAATTGAACAACGACACACGACAACCCAGCGACACTGGCGGTTACGACAAACTGGTGACCCTCACCCCTCGTGAGCACATACGCTTGCGTCCAGGTATGTATATAGGCAAACTTGGCGATGGCTCACAAAGCGACGATGGCATATATGTGCTCATCAAGGAGGTGATGGACAACAGCATAGATGAGTTCAACACCGGTTTTGCCAAACAGCCCATCATCACCATTGATGTGGCAGATGGCAGTGTCACCATTCGTGACTATGGCCGTGGCATACCTCTCGACCAGGTGAAAGACGCATCAAGCAAAATGAACACTGGTGGCAAGTATGACTCGAAGAACTACAAGCGCTCGGTGGGCTTGAACGGCGTGGGTATAAAGGCTGTGAATGCACTGTCGAGCTACTTCTACATTTGCTCCGTCCGCGACGGGCAAAGCTCTTCGGTCACCTATGAGGAAGGCCTTGTGGTGGAAGAGAGCGGCATTGTGCCTAATCCTACTGAAGAAAACGGTACTCTTGTGAAATTCACCCCCGACTCCAGTATCTTCAAAAACTACGAATTCCGCGACGACATCATTGAGGCCATGATTAAGAACTATTCGTTCTTAAACACGGGCCTCACCATCATCTACAACGGCAAACGCTATCACTCACGCAATGGCTTGAGCGACTTGCTGAAGGAGAATATGACCAACGATCCGCTCTACCCTATCATGCATTTCAAAGGCGAGCACATCGAAATTGTGGTGACACACGCAGCACAAGTGGGCGAGGAATTTTACTCGTTTGTCAACGGCCAGCACACCACTCAGGGCGGTACCCACCAGACGGCTTTCCGTGAGGCGGTGTCGCGCACCATCAAGGAATTCTATGGCAAGAATTTTGAGTACAGCGACATTCGCAATGGCATGGTGGCCGCCATCAGTATCAAGGTGGAAGAGCCGGTGTTTGAATCACAAACCAAAATCAAACTGGGCAGTAGCGTGATGTGGAAAGATGGTCCCACCATCTACAAGTATATCAACGACTTCGTGAAAAAGGAAGTGGACGATTACCTGCATAAAGATGCCACCACGGCTGAAATCATGCTAAAGAAAATTCAGGAGAGCGAAAAAGAGCGTAAAGCCATAGCCGGTGTGACCAAGGTGGCCCGTGAGCGCGCCAAGAAGGTGGCACTGCACAACAGCAAGCTCCGCGACTGCCGCGTTCACTTCAACGACACACGCGCCCCGAAGGACAACGACCGACGCGAAGAAACCTCCATCTTCATCACCGAGGGCTTGTCGGCCAGTGGCTCTATCACCAAAATCCGCGATGTGGAGACACAAGCCGTGTTCTCACTGCGAGGAAAACCGCTGAACACCTATGGGTTAGCGCCAAAAAAAGTGGTAGAGAATGAGGAATTTGCCCTACTTCAGGCCGCACTCAACATTGAGGACGGCATTGATGGTCTGCGCTACAATAAGGTGATTGTTGCCACCGATGCCGATGTTGACGGCATGCACATCAGACTTTTGCTCCTCACCTATTTCCTGCAATTCTGCCCAGAGCTGGTGAAAACAGGGCACCTATAC
>JBNMJK010000102.1:0-5695 GCA_050873765.1 Sodaliphilus sp.
GAAAACTCCTTACTATATCGTTTACGAAGACAAGCTACGAAAAAACCTCGATTTAATCACGCATGTGATGAAAGAGGCTGGCGTTAAAATTATTATGGCTTTCAAGGCTAACGCGCTTTGGAAAACTTTTCCCATATTTCGAGAATACGGAATAGAAACCACTGCAAGCTCCGTCAATGAAATGCTGCTTGCCAATGAGGAAATGAAATGTAAAGCGCATGCTTACTGTCCTGTTTATACAGATGACACCATTCGCCAATTTGTGAAGGGGTGTTCACATATCACTTTCAACTCTGTTGCTCAATATCTAAAATATAAGGATTTCATTGAGAATGTGCACAATGGCATATCGTGCGGTTTACGTATCAACCCAATGTGCTCTGTAATTGACACCGACATCTATAATCCCTGCTGTCCTGGATCAAGATTTGGAATAATCAAGGAGGACTTACAAGACCTACCACAAGGAATTGAGGGCTTTCATTTCCATGCATTATGTGAATCGTCGTCCTACGATTTAAGCAAAGTGTTAGATGCAGTAGAAGCACAATTTGGCTCGTTCCTCCCTCGCTTAAAATGGTTGAACATGGGTGGCGGCCATTTGATGACGAGAGCCGATTATGATGTGAATCACCTTATTCATCTCTTAAAGGATTTCAAGGCGAAATATCCTAACCTTGAAATCATATTAGAACCAGGAAGCGCATTCTGCTGGCAAACTGGTGATTTGGAGGCATCTGTTGTTGATGTGGTAGAAAACCATGGCATCAAAACCGCTATCGTAGATGTGTCGTTTGCTTGCCATATGCCCGACTGCTTGGAGATGCCCTATAAACCAGTAATTAAGCAAGCAATGGAAATGGTTGATAAACGTTATCCCACTTATAGAATTGGTGGAAACTCTTGCCTGAGCGGTGATTTTGTGGGCGACTGGAGTTTTGAACAGGAACTGAAAGAGGGTGACAGACTCACCTTCTTAGACATGAACCACTACACAACAGTAAAAACCAACATGTTTAACGGTATTCAGCATCCCGCTATTGTGCTCCAGCACTCAAATGGAGATGATGAAGTTCTTCGTGAATTCACTTATGCTGATTACAAGCGTAGAATGTCGTAATTCCACTGTCTTTAGAAACTTTATTTATTCTTGTTTAGAATCCATTGCAGAAGCCAAAGCTTCAGCACACCGTTCGCCATCAATTGCGCTCGACACAATTCCACCTGCGTAGCCAGCGCCTTCGCCACAAGGGTATAGTCCTTTAATATGAATGTGTGAAAGGGTGGTTTTGTCGCGTGGAATCCTTACTGGTGATGATGTTCGTGTTTCTACGCCAATCACTATGGCTTCATTAGTCAGGAATCCTTTGGCTTGTTTACCAAATTTCATAAAAGCCTTGCGCAGTCGTTGCGAAATAAAAGTTGGAAGCCACTGATCGAGGCGTGATGGTTGCAGACCTGCCGGAAATGAAGATGGCGGAATAAGTTTTGAAGGCTTTCCTTCTACGAAATCTTTCATTCGTTGTGCACCAGCCACTTGCGAGCATTTTGCCTGCTCAAAGCAAGTATGCTCCAAATCTTCTTGGTAGTGCATCATGGCAAGTTCCTTAAACTGCTGATATTTTTCTGGCAAATCAGTCGGGTGTATCTCCACCACCATTCCGGAATTAGCCCAATAACTATTGCGGCCCGAAGCCGACATACCATTCACCACGAGCTGGTTTGGGCCACTTGCAGCAGGCACTACTACCCCACCAGGACACATACAGAAAGAATAAACACCCCTTCCATCGACCTGTGTCACAAAACTGTATTCAGCAGCTGGCAAATATTCACCTCTACCCTGCTTTGAGTGATACTGTATTTGATCTATCAAATGTTGTGGGTGCTCCAACCGTACACCTATGGCTAAGCCCTTAGCTTCAAGTGTCACATTCTCTGCATCAAGCATGGCATACACATCGCGTGCGGAATGACCTGTTGCAAGTATCACCGGTCCTGTATATTGTGAGCCATCTTCACATTGCACCCCCGTGACGCTATCTTTGTCGATTAAAAGTTTTGTGACACGTGTTTGGAAATGAACCTCTCCCCCACACTCAAGAATGGTGTTTCTAATGGCTGAAATAACTTTGGGTAATTTATCACTGCCAATGTGAGGGTGTGCATCAATCAATATGCTTTCGGAAGCGCCATGCTGATAAAGAATTCCTAAAATCCGGTCAACTGAACCTCGTTTTTTACTTCTTGTATATAGTTTGCCATCACTGTAAGCACCAGCTCCGCCTTCACCAAAACAATAATTGCTGTTAGGATCTACAATGCCCTCTCTTGAAATTTTAGCAATATCTATTCTGCGTTCAGCCACTTTTTTACCTCTTTCAAGCAAAATGGGCTTAATACCAAACTCAATCAAGCGAAGAGCTGCAAACAAGCCGCCAGGGCCAGCTCCCACAACAATGGCTTGCCGATTACCTTCCACTTTCTTATAGCTGATTGGAGGTATTAAATGTGAAGTGTCCAGTGGTTCATCAATATATACACGCACTTTTAAATTTACCATCACTCGTTGCTTACGGGCGTCAATAGAGCGTTTAAGAATACGCACGCCTTTAATGCGAGTGTGGCTAATATGCTTTTCACTTGCGATGAAATGTATAATATCTTCAGTGTAATGAGCCACCTTGGGCGACACTCTTATTTGCAGTTCTTCAATCATAACTCTTTATATTTAATGCAAAATTACTGAATTAATGATAAAAATAGCTTAATTTTGCACATCAAAAAAAATACAACAGAAAAGATTTATGCAACATAACAATGTAGGAGTGCTGTTTGATTTAGATGGCGTTATCCTCGACACAGAATCAATTTACACCGAATTTTGGAACAAAATTGACTATTTGTTTCCCACGCATGTGCCCGAATTTAGTCATATTATTAAAGGGTCGGCACTTTCTGAAATTCTTGACACATATTTTTCAAAAACAGATCATGACGAAATTGTGAGATTGCTCAATGATTTCCAGAAAAATATGGAGTACAGATATTTTCCTTATGCTATGGAATGGGTGAAAACATTATATGAGGCCGGTGTGCCCATGTGCATTGTCACCAGTAGCGATCAAAAGAAGATGAACGCTGTTTACGCTCAACACCCTGAATTTAAGGGTTATTTTAAGGCTGTGGTCGTTGGTGAAATGGTAAATAGAGCAAAACCTGCTCCCGACTGTTTTCTTATGGGTGCCAAACTCCTTGATATCGACATTAAGAACTGTTATATATTTGAAGACTCTCTTAATGGCTTAAAGGCTGCTATTTCTTCTGGAGGTAAAGCAATTGCCCTATCTACCACGAACACTGCAGAGCGTCTGTCAAATGCACAGTTGGTCATTCCTGACTTTAAGGATTTCACATTAGAGAAAATGTTGCGTATCAAATAAAATATCTCCCCTCAAAAATGAAAATAGAGCTTTTAGTTGTCGGCAAAACCTCAATTGGGTATTTTAAACAAGGCATCGATGAATATCTAAAACGCCTTAAGCATTATGTACAGTTTGAAATTAAATATATCGATGATATTAAAAACACAAAAAGCATTTCTGAACAACAGCAGAAACAAATAGAAGGCCAAAAAATTCTGGCTATGCTCGACAAAACAGATATTGTCATCCTTCTTGATGAGCACGGAAAAGAGTACACTTCAGTGGAATATTCCAATTATATACAGAAGCGTATGTTGAGTGGCGCGAAGAAGGTAGTGTTTGTGATAGGAGGCCCTTACGGATTTTCTAACGATGTATATGCAAGAGCCAACGACAAAATTTCTTTCTCAAAAATGACTTTCAACCATGAGATGATTCGGCTGATTTTCACCGAGCAATTGTATCGGGCTTTCACTATCATTAACCACGAGCCTTATCATCACGAATAGCTATAAGTCCCAAAGCAGTTCGCATGTAATGCTATCTGAAACCATTACTTTATCCTCTGGAATGAGAATATGTCCGTTTTCAATGATGAGTAATCCTCTATTTGCTAAATCAGAGGCTTTTCGTTTGAAGAAACCATAAAACTTATCACCAAACCTATCTTTCAATTCATAAGGTGAAATACCATCGGAAGTCCTTAATCTAAGCATCACATATTCATCATATCTTTCATAGGCAGATAATTGCTCTTCTTCCGCATAGATTTTTCCCTGATTGATAGTTTGCATATATTGCTTCAAGTTGGCTGCATTGAATCTTCTTATATTGCCATCGAAACTATGCGCTGCTACCCCAAGGCCCAAATAAGGCGTAAGATTCCAATAATTTGAATTATGGAGTGATTGGTATCCTGGCAAAGCGAAATTCGACACTTCATAATGAAGATAGCCTTCTTTCTTGAGAGCGGACACTAAGTATTCATACATCGCAGCCACCAGTTCATCACCCACTTCTTGAATTTTACCAAAATCACGAAGGGTGGTGAGCCGAGTTCCTTTTTCGTACATTAATGTGTAGGCAGAAATATGCTGAACATGCTGAGCTAAGGCAACATTCACATTGTCTATCCAGCTATCTAAAGTCTGCCCAGGAATACCATAAATAAGGTCAATGCTGATATTTTCAATACCAAGCCGACGCATAAGGGGGATAGCGCTGATGGCTTGCTCCGAATTATGACGGCGGTTGAGGAATTTCAACTCATCATAATGAAAGCTTTGAACACCCATACTCACCCTATTTACGCCAAGTTCTTTTAAGGTGTTAACCAAATCTTCTGTCACATCATCGGGGTTTACCTCTATGGTGAATTCCGAGACAGAAGATAAGTCAAAACTTTGATGAAGGCCGTTCATCAAAGTTTCCAATTCTCGTTTATTCAAAAGTGAAGGTGTGCCACCACCAATATAAAGTGTGTTTAACACGCTTCCATGAAGTTCTTGCTCACGCATTTGTGCCTCTTTAAGTATTGCTTCAATATAGAAGCTGACCTGATGACTGCCTTTCGGCATTGAATAAAAATCACAATAAATACATTTAGAGGCGCAAAATGGTATATGTAAATATAATCCTGCCATATACCACAAAGATAATAAAAGAATTTGGGCAATAGATTTAATAATGTAAGATTTTTTTTGCTGAAATGTATAGATTATTATTAGAAAAACACTATATTTGTAACTGTAAACATGGTGATGCGAGCTTCAACTCCTATTCACTCCATTGTTTACCCAAAACTAAGTAATACATTAACAAATTTAATTTACTAATACATGAAGGTTTATAAAACTAATGAGATTAAGAATATCTCACTTCTTGGTAGCAAAGGCTCTGGAAAAACCACACTCGCTGAGTCTATGCTTTACGAGTGTGGTGTGATTAACCGTCGCGGCACAATTGCTAACGGCAATACAGTTTGCGACTATTTTCCCGTAGAAAAAGAATACGGTTATTCTGTGTTCTCTACAGTGTTCTACGCTGAATTCAATAACAAGAAGCTGAATGTTATTGACTGCCCTGGTATGGACGACTTTGTTGGTAATGCCGTAACCGCCCTCAACATCACTGATGCAGGCGTGATTGTGGTAAACAGCCAGTATGGCGTTGAGGTAGGCACACAAAACATCTATCGCACTGCCGCTAAAATTAACAAGCCTGTGATTTTTGCGCTCAACAAGATGGACGCTGACAATGTGGGCTACGAC
>JBNMJK010000103.1:0-5517 GCA_050873765.1 Sodaliphilus sp.
GTATGCCTACGACGCCAACGGAAACCTCACCAAGGACCTCAACCGCGGCATTGAAAGCATAACCTACGACCGCAACAACATGCCGACGGAGATCGCGTTCGCGTCAGGCGCGAGAACCTGCTACACCTACGACGCCGACGGGCGCAAACTGCGTGTGTGCCACTACGGCAGGCTCGGGGAGAAGCGTGACGAACTCGATTACATCGGCGACATGGTGCTACGCAACGGGGCGTTGGAGCGCACATTGACACCAAACGGCTACATAGTCAACGACACCGTATATTACTATGTGAAGGACTATCAAGGCAACGTGCGCAGTGTGGTGCGCGAGGACGGCGCGGTGGTGGAAAGCAACGAATACTATCCCTACGGCGGCTTGTTCTCAGCCACCCCGTCGGTGCAGCCATACAAATACGGAGCGAAAGAGCTCGACCGCACCCACGGCCTCGACTGGTACGACAGCAAAGCCCGTTTCTACGACTCCGTACTCCTACGCACCAACTCGGTGGACAAGAAAGCCGGCGACTATACCTGGCTCTCCCCCTACTCATGGTGCGCCGCCAACCCAATCCGCTTCACTGACCCAACCGGAATGTATTTATTAAATGAAGATGGCTCAAAAGTAGATTATTTGAATAATACACTATCAGAAAATGCCGATGATGGGGTAAAAACAATTGTATTTGCATTACAATTAACAGAACAGGGAAATAAAGTTTTGAATGAACTTGTGTCGGCAAAATATGGCATTCATTTAATTTTAAGTAATGAGGTAAATGATGATGTATTTGGATATACACTCACTAAAACACAAGAGTGTAATCCCAATGATAATGAAATTTATGATAAAACATTTGAAAAAGCTGCAATTGTGGTTATACAGAACAACATTGAAAATAAGGCAAAAGAAGATGTCTACTTAAATAAATCTCAATTATCAAAACTGGAACTTATAAATATTATTGCAGTGCACGAAGGAGTACATGCTACAAATCCAAAATATAATAGCGTTATAAACACAAACAAAGATGATGATACAGAATATCTTCCATTAAAATATGAAGCTATAACATTGGAGGAAATATTAAATAAACATTGATTATTGAATTTTAATTTTTTTGATATGTCAAGATTGATTTCTTTGTATATTTTATCTATGGTAACAATAGTTGCCATGGCTGAAAATTTCAACGATTCTATTCTCACAAGCGACGAGACTGAGACGATTACCAGTAAAGAACTTGCATTGACTTTTAATAATTTGGTTCGGTATTATGAGAGTAAAAATAAAATACTTCCGTTTAGCATAGTTGATGATAAGTCAGCGTTAAATGATTATATAATTGAGGACTTGCTAACTGAAAATAATCATATTGAATTCGCAGATATTAATTTGGATAGAGGAATCTATTCTGTCATGCATCGAGGAAGTAGCAATCCTGATATATATATTCTTATTTGCCATAAAAAGCGACTTGATGTGTTCAATGTTTCTCTTTCGGATACAAATCGTTTAGACGCATTGAACTATATATACAGTTTGGATAGCCAGAGAGAATTTGAGATAGAATATTGGCAGTTTAAAAAAATAATATGCAAATTACTGACATATAACATAGGTAGAGGAATATATTATCCTTTTAGTAGAAAATTTGATCTTTTCTATTTGCACGATAGAAAACCCAAAACGGGCGTTAGGCTGTAATGTGGATTATTTTCCACTGCTTGATGTCTTTCGGTTTTTATAAGGCTCCTTTTCCTTACTTATAATTCGCAATAGCCTGCTATTACTCATTAAACCCAAATCTGGCAAACGGCTTACTTTTATTTTAAATAAGATTGCTTCGACTTCTTCGTTCGCGACTCGGCAAAGATAAAACAAGCCCCTCTTTGCTCTTGCCACTTTCTCAGTTGATTATTTCACTCATTTGCACTATCGTTGGATAACGATGGGCCTGCGAAACCATTAATTTGCCACAAATTGGAAAGAAAAACGCTTTTCCATTTTGGTCAAATATCAAAAATTGCTATCTTTGCGTGCTATTCTATATAATTAGATGTGCGCAAAGATATTTTTGTTGCGCATCTGATTGAATTATTAACGGAAAAACAAAAAAACAAAATAACAAAGAATAATGGCAGCATTAGAAAAAATCAGAAAGAAAGCCGTCTTTTTGACTATTGTCATCGGTGTGGCACTTCTTGCCTTCATCCTTGGCGACGCCGAGAAGATGGTTAGTACATTATTTGGCAACAACAACACTATTGCCAAAGTGGATGGCGAAAAAATCGACGCAGTAGAATTCCAAAAGCGCTACGAAGAAGCCAGCCAACAACTTCAAAACCAAGGCCAAACCGTAGATGCAGCCGTGGTGCAACAACAAGTTATCGAGCAAATGATTTCAGAACGCCTCCTCAACAAGGAATTGGAAAAGGTGGGCATCGAAGTGTCTGACGCTGAAATCACCGAAGCTATGACTGGCAAGAACGCCAACATGATGGTTCTTCAATTTGCTCAACAAATGGGTGTGGAATCGCCTGCTCAACTCTTCGACCTCCTTTACAACCCTACTAAGTATGGCGCAAGCGACCAACAAGTGGCTGAAGCAAAGGCTCAATGGGAGAAGATTCAAGACGATGTTATCAAGAACTTGAAGTATAGCAAGCTTCAAACTCTTATCGCCGGCACTATCCAAGCCAACAAACTCGATCGCAAGCAAATCAACAGCGAAAACGCTGTTACAAGCACTATCCAATACGTTAAGGAAGCCTACGGCGCTCTCACTGGCGATCAATACAAGCCAACCGACGCCGAACTCAAGGCTCAATACGACAAGGATAAATATATGTACAAACTCGACGAAGAAGTTCGCAAGATTCACTACATCGCTCTCGACGTAGTACCTTCAAAGGCCGATCTCAACAAATCGGCTGCTATGATTGGCGAAACTCTCGACTCTCTTCGCTTGGAGAACGGAGTTGACCGCGTGCGCAACAATAGCGAACTCGTTATCAACGAAGGCACTGTTCGCCTCAGCGACATCCGCGACACCGAAGTGAAAGACTTCATCGCAAGCGCTGCTATCGGCCAAGTTTCTGAACCAAAGTTCACCAACAGCACCAACACTTACAGCATCGTTAAGCTCGTTAAGAAGGACTTCGCTACCGACTCTGTAAACGTAAACGTAGTGTCAGTGCAAGGCGCAAAGAGCCTCCAAGACTCTGTGCTCAATATGCTCAACTCTGGCGTAGCTCTCGCTGATGTTAAGGCTAAGGTTAAGACTGTTGACGGTCAAGAAAACCAATGGCAAGTAATCATCAACGTAGCCGACAGCGTTAAGAACAAGCTCACCAACGCTCCTGCAGGTTACTTCCGCCTCGACGGCAACGATAAGGCTGCTTTCTTCTGCAAGGTTAACGAAAAGAAGGCTCCTAAGGCTATGTACACTGTGGCTCAAATCGAACACAAGGTATATCCAAGCGCTGCTACAACCAACGGCTTGCACGACAAGCTTCAAGACTACATCATGAAGAATGCCGACGCCGCTTCATTTGAGGCTAACGCCGCTAAGGCTGGCTTCCAAGCAGTGGCTACCACAGTATCTCCAAGCACTGCTCAAATCGACCGCATCATGAACACCCGCAAGGCTATTCAATGGGCATTTGAGTCAAAGACTGGCGCTGTTTCTCCTATCTTCGATAAGGAAAACAACACTAAGATGGTGGTTGTGGCTGTCGACGCTATCTACGACGACTATGCACCACTCAGCGACGAACAAGTGAAGGCTGCTGTAGCACTCAAGGCTACAAACGAAAAGAAGGCAGAATCACTTATGAAGCAACTCGAAGGCAAAAAGACTCTTGCTGAATTCTCTGCAGCAATGAAGTCGGCTATCGACACCACACAAGTGACATTCGGCCAAGCATTCATCCCACAAATCGGCGTTGGCGAAGCAGAACTCACCGCTAAGGTATCGGTTGCTAAGAAGGACGTTGTAGTTGGCCCAGTTAAGGGCGAAAACGGCGTATATGCTTTCAAGGTGACTAAGATCGAAAAGAGCGAACGCACTCCTACCGACATCGAGGCTGACCGCACTTTCGCTACCACTCGTGGCAACCAAGCAGTGATGCAAAACGCTTTGGAAATCCTTCGCAAGGCAGTTACAGTTAAGAAAGATATGATTCGCTTCTTCTAAGCAAATCACACAATATCACTCTCACACGAGGGGGATTGCACCAAATGCAGTCCCCCTCGATTTTTTCACAGCCACCCCACGGCGACTCGCGCCAAGGGCTTTCACGCGCCCACACAGGTGATTGCGCGAAACATAATAGCAATCTTAGCAGGAAATTCCACCAAGCCGCTTAGTGGGCAAAATAGCCACAAAAGTATGGCAGTATCACACAAAACGGGGTGCTATTATTGCATATCGGCAAAAAAAAGGTTACCTTTGTGAAATTAGATACATTACATCATAGCAGAAATAATAAAATAATGAGGGTAAAGATACATCACGAAGGCCGTAACATCATATTTATGCTACTGTTTATCCTATCAGTAGTGAATGTCACCGCCTACCTGATAATGTCGTATAAAATCATTCCATACATATTTATAGCGATTTCCGTAATCCTATTCTTGTTGGTTGTGAACTTCTTTCGCAGCCCACGCCGTCATTTCAAGGGCGACACCACCGATGCCGTGGTATCGTCGGTAGATGGCACCGTGGTGGCTCTCGAAGAAGTGTATGAAGACGAATATCTGCACGCACGCGCCATTCAATTGTCGGTGTTTATGACCGTCTTCAATGTCCACGCCAATTGGGTGCCAGTGGAGGGCGAGGTTACCTATGTGAAGCACCACTCAGGCCGCTTCCTCTCAGCCTATCTGCCTAAATCGAGCACCGAAAACGAGCGCTCTACAGTAGTGATACGCACCGCATCAGGTCATGATGTGCTGGTGCGCCAGATTGCTGGAGCCATAGCACGTCGCATAGTTACTTATGTTGAACCCGGCGAAGAAGTGTGCGTTGAGCAGCACATGGGATTCATCAAATTCGGTTCGCGAGTTGACATTTACCTGCCACTCGACACCGAAATAATGGTGAAACTTGGTGACAAGACCATGGGCGGCGTCACGCAGATTGCTCGCCTCAAACGCCAACACTAATCATGAACATTTTTGAATCAATAAAGAAGAATATTCCCAACGCCATCACATGCATGAATCTGCTGTGTGGCTCGGTGGCTTGCATCATGGCACTTCGCTACAAAGAAGAAGTGTGGTGGGGCATTAAAGCCTACGAGGCTGCTTTCATCATGATTGCCCTGGCTGCCGTGTTTGATTTCTTCGATGGCTTCGTGGCACGCCTGCTACACGTGGTGTCGGCTATCGGCAAAGAGCTCGACTCGCTGTGCGACTGCGTGAGTTTCGGCTTAGCTCCAGGCCTTCTGGTGTATGCCGCGATGAACCATTCACACCCCGAGAGCATGCTTTGCTATGCAGCCCTGCTCATA
>JBNMJK010000104.1:0-5411 GCA_050873765.1 Sodaliphilus sp.
AAAAATTAATAAATTAAATAGTTAATTATATGAATTAGTTTTGTTCATCACCTATAAACACCTAATCAAAGTAGGTTAACCAGCATGATGCTTCCGCTATAACGCTAATGTTCACCATTTTATAGAAGAACGCCCACACCACATCGCTATGTCAAGGTGCAACACTCCCCTATTTCAAGGCAAATTTATTACAAATAATTCAAAAATGAAAGAATATCGGAAACTTTCAGCGTATTTTTTTTTGATTTTTGAACAATAAAAAACAGATTGTTTACAATAAGGCGACGCACTATAGGTAAAGAGGAAACACTGTGAAGAAGCGTATGAAAATTTTATGTTCCGATGATACATTATAAATAACATAAAAATCGTAACTTTGCACTAATACAACCGACAACATCATATTAACATTAATATATGACAAACTTAATCAAACTCAAAAGAGGCTATGACCTGAAATTAAAAGGGGGAATAGCGTCTGAAGAAGTGACACCGGCTGCGAAAAGTGCGTTTTACGCTGTGATACCCGACGACTTCACTGGCATTATTCCAAGAATGGAAGTGAAAGAGGGCGACAAAGTGGCGGCCGGCGACGTGCTATACCACGACAAGAGCTACACCGATGTGAAAGTGGTGTCGCCCATCTCAGGTGAGGTGAAAGCCATTAACCGAGGCGAGCGCCGAAAAATCGAGTCGATTGTGGTGGAAGCCGACAATAATTCCAACAACATCAAAAAGTTCGACACTAAACAAGGCAATATCAAAAGCATACTGCTATCGTCGGGATTGTGGTGCATGATGCGTCAACGCCCTTACGACATTGTGCCCAACCCCAACGCTGAAATCCGCGACGTGTTCGTCACCTGCTTTGACTCCGCACCACTGGCACCGAAGCTGAGCGTGACAATGCACGGATTTGAAAAATACATTGCTAAAGGTGCCGAAATATTAAAATCGATTACAAAGGGTAAAGTGTATCTCGGCTGCCGTGCCAACGAAGAGTATGACACCCCTTACACCGAAACAGTGGTATTTGAAGGCCCCCACCCTGCAGGCAATGCCGGTGTGCAGGCTGCCAATATCGCTCCTGTGAACAAAGGTGAGACTATCATCACATTAGACATTGTGACGCTTGCCCGCATTGGACACCTGTTCACTGAAGGCTTTGTGGATTTCAGCACAGTGGTGGCTGTTGTGGGCTCAGAAGTGCAGAATCCTAAATATGTGAGCGCCACCATTGGCTGCCAAGTGGAAAGCCTCATCAACGGCAATCTGAAAAACGACACAACTACAGCAGAACGAATCATCAGTGGCAACGTGCTGTGCGGCGTGAAAGTGGCAAAAGATTCTTTCTTGCGTTACCCCTACCGGCAAATCACGGTCATTCCAGAACTGCTGCATAAAGACGAATTTATGGGCTGGGCATCATTAAGTCCCAAGAAATTCAGCGTTTACCACGATTTCACGCATTGGCTTTTCGGTGGCGGCAAGAAAGCTAACGAAATGGACGCACGCATTAATGGCGGAGAGAGGGCTATCGTGATGAGCGGCGAATACGATAGAATGTTGCCCATGGACATTTATGCCGAATTTCTAATCAAGTCGATTATCGCATTCGACATCGACAAGATGGAGCAGCTCGGCATCTACGAGGTGGCACCCGAAGACTTTGCGCTCGCAGAATACGCCGACACATCAAAACTTGAACTCCAACGCATCGTGCGCGACGGACTTGACCGCATGCGCAAAGAGATGGAATAGTCAAATTTTCTGAATATTAATCGTTTAAAGAATCAAAATATAGTGAAAGCTCTAAAAAATTTACTGGACAAGATGAGGCCATCGTTCAAAGAGGGGGGCAAATTTGCCAAACTCGAATCGGTGTTCGATGGTTTTGAGTCTTTCCTGTTCACGCCCAACACCACATCTCACTCGGGCGTGCACATTCATGACCAGAACGACATGAAACGCACCATGAGCGTAGTGATCATAGCACTTCTACCTTGCCTACTTTTTGGCATGTACAACGTTGGCTATCAGCATTATCTTGCCATCGGTGACACATCTGCCACATGGCTCACAATGTTTTTGTTCGGCCTGCTCGCCATGCTTCCCGTGATAGTGGTCAGTTATGGCGTAGGTCTTGGCATAGAATTTATCAGCGCACAAATCCACCACAAAGAGATACAGGAGGGCTTCCTGGTGTCGGGACTTCTCATTCCACTCATTGTGCCTATCAACACACCACTTTGGATGACAGCCGTGGCCACAGCATTTGCCGTGGTGTTTGCCAAAGAGGTGTTTGGCGGAACAGGCATGAACATATTTAATGTGGCACTCGTGACCCGCGCCTTCCTATTCTTCAGCTATCCATCGTGGATGAGCGGTGACAAGGCGTTTGTGAAAACCAACGGAATTTTCGGTTTTGGCGACGGGAATTTAGTTGACGGTTTCACAGGCGCCACTCCTTTAGGACAAATTGCCACAAATGTGGGCGACAGTCTTGGCGCCTTAAAAGATGTGGCTGGCGGCGACCTCTCCACCCTCGACGCTTTCTGGGGTTGCATAGCTGGCAGCCCAGGCGAAACCTCAATGGTGGCCATACTGATTGGCGCGGTGATTCTATTGGTCACAGGAATAGCATCATGGCGTGTGATGGGCAGCGTGTTTGTGGGCGGTCTGGCCATGGCGGGGATAGCCTACGCATTTCCAAGCGCCACCTACCCAGCATCATTTGTCAACCCATTCGCACAGCTCTGCTACGGCGGATTTGCTTTTGCAGCAGTATTTATGGCCACCGATCCAGTGACTGGAGCGCGCACAAAGGCCGGGCAATATGTTTTCGGCTTTTTGGTGGGCGTGCTTGCCATCTTGATTCGCATCTATAACGGAGGTTATCCCGAGGGCGCCATGCTTGCCGTGCTGCTGATGAACGCATTCGCGCCACTCATCGACTATGTGGTGGTGAACCGCAACATTCAACGCCGACTTAACCGCGTAAAAACCACTAAATAAAAATTGGAGGAACAGAAGATGAACAAGAACAGTAATACTTATCAAATCGTCTATTCCGCTATTATGGTGGTGATAGTGGGCGCAGTATTGGCTTTAGTGTATATGACTTTGAAGCCTAAGCAAGATATCAACCGCGACAACGACACAAGAAAGCAAATTCTCGCCGCTATTGGCGTTACACCCGAAAGCGACAGTGAAGTGGCCGACGAATTCAAAAGCCATATCGTGAAGGAATACGTGGTGAACGAACAAGGCGAAGCCACCGACAGTAGCCAGAATGTGGCATTCAATGTGAACATGGCCAAGAACATCAAGGAAGCGAAACGCAAACTCCCTGTGTTCGTAGCCCAAAAAGACAACGCAACAAAATATATCATACCTGTATATGGTGCTGGACTCTGGGGACCAATCTGGGGCTATGTGGCCATCAATGCTGATGGCAAAACCATTTATGGCACCAACTTCTCACACCAGAGTGAAACGCCGGGCCTTGGCGCAAAAATCACTGAAAGCGATTTCCAGAACGAATTTAAAGGCAAGCACATATATATGGAAGGCGCATTCAAATGCGTGGAAGTGCTGAAAAAGGGACGTAAGAGCACCGATGGCGCAGAAAGCGTCGATGCCATTTCTGGTGCCACCATCACAAGCCGGGGTGTGTCGGCTATGATGACCGACTGCTTGAAGCCATACGATGCTTTCTTTAAGAAAATTCAAGGTTCAACTGAAAAATAAAAAATCACTATGTTATCAAAAAGAAGTAAAGAAATCATATTCAACCCCTTCTCTAAAGAGAACCCTGTGCTGGTGCAGGTTTTGGGCATTTGCTCCACTCTGGCGGTAACGGTGAGCTTGGAACCTGCCATTGTGATGGGCATATCCGTGATGGCGGTATTGGCTTTTTCCAACGTGATCATCTCCTTGATTCGCAACACCATACCACCCACTATCCGCATTATCGTGCAACTGGTGGTGGTGGCTGCCTTAGTGATTATGGTGCAGCAACTGCTGGTGGCCTACAACTATGATGTGAGCAAAAAACTTTCCGTGTTTATTGGACTTATCATCACAAACTGTATTTTAATGGGACGACTTGAGGCTTTTGCTATGCACAACCGGCCTTGGCCTTCATTCCTCGATGGTATAGGCAACGGCATGGGATACGCTATAGTGCTGGTGATAGTAGGATTTATCCGCGAACTTCTTGGATCTGGCTCGCTGTTAGGCTATAAGGTGATTCCAAAATGCCTTTACGATGCGGGCTATATGGACAACGGCCTGATGATCCTGCCGCCTATGGCACTCATCGTGGTGGCTTGCATTATATGGATTCAACGCTCACGCGATAAAGACTTGCAAGAGAAATAAACTGAAGTGTAACACCCTATATATCAATACAAAGAAATGGAAGAATTAAATCTGTTCGTAAAATCGATTTTTATCGATAATATGATATTCGCCTACTTCTTGGGCATGTGCTCGTATTTGGCCGTGTCGAAGAATGTGAAGACCGCCTTTGGCCTTGGCGTAGCTGTTACATTTATGCTGATAGTGACACTGCCACTCAATTATTTGCTCGACAAGTACGTATTACAGCCCGGTGCCCTTGCATGGCTGAGCCCCGACTTGAAAGATGTGGATCTCAGTTTTTTGGGTCTCATCATGTTTATTGCCGTGATAGCCTCAGCCACACAACTGGTGGAAATGGCTGTTGAGAAGTTTTCACCAAGTCTCTACAACTCTTTGGGTATATTCCTGCCTCTTATAGCCGTGAACTGTGCAATTCTGGGCGGCGCCTTGTTTATGCAGCAGAAAGATTTCGGAAGCGCACTCACAGCCGGTGTGTATGGAGCAGGATCAGGTATCGGCTGGCTATTAGCTATCGTGGGGCTGGCTGCTATCCGCGAAAAACTGGCCTACAGCAACGTGCCAAAACCCTTAAGGGGCATAGGCATCACATTCATTATCACTGGGCTTATGGGCATTGCCTTCATGAGCTTTTTGGGCATTAAACTATAACGCAATTTGATTATGATACTAATAAATACAACCGAACTCACTGTAGCGAGCAGTGCCATTATATTCTTAATTATCACACTGCTGCTTGTGGTGCTACTTTTAGTGGCAAAGCATTATTTAGTGCCATCGGGAAAAGTGAAGATCAACATCAACGACGGCAAGCGCCAGTTAGAAGTTGAGACTGGCGACTCGCTACTTGGCACGCTGCACAACCAGGGCGTGATGCTCTCAAGTGCATGCGGCGGCAAAGGCAGCTGTGGCCAGTGCAAAGTGCAGGTGCTGGAAGGCGGAGGCGAAATACTGCCTACCGAAAAAGTGCACTTCTCGCGCAAGGAGCAACAAGCGCACTGGAGGCTGGGATGCCAAGTGAAAGTGAA
>JBNMJK010000105.1:0-5321 GCA_050873765.1 Sodaliphilus sp.
CCCTACGGTTAGTCCTTGTTTTTTCCAAGAGGCAACGATGTCTCTTACCTCTTTAATAGTTTTTACAACCTTCATGTTGTATGAATTGTGTATAATTAACGTTGTGTTATATATATGTTGCTGCCTTAATATAATTTTTCAAGCACGTCTTCGCTGATTTTGAAGGTGTTGCTTGCTGTGGGGAAGGTGCGGTTCTCGCAGTCGGCCTTGTATTGCTTGAAAGCGTCGAGCATCACCTGGTGCAGGTTGGCGTACTTCTTCACGAATTTTGGGGTGAAGCCATCGGTGTAGCCAAGCATGTCTTGATACACAAGCACTTGCCCGTCGCAGTATTTTCCTGCCCCTATGCCTATGGTGAGCGCGGGCACTGATTCGGTCACTTTTTTAGCCAGTGCTTCTGGCACACATTCCAGTGTGATGGCAAATGCGCCAGCTTCTGCCACCGCTTTGGCATCGTCGAGGAGGCGCTGAGCGGCTTCCACGGTCTTGCCCTGCACTTTGTAGCCTCCGAGCATATTCACCGACTGCGGTGTGAGGCCGATGTGCGCAACTACTGGTATGCCAGCTTGCACAATGGCTTTGATGCGGTCGGCATACACCGCTCCGCCTTCCAGTTTCACAGCCTGGCAGTTGGTTTCTTTCATAATTCTGCCGGCATTGGCAACGGCTTCGCTTACGGATGTTTGATACGACATGAACGGCATATCCACCACCACGAAAGTGTTCTTTGCGCCTCGACACACGGCTTTGCCGTGGTGAATCATGTCGTCCACAGTCACGGCTAAGGTGTTGTCGTAGCCAAGCATCACATTGCCCAGCGAGTCGCCCACCAGAATCATGTCGATTTCAGCCTCGTCGATGGTGCAGGCTGTGTGGTAGTCGTAGGCGGTGAGCATGCTCAGTGGCTTTTCGCCTTTATGGCTCATTAAGTCGTATATTGATTTCTTCATTTCTTTCTTTGCGTCTAAATTACCTATTCTTGTTGAATTGTGTGCACTTGGCACACCCATAAAAAGTGCACAAAGTTATTAATTATTATCAAACTGTGCAATTTTCGTTTCTATTTCTTATGTAGTAATTTGTCGTAGCTTAGCTTCTGACTGCCGATGAGCCTTGTCCTGTTGGCGTTGAACTTGTCGTTGATGATGCTGCGTGAGGGCACGAAATATTTGCATTTGATGCCAGCCAGCTCAAGCATCAGGTGTGGAATGTCGTCGGTTTCAAACGGGCGTTTTGCCGCTTTTCTGATTTTTTCCACCATTTCTGGGTGCAGCGCCTTGTATTTGTCTGACATCCAAATCCACATGGGCACTTGGTATTCAGATTCAAGCATGGCGCGTGAGTAGTCGTTGTGCACGCGGCCCAGCGTCTTGCCGTCGTCGTACACATTCTCGCCGTGGTCGCTCACCATCACCATCACCACGTCTTTGTTGTGGAAGCGGTCGAACAGGGCACCTGTTATCGAGTCTTGGTAGCGTGTGCAGTTGTCGTAGTCGGCCACGTCCTGTTTTTGCTCTGCGTTCAGATGCTTGCGGAGGGCATAGTCGGCGATGGTAAAGTGCCGTCGGTTTTCGGGGTAGCCGTACTCATAGCTCACATGCTGGCCGCGCACGTGGAATATGATCATGTTGCGCTCTGCCTGCTTTTTGAGCTGCGCGTCTAATTCGCGCAGCAGGCCTTCGTCGAAGCGGTAGTGCTGTTCGTTATGGTAGTCCACCAGGAAGTCCGACACTTTGGGGTTGGTTAGGAAGAATGAGCCTGTGCTGTTCCAGATGTCGTCGTTGAATCGTGTGTACTGGTTTGAGATGAGGCTCACGCGGTATTTTGCCAATTTAAACAACTGCGGGAACAATGGCTCTGAGGCCCATGTGCCTTTTTCGCCGATGCTGTGCATCGATAGCATTTCCTTGAACACGTTTGATGTGAGGGCGTAGGCTGTGACGGCATCTTCGATGACCACTAAATTGCCTTTGCGCTTTTCTTCAAGCATGCGGGGGGTGGTGGGCTTGTCGTAGCCGTAGATTTGGGCATGTCGTTTGATGAAACTTTCACCTATCATCAGCACCACATTGCTTGCCTTGTGGTCGCAGCCGTCGATTTTCGCGGTTTTTGCCACAGCCACCAGTTCATCGCATTGCTTGGTGGTGAGGTAGTAGAGCCTTGAGCCATGAATGAGACGGCTCAATGGTGTGCACACGCCATCACCGCCGGCTTCCTCTCCTTCAAAATATCTTCTCTCGAATTCTGCCACAGAGCCGCTGGCCATTGAGCGCCAATACCGGGGCTGCATCGCCAGCCAGCCTGTCCGCACGAAATAAAAGCCGCCTACGGCAAGGATAACGACTATTTTCCCGATAAAGAGGCTGTGTGGATAGCGGTGAATGACATTGGAAATGGGGAGTAGGAGTGCTTTGGCTTTGAACAGATAGATGGCCGCAGCCATTGCAAGGCCGAAGAGGAGGGCTCCTGCGTATTTCAGCGCATCGGCATGGGCTACATAGGTGCTGAAAAACTCGCTTGCCTCTCGCTTGTTGGTCTCCATGAGAAGTTGCACACTCTGGCACGAAAATTCAATCTTGAAATGATTGGCCAGATACACTTCCACCATGCTCAGTGTGCCCAGCAGGAGAATGAAGCCCCATTCTGCCACTGTTCGCCATTTGCCTTTTATAAATGAGAGGAGCAGAGCTAAGGTGAATAGCTCGGGAATGATGTACTTCAATTCCAGAACTTTGCCGTTAAGCCCGTATTTTAATGAAAGAACAACAGCGATAACCGATAAGGTGAACGCCCACATCCGCGTAAACGGACGTGACAGCAGTTCTACCACGGCTATCGCTGTTCTCTTGATTTTTTGTGTCATCAGTGATTCTACTGGCAAGTGCTATGCCACGCTATTCTGTGATGTCCACACTCACGGTTGTGGGTGCTGACTCGTTGTTGCAGCGGTCAACGGCGGTCACGGCATACACATATTTTCCTTTGAGTGTGCCACGGGTGTGATAGCAGTTTTTGCCGGTGATTTCCACAATGGCTTCTGCCTTGTTGGTGTCGATAGGCTCGCCTGCCTTGAAGCGGTACACCACATAGCGTGCAGCCTTCTGCATTTCGTCGGTGGCTTTTGGCGCAGTCCATTGGATCACGGTTTCGCAGCATGATTTCTGCGCTTTTAATTTGCGCACGGCTTCGGGGGCCTTGTTGTCGAGCCAGGTATATACGGGTGCTAGTGCTTGTGTGGCCATGTATTTGCTTTTCAGTTTGTCGGCCACGCCTTTGAAGTTGTTGGTCACCGTGTAGCCAGGCCACCAAACCACGCCGTCCACATTGTTGAGCGTGCGCAGCAGCTCCATTTTTTCGCCGAGCTGGTTGTTGATGGTGGTGTCGCGGGTGTCGTTGTGGGTCATCACGTTGCCCACCGAGAAGCCGTAATACATGCCTCTGCCGTATGCTTCACCGTTCCACCAGCGCATCAGGGTTTCGTTGTTGGCTCTTTTGTGCTCCTGCTCCCAGTAGAGTTGGGGCACCATATAGTCCACCCAGCCTTCTTTTGTCCACTTGGGGCAGTCGGCATACAGTGCGTCGTAACATTCAAGGCCGTTGGTCTCGCTTCCTCGCGGGTCTGTCTTCTTGTTGCGCCAAATGCCAAATGGGCTGATGCCTAATTGCACCCATGGCTTGAGCTCGTGAATGGTGTTGTGCAGCTGCTCGATGAGCAAGTCCACATTGTGGCGGCGCCAGTCGCCTTTGTCGGTCCACCCTTGCGCTTCGCCATATTTTTTCCAGGAGGCGGTGTCGGGAAACTCTACGCCTGTCACCGGATAGGGGTAGAAGTAGTCGTCCATGTGTATGGCGTCCACGTCGTATCGGTTCAGAATGTCGCGCACCACTTTGTCGATGAAGCCGCGGCTTTCTGGAAGGGCGGGGTCGAAATATATTTTGCCGTCGGCATATTTCACAAACCATTCGGGGTGCTGGTAATAAACGTGGCCTTTGGCTGGCTTGTCGTCTTTGCCGCTGGTCACACGGTATGGGTTGATCCAGGCGTGAAGCTCCATGCCACGGCTGTGACATTCGTCAATCATAAACTGCAACGGGTCCCACACCGGGGTTGGAGCCACACCGGCGGTGCCGCTTATCCACTTGCTCCAAGGCTCTATGTCGCTTGGGTAGGCTGCATCGGCTTGTGGGCGTATTTGCCAGATGATGGCGTTCACTCCGTTGGCTTTTAACTCGTTGAGCTGGTGCACGAGGTAGTTGCGCGTTTCTTCTGGGGTCATTTTTGCATATTGGCTTTGGCCGATGATATGGAGCCATGCGCCTCTGAACTCGTGTTTCTTAGCTGTTTGGGCGCCACTGGTGATGGCCACCAAGGTGAGTAGCGCCAACGCTAATGCTTGTTTGATTCTTTTCATATTGCTTGATATTGTTATTGTTTTTTTCTGAAAATAGATGTGTTGAGAAGTGGTACTTTGCTTCACAACGCAAGTGATACATGTCGCAAGAAGTGTGCCGCTTTTCATCTTTTTAGATTTGATATTGATGATTTTGAGCCCTTCTTGCCTGCTTCTCCGTTTCTCCAACGCATACAAAATTACGAAATCGCTAAAATTTCAGCAAATCTTTTTCTCTTATTCATCATAAATCCTTATTTTTGCTGCATATTCATGAACTTATTTTTACAGAAATGCTCACGCAGAATCAGAAAATAGCTTTTACAAGTATCCTTATAGAAATGGCAAATGCCGACGGAGTTGTTGACCCGCGAGAATACGAGGCGTTTAAGTGTATCCTTGATGGGCTGTCGATTGATGGCGAGACTTTCTTTTTGGCGCGGCATATCCCCTACGATTTGGCCATATCGGTGATGGATCACGCCACAAAAGATGGCAAGATGCTCTTGGCTAAAAAACTCGTTGAGATGATTGATGCCGACGGCAAGGTGGCAGAGGCAGAGTTGAAACTCTTGAAAGATGTGGCCTCGCGCCTTTCACTCGAAGCATATTTCGATGAAGTGCGCAAGCCTTAATATTATTAATGTGTATCTGCCTTTTTAACTGAAAAAAAAGCACATTTGTCAGCAGTCATTATTTTTTTCGCTTTTTCTTGCCTGTAACTGCCATTTGTCTTTTACCAATGGCGGCAGCTGTGTTTGTGCTGAAAAAATGTGTGGAAAATGTTTGATTTTTTTCTGGCTGCTTTTCAGGGGATTATGTGAAAAGTGTGAAAAAAGTTTGAAAAAATGTGCTGAAATATTTTGGTGTTAAGTCAAAAAGGTGTAACTTTGCACTCGCTTTTCGGGGGTAACCCGTTACGGAGAGCGA
>JBNMJK010000106.1:0-4846 GCA_050873765.1 Sodaliphilus sp.
ATGTGACCCTGCCTAATTTGGTGGCCGACGAGCCGATTATACCCGAACTGCTCTTGCATTACTGCTCGGTGAATGCGGTAGATGCCCACCTGTCGGCTTTGCTGGCCGACTCCCCCGAACGCCGCCAGATGCTTGAAGGCTATGGCCGCATGAGGCAGATTCTTACCGACAAGGACTGCACCACCTGCACGGCTAAAGGCATTGTTGAATATCTCAAAGCACAGAAATGAAAAGAATCGACCATGACGAAATAGCCGCGTTTCTTGAGGCGAATATCGTTCCGCTCTACGATCATTTTGACACGGGGCATCAGCGCGACCACGCCCATGCGGTGATGCAGACGAGCCAGCGATTGGCGCAATTCTATCCCGAAGTAGATGAAACGATGCTTCTTGTGGCGGCGGCCTACCACGATGTGGGGCTGGCAAAGGGACGGGAGCACCACCACACCGATAGTGCCATTTTTATGCGCGCCGACAACCGATTGCGCCAGTGGTTCACCGATGAGGAAATTGGCTTGATGGCTGATGCGGCAGAAGACCATCGCGCCTCAAGCCAACGGGCGCCACGCACGATTTATGGTCGCCTGGTGGCGGAGTCCGACCGTCAGATAGTGCCCGAAACGGTGATTGTGCGCACCATGCAATACACCCGTAGCCACTTTCCTGAACTTGATAAGGAGGGACAGTGGCACCGACTGCTCCAGCATTTGAATGAAAAGTATGCCGAAGGTGGCTACCTTCAGCTTTGGATACCGGAAAGCGACAATGCCGCACGCCTTGCCACACTCCGAGCGCTTATCGCCGACAAAGATCGCCTGCGCCAAATCTTCACCGCCCTCTACACCCAAATCTAACTAAAGCCACCTCGCTGGACTGACTCGCATTTAAGCATCCTTTATGGTAGGAAATGTGTATGTGGACGAAAGGTGTGGTGTTTATTTTTTGGGGGGATAGTCGGCGTGGATGTCGTCTGCCATTAAGCGGTATATTTCTCGCATACGATCGTCTTTGAGCAGGCGCATCTGTTTGTTCATCACGTTCACATCGTAGCGCACCATCGGGCCGGTTTGTGCTTCTTTCGGACACATTGATTGCACTTTTCGTGCGGTTTCGGTGATGAGTGGAAGAAATAGCTTGAAATCGATGTGCTGCTCTTCAAGCACGCGCTCTGCCATGCGGTAGCAGTGGTTGGTGAAATTGTTGGCCATGACGGCAGCCAGGTGTAGCTGCTCGCGCTTCTGCGAGTCGGCTTCCTGCACGGTGCCGGAAATGCTGCTTGCCACAGTGTTGAGCGTGTTGAGCGTTGCGGCATCGGAGGCTTCAATAAAGCATGGCACGCTTTTGAAATCCACTTCTCGATTTTTTGAAAAGGTCTGCATAGGGTAGAGCACGCCATAATGGATTGCCGCGGGCTTCAGCACGCTCATTGCCACGCTGCCAGCTGTGTGGACCACGATGCCCTTGATCGCTTTGCTGGATATTTGCTGTGCCACACCGGCTATGGCGTCGTCTTTGATGGCGATGATGTAGATATCGGCGTCGGGTGTGATTTGCTTGAGTGAACAGATGGCCTTGCCTTTGACTTTGCTGGCAAGTGCTTGCGCATGGTCGATAGAGCGGCTATACACCTGCTCTATTTTCACTCCTGCGCCATAGAGGGCGAGTGAAAGGTGTGTGGCCAAGTTTCCTGAACCAATAATTACTGCTTTCATATTTCTTTCGTGGCGTGGTATAGGCCTTTGAATTGCAGATGCGGCTCAATGATGATGTGGTGCTTACAGTGTGGAGATATAAGCTTCGACATGCCTCCTGTGGCCACGATGGTGGCTTTGCCACTGTGAAGCGAGGGCAGAATGTCGTCGATGATACCATCGATCATGGCCGCTGTGCCATACACGATGCCGCTTTGCATACATTCAATGGTGTTGCGTCCGATTATGTTTTTCGGGCGTTCGATGTTGATGTTGGGAAGTTGCGACGCTCTGGTGGTGAGCGCGGTCAACGACGTTTTCACGCCAGGTATAATCATGCCGCCCAAAAAGTGGCGGTCTTCGTTCACCACACCCACCGTGGTGGCGGTGCCCATGTCGATTACAATCACTGGTGCGCCATAGCAAGCCACGGCGCCGACTGCATCTGCCACGCGGTCGTTGCCTAATTGCGAGGGCGCTTCCACGTCTATGCTGATGATTCGGCAGGCATCTTCCACACAGAAGAAGTGAGGCGCGATACCCACAGCCGCCATCACGGCATCAGAAAATTCATCTTTCATTTCCGGCACTACCGAGGAAATCACCACACCCTCGATTTGTGAGGGCGCTATGCCTCGAGGCGTAAACCCTTCCAGAATTTCGTTGCGGAAAATGTAGCTTGTGCCGTTTTTTTGAGTCTTGAATCGCCAAGTGCTTTCAATGCTGCCATCGGGTTTAGCGATGGCAATCACTGTGGTGGAGTTCCCTATATCTACCAGTAGTCGCATGAACGTAAATGAAATATCTATTGATTTGCTTTCCGCATCTGTATGATGTGTGACAGGATAAGGTCGGCAGTTTCTTCTTTCGAGCATAGTGGCAATTCCTTCACCTCCTTTTCAGAAATGAGTGTCACCTTGTTGGTGTCGGTCTCAAACCCGGTTTCGTTACCGCCGATAGTGTTGGCACAAATGAGGTCGGCATTTTTCTGGGTCAATTTTTTTCTGGAGTTGCTGATGAGGTTTTCTGTCTCCATCGAAAATCCCACCAGCGTTTGCCCCTTTCGCTTCTTCTTGCCAAGCAAGAGAAGAATGTCGGTGGTGCGCTTCAAAGGAATGGCCAGCGCATTGTCGGCATCGGTTTTTTTTACTTTTTGTTCAGAATAGTGTATAGGCGTGAAATCTGCCACAGCGCTGCACATCACCACAATGTCGTAATTGTCGCTGCGTGAGGTCACTGTCTCGCACATTTCAGCGGCACTTGTCACCTTCACAGTTTCGATGCCAGCGAATGGCGTGATGCTCACTGGTCCGGTCACAAGTGTTACGTTCGCTCCGCGCATCACCGCCATTTTGGCCAGCGCATAGCCCATCTTGCCACTGGAGTGGTTGGTGATGAATCTTATGGGGTCGATAGCTTCTTGTGTGGGTCCTGCGCTCACCAGCAGGTTTTTCCCCTTCAAGTCCTTTCCTTTGCCGATGCGAAGCAGAATATGGCTTAGCAACACTTCTTCAGAAGGCATTTTTCCGCTGCCCACATCGCCACAGGCGAGTCTTCCGCTTGCCGGACTGATGATTTCGTAGCCATAGTGCGCCAGTGTGGTCAGATTGTCCTGCAGCAGCGGGTTTTCCCACATGGCGGTGTTCATGGCTGGAGCCACGAGCTTGGGCGCTTTCGTGGCGAAAACGGTGGTGGTGAGCATATCATCGCAAATGCCATGCGCCAATTTTCCTATCACATTGGCAGTGGCAGGTGCAATCAGCACGATGTGGGCTTTTTGCGCGAGAGCCACGTGCTCCACCTTGAATTCAAAATTACGGTCAAATGTGTCGATAAGGCACTTGTTGCCCGTAAGGGTCTCAAAGGTGGTGGGCGTGATAAAGTGGCAGGCGTTTTGTGTCATCACCACATGCACGTCGGCACCCTGCTTCACCAGCATGGAGGCAAGGTTGGCGATTTTGTAGGCGGCGATACTTCCCGTCACGCCCAGTACTATGGTCTTACCTTTAAGCATATATATATCTTGTGTGGCAGTGATGTGATGGGTTTACTGGTCGCAGAGCAGCCCGTGCTTCTCGTAGTTGGCCTTTCTCACAATCTTGTTGTCGTCGTTCACAAACACCACCATGGGCTTGTGGCTTGAGGCTTCCTCCGGAGTCATGCTGGCGTAGGCCATGATGATGACCTTGTCGCCCACACTCACGCACTTTGCCGCTGCACCGTTCAGGCAAATGATGCCCGATCCAGCCTCGCCTGCAATGGTGTAGGTTTCGAATCGGTTGCCATTTTCGATGTCCACGATTTGCACTTTCTCATATTCCATAATGCCCGACTCTTTCAGGAGCTGGGAGTCGATGGTCACGCTTCCCACATAGTTGAGGTCGGCCTGTGTCACCACCGCGCGGTGTATTTTTGCTTTCAGTAGGGTGATTTCCATACTTGGTTATCCTTTAAAGATGAAATTGTCGATGAGGCGTGTCTTCCCGATATACACGGCGATGGCCACGAGCGTTTCGCCGCTGATCTTATCCACACGCTGAATGTTTTCAAAATCCACCACTTCCACATAGTCGATGCGTGCCAGTGGCTCGGTGGCAAGATTGGACTTGATGATGTCGATCACCTTTTTAGCGTCTCTCTCGCCGTTCTCTATGGCTTCCTTGCCTAATTTTAAGCTCTTGGAGAGAATCAGTGCAGCCTTGCGCTCTTCGGGGCTGAGGTAGGTGTTACGGCTCGATTTTGCCAGACCGTCGGGCTCGCGCACGATGGGGCATGGCACAATTTCAATGCCGAAGTTGAGGTCGCGCACGAAGCGGCGTATGGTTGCCAACTGCTGTGCGTCTTTCTGTCCGAAATAGGCACGGTCGGGGCGAACGATATTGAACAACTTGCCCACCACGGTGCACACTCCACGGAAGTGGATTGGCCTTACGGCGCCACAGAGCAGTTCAGTGGTTTCGGTCGTGTCGATAAACGAGGTGAAATGTGGTGGATACATCTCGCTTGGCTCTGGATTGAATATGAGATCGCCGCCGGTGGCTTCCACCAGTTGCTTGTCGCGTTCCAAGTCGCGTGGATAGGCTTCGAGGTCTTCATTTGGCCCGAACTGAATGGGGTTGACAAACACCGACACCACTGTGCGGTCGTTTTGAC
>JBNMJK010000107.1:0-4635 GCA_050873765.1 Sodaliphilus sp.
GAACAACACTATTGACAAGAATCTCTTTATCAACAACGAGAGCAATATCAACACTCTTAATGAGACCATTAAGCAATTCAACGCATCTAAAACTAACGACAAACGCTGCAAAATCATCTTTGTAGGTGACGATGCCCAGCTCCCTCCTATTGGCGAAAACTTTTCTCGAGCTATGAGTGCCAACCACCTCTCCTCACTTGGCCTTAAAGTGGAGGAAGCATTTCTGACCACCGTACTCCGCCAAAACGAGCAAAGCGGTATTTTAAAGACCAGTATCAATATTCGCACTCTTCTCGAATCCAGCAAACGCACAAGCCTTAAAATTGAAGACAATGGCTACGACATCACAGAAGTCCTACCTTGCGATATGATCAGCCGCTACGTTTCTATGTATCCCCAACCAGAAGTGGGCGACAGTGTTGTAGTGTGCCATAGCAACAAGCAGTGTTATCAATACAATATGGCCATACGCGAAAACTATTTCCCTAATACTGAGAAAGAGCAATCGTTTGATAGTGTGACCGATATGGTCATTCCACTTCAAGTGGGCGACATTCTGCTCAACAATAAGAACATTTTCATCGAGAACCATGGGCGTGTGTATAATGGCGACATGTGTGTGGTGACAAGCGTTGGCGAGCGTGTCACACACAGCCAGATTCCCGTTACTATTGACGGCAACAAAAGGCATATCGATTTACATTTCCGAGAAGTGGAGCTTTTTTTCCCCGATTATGGTCAGAATATTCCTGCATTCGTTATTGAGAATTTATTATTCAGCAAAGACAGGAGTCTTTCCGTGTGGGAAATGCGAGCTCTCTACATCGATTTCTGCATGCGTGTTAAAAAAAGCCATCCTCAAATCAAAGAAGGAACACCCGAATTTAAACTTGCACTACAAAGCGACCCCTACACAAACGCCTTGCAAATGAAGTTTGGCTATGCCATCACATGCCATAAGGCACAAGGTGGTGAGTGGAGGAATGTATTTGTTGATTACACAGGGCAATGCGGGCTGTCGGATTTCCAACTAAAATGGTGCTACACGGCCACCACGAGAGCAAAAAAACAACTTTTTGTGATAAACCCGCCAAAAATCAACGGTTTTTCAAAGTTGAGTTTCTCCGACATCACAAGCATTTCAAAATCTCCTAAAAATTTCTTTGATCAATCATTAAAAATTCCGGAAGCCGAAACTCCTTATCACCCAGCTGACGCGTTGATTGGCACGAAATTAAAATACCTGAGCATTCAAGCTCATTTGAAAAACTCAGATTTTAAAATAGAGAAAGTAACACGGCACAATTATCAAGACGTTTACACTTTCTCGAATCAAGCTGGCACAAACATGCCCTCTGTGGCTTTGTACTACGACGGAGAAGGCGTGTTTAAAAAAGCTAAATTCCCTCCAGGCACCGACATAGATGGCGCCATAGAGCAGTGCGTGAACGCCACTCCGCCGCTTCCCTATACGAGCAACTATTCACCTTCAAGCGAAACTTTAGAAATGCTTTATCAACTGATGTGCTCGGCATGCAATGAGTTGGATATTACGATCACAAACATCGACGAACAACTTCAGCAATATTACGTGACATATAATTTGATCACCGACGCAAGATATGCATGCATTCAGTTTTACATCTCTAACGATAGGCTCACAAAGGCAATGCCTAAATCCGAACAAGGAAAGAATGATGAAAAATTAATTCAACTCGTGAATCTCATCAAAACCACATACAACGCATAATAATTCTTTCTTAAAATCCCTCACAGATTATGTCATTTAAAGAAGTAAACCAACTCAGAAAAAATGGCCAACTAACAGAAGCCTACGATATGGCTATGGCCGACCTGAAACAAGAGAAAAGCAAATGGACCTATTCCGCCCTATTTTGGGTATTGAACGACCTTAGCAAAAAGGCTTTAGGCTCCAACGACATGGACACAGCAAAAAAAATACGTTTCAATGATGGACGAAACCCTCCCCAACATAGATGATGCACAAGGCTTTGCAAAAAAAAGCATAGATTCGCTGCATCATCAGCTTGTTCCACATATCAAGGAGGTAAAAGAAGCCGACGCCATGTCGAAAGACCCGGCTTCGATAAAGCAAGCCTACGAAACTGTCTATGAAATTTATAAAAATGGACAATTAGCCGAAAGTCTTCACACCTCTTTTGGGTGGATTATTTACCGCTACATCAAGCAAATGCTCGAAACAGGTGATACACTCGCTGTAAAAAACGCATTGAAAACCTATTTGAATCTATCTGTTGAGCGACCCTCAATTCTCCACTCATGCGTATTGAGAGAAGCTATAAAACTGGAGCAAAATCACAAAGCAGTGTTTAAGTTCACCAACTTTCTCTCGATGTGGGGTATGGATAATTTCACAGAGGAAGATTGGGAGCAAGGCACAAAGGACGACGGCACTAAATATAATTCCACCGTTGAGCAAGCTATTGTCAAATACGCCGCAGAGCTTAAAGACGATAAGATTTCAAATGTTCCGAGTGATTTTGTCAACCTCATCAACAAGGCCATAGAGCGCTATGGAAAACCTCTTTACAGCTATTACAAGGCTCGAATTCTTGCAAATGCCGGCAATACAGATAAGGCTCTCAGTCTTTATCGAAAATTAGTGGCTAAAACCGGACAAGCATACCTCTGGAACGACATTGCAGATATTGTTGGCGACCCCGCATCAAAAAAAGCCGCAGTGTGCAAATACATTTTATCACAAACCGATAAGCGCTATCTTGGCGGTGCTCATTTGAAACTCGCTGAAATCCTTATCCGTGAAAAGAAATTTGCCGAAGCATTGTGCGAATTAAACGCCTACAATGAAATTCGCACCACCTATAATTTTCAGCAAAAATCTGATTACTTTTACCTATGCCAGCAAATTCCTTCACAAACCGAAGCCTCGACCGACAACAAAACTTTATACAAACAGTGCGCCAAAAGTATCGACGACTTTATTTTTTCAGATTGCCCGACTGTTTTTCTTGTTTTAACCAACGTCATCACTAACAAGAAAGGCAAACTTATAGCGCAATTGGTCAGCAGCAACAACGACAGGGTCTCTATCAATGCACGTCAGTTGAAAAGAAACAAGGCTAATGGCTACCACAGATTTTACACAGGAAGAATATTCGAGAGCGATGGCAAGAAGAAAGTTGTAGGGCTTAGCATGGCGTCGGAACAAGAGACTGTCAACGGCTTCCCATTGCACTTGATTGAAGATACTGTTCGAGTTATTCAAAAAACGCCTGAAAAGAAATACGGCTTTGTGAAAAATTGCTATGTACATGAAAAACTGCTTTCTGGCATTTCTGATGGCGACCTTGTAAAGGTGTATGCACAAGAGAATGCAGAAGGCAAACAGCAAGCCGTAACCATTGAAAAACTGTAATAATAGTATGAATATACATAGAAATGCGCTAAATGCAATTAAAGCACTTAGGCGCATTTTTATGTTTTCTTATTATAGTACCGATGGTTAGGAGAGTACCATATTGATGAGGGCGGTCACATCGCTCACGTCCACTGTGCCGTTGCCGTCGATGTCGGCTTCACCACGCATCACGTCCACAGCTAAAATCATATTGATCAGTGCAGTCACATCGCTCACATCACGCACGCCATCGCCATTCACATCGCCTGCCACTTTGCCTTCAGTTTCACTCGCGGTTAGAATTATCTCATGCACTGCGCCAGTGCTGTTCACATCGGCTAACGGAGCGGATATGCGCATCTGCAGCACCTGTGCGCCCTCTGGCACTGCTATATATTCCACAAACTCCTGCTGGTAAATTGGCTCAGCATAGGCGTGCCTCACGCTTGCCAGTGTGGCTCCTTGGCCATCTATCAATTCGAGTGTGGGAGAAGCCTTTGTAATGCTGTATTTGGCTTGAGCATAGTCCTTGACCACTATCCTCACCTGCGCTTTCACATACTTCACTCCCTTCACGCTGAACTGTGGCGACTCAAGTTTATACTTTCCATAGAGGTTCACTTTGTTGCCGCATATATAATCGCTACTGAGTGTAACGCCAGCACGGGTATAGTTCCAGCCATCAAAACTATTGAGATTGAATTCTGCCAATTTCTGAGCACTTGAGCCTAAAGCGAGCGCTAAAAAAGTAGCCAACACTGCGAACTTGCGGAAGAAGAATGATTTAAAAAGTGTCATTGCCATTAAAGGGTTAAAAGTATTAAGCGTCACAAAAATAGCACTAATTTTTCAATGAAATTAGAGAATGGCCGATAAAAAAGTGGAAATCCAGAATTTTAGCTTCAAAATCCTTAGCTAAACCGATATAATCTGGATATTAGGTATCAATTCAGTAGGAACGCACGGCCCGGGCATCCGCCCCCACCCTGCGCATTGCAACAAACAAAAAAAACTCTTTTACTCTACATGCAACATTTTGGACTCGGATGCACGAACCGTGCGTTCCTACTGTCATTCGTAATCACCAAACCTTTATATATAGAGACCCAAATGGTGGGTTGTGAATATAATAAATATGGTGAAAATAAAAAGTGGCAAGAGCTTTATATGCTCCTGCCACGCTTAATGGTGTCCAAGATGAGACTCGAACTCACACGAACCAATGTTCACTACCC
>JBNMJK010000108.1:0-3873 GCA_050873765.1 Sodaliphilus sp.
AAACTGGCTTTTCCCTTACTTTTTCTGTCTTTCCATTCTTGACATTTCACCGCTCTATTTCATTCATTTCCAACGTTTTGCTTCAAATATTACTGATTCTCAACTTTTTGTTGTATCTTTGTAGAAGATAGGCTCTACCTCAGCAAAACAATCAAACAAGTTTGTTGTTCTGCGTTCGGTTTGTGCTATCTTTGTAGAAGAAAGAAAATCTATACAGTGATGAAAGAAATGAATTTTGTGGGTATTATTCCAGCAAGGTATGCCTCAACACGTTTTCCTGGTAAGCCATTGGCAAAGTTAGGCGGCAAATACGTGATTCAGCGCGTGTATGAACAGGTACGAAAAGTTTTACCTGACGTGGTGGTGGCTCTTGATGACGAGCGCATAGCCCAAGCTGTTGACTCCTTTGGCGGACAGTGGGTGATGACACGCACCGACCACAAGTGTGGCACCGACCGCTGTCTGGAGGCTTATATTAAGAATGGGGGAGAGGAAGATGTGATTATCAACATACAAGGCGATGAGCCTTTTGTTCAGCCATCGCAACTTGAAGCTATTATGGCTTGTTTTCAAGATGCGTCAACCGACATCGCTACTCTTGTGAAGCCCTTCGACCAGTCACGTCCGTATTCGGAATTGGAAAACCCAAACACACCAAAAGTGGTGTTTGATGCTGGTATGAACGCTAAATATTTTTCTCGTTCAGTAATACCTTATATTCGGGGCGTAGAGAAAACAGACTGGCCAACGAAGCATCAGTTCTACACCCATTTGGGCATGTATGCCTACAAAGCGAATGTGCTGAAGCAAATCACCACCTTGCCACAGTCGTCACTGGAAGTGGCTGAGAGTTTGGAGCAGCTCCGCTGGCTTGAAAATGGGTTCACTATTAAAGTTGGTGTGACAAATGTTGATACTATAGGCATCGACACTCCAGAGGATTTGAAGGCGGCAGAACAGTTTTTATTATCACACAAATATTGATATGGTAGATTTTTCTAAGCAACCCGCTGTCACTGGATTTAAGAAGGTGGAACTCAACTTTCCCGAACCTGTCACTTTATCGAATGGCGTTCCTGTTTGGGTGATTGGTGATGGCACCGACGAAGTGAATCGCCTTGATTTATATATAGGTGGCGGCTGTTATCAAGAGTCAAAGCCTTTATTATCCTTGCTTACAGGAATGCTCGCTTTGGAAGGTAACGAGAAAATGACCGTGGCTGAAGTGTCGGAGGCTTTCGACTACTATGGCGCTCTAAAGTCGGTCCAGCCGTTCGACTCATGCACCATGGTGTCGTTGTCGTCGCTTAATAGCAATTTCCAACACACTGCCGAAATATTTCGTGATAGTATAGCTTTACCAATCTTTTCAGAACGTGAGTGCAAACTTCATCAGCAGCAGATTGCCAGTAATATTGCTATTTCGCGCGACAGGGTGGAATATATGGCTGCCATGGAGATGAAACGGCTCTATTATGGCGCGAATCACCCTTTGGCTGTTGAGCCTACTCCTGAATTACTGATGGGCATCACAAATGACGACTATAAGCGCTTTCACGCCCAATACTATCATGTGAACAATTTGCGCATCATTTTTTCTGGAAGAGTAACCGACAAGGAATTATCTGCTCTTGACGCCACCATTGGTACATGGGATAAGCAAGGTGCTCCATTGGACTATAGTAAAGAGACACCTATTGAGCCTTCTGACAAAATGTTGTCGGTTGTCGACAAAAAAGGTGCTCTACAGTCGGCAGTGTCGATTGTGATTCGTGCAATTCCACGTAGGCATCCCGACTATTTCAAACTGCGCATACTCATCACAGCTTTTGGTGGTTATTTTGGCAGCAGGCTGAATATGAACATTCGCGAAGACAAAGGCTACACTTATGGAATACACGCCTACTTGTTGGGCAAAAACAACGATGCTTTCATTCGAATTAACTCTTCCTGCGCTTCAAAATACACTTGGCTTCTTGTGGAAGAGGTGAAAAAGGAGATGGCATGCTTACGTGAAGAACTGGTTTCAGAACGCGAGCTCAACATTGTGAAGCAATATATGCTCAGCGACTTGATGCAAACGCTCGACACCCCATTCTCCAAAGCTCGCTATATGGGCGACGCTTTCACTTGCGGCCTGTATCCAGAATATTTTAATGAGCATGTGGATGCTATATTGGCTTGCACTCCAGCCGACTTGAAAGAAATGGCCAACAAATATCTGCTTGCCGACCGAATGCGCATCGTTATTGCAGGCGACAAGCAAAAGATGACAAAAGATTAATTAAATATCACAAAATTGAAGCTATTCGTTTGATAATGTAGCGTTTTTTTGCGAACTTTGTAGTCCAATAAGGAAATTTTTTACGAAACATATCTATATAAACTCAATTAGAAACATGACTAAAAAGAGCGTACTTCAACAAGCTCGCGCTGCTTATCAGCCAAAATTGCCCTCAGCATTATGGGGCGCAGTTAAGGCTGTAAAGGGTGCTGCAACAGAATCTGTTGCCAATCAAGAAGAAATCAAAAAATTATTCCCCAACACTTATGGATTGCCCGAACTGCGTTTTGAAAAAGACAACGACGCGGCTAAGGTGAAGAGTTCTGAAAAGGAAGTGATTAACGTGGGCGTTATTCTTTCCGGTGGTCAGGCTCCTGGCGGGCACAATGTGATTAGCGGTTTGTTCGATGGCTTGAAATCATTGAATAAGGCTAACCGTCTGTATGGCTTCTTGATGGGTCCTGGTGGCCTTGTTGATCACAACTACGTGGAACTCACAAGTGATATCATCGACGACTACCGTAACACTGGTGGCTTCGACATCATCGGTTCTGGCCGTACAAAACTCGAAACTACAGAGCAGTTTGAAAAAGGCCTTGAAATTATCAAGGAATTGAATATTCGCGCTATTGTGATTATCGGTGGTGACGATTCAAACACTAACGCTTGTGTGCTCGCTGAATACTACAAGGCCAAGAACGCTGGTGTGCAGGTGATAGGCTGCCCTAAGACTATTGACGGCGACTTAAAGAACGACTGGATTGAAACTTCGTTTGGCTTCGACACTGCATGCAAAGTGTATAGCGAAGTGATTGGAAATATTGAGCGCGACACCAACTCTGCTAAAAAATACTGGCACTTCATTAAGTTGATGGGCCGTTCTGCATCGCACATCGCTCTTGAATGTGCGCTTCAAACCCAGCCAAACTACTGTATTATCAGTGAGGAGGTTGAGGCCAACAATAAGTCGCTCAACGACATTGTGGCAGAAATTGCCCAAGTGGTAGCTAACCGCGCAGCCGATGGAAATAATTTCGGCACAGTGCTCATTCCTGAAGGCTTGATTGAGTTTATCCCTGCTATGAAGAAGCTGATTGCTGAACTCAATGATATGCTTGCAGAGCATCCTGAAATTAAGGATATGGAAGCCGATGCACAACACCAGTTTGTGATTGATCACCTCAATGCAGAGAATGCCGAGACCTTTGCAAGTCTTCCTGTGGCTGTGGCACGTCAGCTCTCACTCGACCGCGACCCTCATGGCAATGTGCAAGTGTCGCTTATCGAGACCGAAAAGCTGCTTAGCGAAATGGTGGCAAAAAAACTTGCAGACATGAAGGAAGAAGGTAAGTTTGTGGGCAAATTTGCAGCACAGCACCACTTCTTTGGCTATGAAGGCCGCTGTGCCGACCCATCAAATTTTGATGCCGACTATTGCTATGCACTGGGCTATAATGCCGCTCAGCTTGTGAAGTGTGGCGCAACCGGCTATATGTCGTCGATTCGCAACCTTTCCAAGCCTTCTGTTCAATGGATTGCCGGTGGTATTCCTATCACTATGATGATGAATATTGAGCATCGTCATGGTG
>JBNMJK010000109.1:0-3843 GCA_050873765.1 Sodaliphilus sp.
ATAATACATAATGTGAAATATGTGTAGATGTCTGGGGTATGATTTGTAGCCTGAATAGCTACTCGGTAAAGCGATTGTTTTTAATTGTTGCGTAGGTAGTCTAATATACTGTAGGTTTCGGTTATGCTCTCTAATGTGGTTATTTCTGCTTTTGACTTGTTTTCTACTCGGTCAATGAAGTTTTTGATGGCACCATAGTAGCCTTGGCTGTAGATTTGATTATTTCTGATGCTATATGAAAGTTCGCCTTAGGTGACGCACAAACGAATACTCCTTTAATGTCTTCTTCATTTAATATTTTCTGCCGATGATGCTTTTTTCAGAAGTCTAAAAAGAAGCAGCGCCAAGAATTTCTTGACGCTGCTTTGCTCTTTAGAGAAATCTCTAACGGCGGATTACTTGCGGATGCCGAGCTCTTTCTTAGCGATGATGGCACGGTAGCGGTTGATGTCTTTGCGAACCAGGTAGTCCAGCAAACGACGACGCTTACCTACAAGCATCTTCAGTGCGCGTTGAGTGGTATGATCTTTTTTGTTGGCCTTCAAATGTTCGGTCAAGTGGGCAATACGAACTGAGAATAATGCAATCTGGGCCTCGGGAGAACCAGTATCAGTATTACTTTTGCCGTAAGTGCCAAAGATTTCTTTCTTTTTCTCTGAATCTAAGTACATTACTTTGAAAAAATTTATGTTGTTAATAAAATTGCGATGCAAAATTACTGCTTTTTTCTTTAATATCAAAACTTTTCCACCACTTAATCATCATATTTTCAGCCACTATTGTCTAATTTTTTGGAAACTTGTAAATTTGCAGTATGAAGCAAATTCTTTTTGTAGCCTTATTCTGCGCGCTGTCTTTGTTGTGTCAGGCCCAAATGAAAGTGGTGCCGCAAGATAGTTTGCGCGATGCCGACCTGCTTTTTGTGGTCAATGTGAAAGGCAATGCTATAACTGCCGTCACAGAAGGGCTCGACAAATTACCTATCGACCATGTGGCTATCTTTTTCAGAGACAAGAATGATGCAAAACCTTCTGTCATTCAAGCAGATTATGAGGGTGTTAGAGTGTGCCCGTTAGACTCTTTTTTGATGGACAACGCCCCTGACTCCATTCCTCCTTTTATTCTTGTGGGCAGGGTCTCGGCCTCTTTGAATGTGGGGCGATCAATGGCTAACGCCTTCTCTTTTCTTGGTAAGGCCTATGATTACGACTATTTGCCAGATGATAAGGAAATTTACTGTAGTGAATTGGTTCAGAAAAGCTACGTTGATATTCAAGGACACGCCATCTTTTCCACCATTCCTATGACCTTTCGCGACGCAAATGGCGAGATTCCGCAATTTTGGGTAAAGCATTACCAAGATAAGGGAATTCCAATTCCAGAAGGAGAACCCGGTACAAATCCTGGAGAACTTTCACGCAGAGGAGTAGTGGATATATTGGGAAGATTGTCTGCTGGAAAAATTTAACAGCTTTTATGTGATTTCACCCACTATTTAGCCATTATTGGCCCGCCAATGGCAAATTTTTTGTACCTTTGTATGAACATAACGACTATAATGATTTCATGAAGCGCTCATTGGTCATATTTTTGCTGATATTTGCTGCGGTTTGTGGCCTTGCCTCTTCTCAATTGCAGTGGCGAGAGGTTCAGCATCGGGTGCAAGGCAGGAGCCTGGTAGATCCCTCACTGACTGATGGCGTGGAAATTTTTGGTAAAGACGGCACCATAACCATTCGCACGCAGCGCCGGATTACCGTGAGAGTTTTCACCATGCTCGGGCAGCTCGTTTCGCAAGCCACATTGAATGTGGGCAGCTCAGAACTGAAGATTGGATCCCGTGGAATTTTCATTGTGAAAATAGGCAATATCACCCAGAAGGTGGCATTATGAACCCTGTATTTTTTCACTTCTTGTGAGATTTGTTTTATGGTCGTAGCGCTTTTTTGCAGCATTGCTGCGTTAGCTTTTTTTGCACAAGCAGTGCAATAGGCTGAAGATTTGTAATATATTTTTTTAAACAACAACTATATTTTTTATTGTGTAATGAGTAATATGGAAAATATTGATTGGGCAAACCTGCCTTTCGGATATTTCAAGACAGATTATAATGTGCGTGCCACTTTCACCGGCGGACAGTGGAGCGATATGGAAGTCACCGACTCCGAAACTATCAATATTCACATGGCAGCCACCTGCCTGCACTATGGCCAGGAAATTTTTGAAGGCATGAAGGCATTCATGGGAAAAGACGGCGTGGTGCGAATTTTCCGTCCAGAGGAGAACATGAAGCGCATTCAGTCGAGTGCCAAAGGACTGCTGATGGAGCCAATCTCTTCTGAATTATTCCTTAAGATGGTGAAAAGTGTGGTGAAATTGAATAAGAGATTTGTGCCACCATACGAAAGTGGAAGTTCATTCTATATTCGCCCTGTGCAGATAGGCATCACTCCACGAATTGGCGTGCAGCCATCTACCGACTATATGCTGGTGATTTTTGGCGCACCAGTGGGGCCATACTTCAAAACCGGTTTCCAGCCCACGAAGGTGGCCATATTCCGCGAGTATGACCGCGCCGCCCCCTGTGGCACCGGCCGTTTTAAGACTGGCGGTAACTATGCTGGCAGCCTCAGAGCCACAGCCCGCGCCCGCGCCATGGGCTATTCGGCTGTGCTCTTCCTCGACCCAAAGGAAAAACTCTATCTTGATGAGTGTGGCCCTGCCAACTTCTTCGCAATCAAGGGCGACACCTACATTACACCGGCATCAAACTCAATATTGCCCTCCATCACTAATATGAGCCTTCAGCAAATAGCCAAAGACCTTGGCCTGAAGGTGGAGTGCAGGCCAATTCCGGTAGAAGAACTTGCGGAAGTTGATGAAGCCTCAGAGTGTGGAACTGCAGCTGTATGCGCCCCGATTAGCGAAGTGTATGACTTCGACAACGACAAGACTTACGTTATCGCTAAAGACGGTAAGCCAGGCCCTGTTACCACTCAGCTCTACCAGCGCCTGCTCGCTATTCAAAAAGGCGAGTATCCCGACACTCACGGCTGGCTTACAGCAATCGACTAATTTTTTATATCCAGAGATAGGCAAGGCGGATTCAATCATGTTTCCGCCTTACTTCATTCAAGCTGCCAGATAAATTATCCTATTATATGCTCGACTATCTGTCAATTATTTCAAAATTCTATAAACCGGGCGACCCCGACTATGAGCTGCTCGTAAAGCACTCCACCCAGGTGGCTATGCTCACCAAGCAACTGTGCACACGCTATAAGGCCAACGGCGGTGTAGTGGATGCCGATTTTGCCTTTGAAGCCGCTATGCTGCATGATATTGGCATCTGTAAGACTTATGCTCCAGGCATCTATTGCTGTGGCAAAGAGCCGTATATCAGACATGGCATACTCGGACGCGAGATGCTTGACCAGCTCGGACTGCATCGCCATGCTTTGGTGTGTGAGCGCCATACAGGATCGGGCATTTCGGCTCAAGACATTATCGACCAGCATTTAGATTTGCCCGTTCGCGATATGCTACCCATCAGCATTGAGGAAAAAGTGGTATGCTATGCCGACAAGTTCTACAGCAAGTCGAGAATCACACGCTGCAAACCCATAGCCAAAGTGCGCAGTTCATTGAGCAAGTTTGGCGAAGGCACAATTCAGCGGTTCGATGATCTTACAGCTCTTTTTGGCGAGCCCGATTATGCATCGCTTGATCAAGATATGAAATAAGTGAATTCTAAATTGCAGCCATTCTCCATGAGAGGAATATCTTGGCTTCACAAATTATGTGAAGAAATGCAATTCTACCTCGTAATATAACGCATAGGTG
>JBNMJK010000110.1:0-3432 GCA_050873765.1 Sodaliphilus sp.
TCTAATTCCTTTTTATTTCTTGCCATAAGTCTAATTATCTAATTTTTTGCAAATTTACTACAAAATCACGAAACCGAAAAATCGAGCATGGGTGCGCCTATGCGTGCAGAGGCTCAAGCAGTTTCGGGTCGCCCACAATCCACAGAACGTCGGAGGCGCGAAACTCCAGGTCGAGCGACGGGCTTACAAACTTGCCATCACGCTCCACGCTCACCAGCAGCGCGCTGTAGTCTTCACGCAGCCGGGCATCTTTAAGCGACTTGCCCACGATGTCGGCATCATCGCGCAACGTGAAGTGGGTGAACTTCACACTCTCGTCGGCATCGTTGGTGGGTATAGCGTCGGCCTTCGCCTCCACAATAGGCAGAATTTGCAGAATCTGCTCATCGCTGCCAATCACGCCAAGGATATCGCCAGGGAAAATGCGCATCTCGCCGTCGGGCACCATGTGGGTGGTGGAATTACGCTGAATGCTCACCAAATTGATGCCATATTTCTGACGGAGTTTGGCGTTCTTCAGCTTTTCACCCACAAACGGACACCCATACCCCACGCGGATATGCGCCAAGTGCAGATCGCTCACCAATTCATATTCCTTGCCCGTGCGTGTGTTTTCGCGCTGGTTCACATTGTCCATGAAAATTTTCTCAGCCCTCGACACCTGCCGGTGGATTACAGGCGACAGCACCAGCGTAATCACTAACGTGATGCCCGCGGCAATCATCAGCGACGTGTGGCTCGGGAACAGACCGTAAATCGCCACCATGAAAAACACCGTGCAAAGGATAATGTTGGCAATGAGCATCACCACCATAGGCACATAGCTGATTTTGCCCGACAGCGCCACGATTTGCCGCTTCTCCTGGGTGTTGACACTGGGGCGGGAGATGCCATAGATCAAAGGCAGAATCAGCGCCGTCACCACCACCGCGGCCACAATGTAGTCCCAATCCTCGCCCGGCACGAGCTGGAAAATGTAATGCCGCAAATAAGCCTTGAACAAGAAGATGACCATGATGATGACAGCCGAGTAGATGATGGTGCGCACGAAATAGCGCTTAATCACCTGCCGCCACAGTTTGCGGTTTTCGCTCTGCTCGCTGATGGCTTCCTTATTGCTGTAGCCCTCAAGCAGCACACTCCAGTTTTTAGGCAGCTTGCGCGCCACCCAGTTGTAGCACGGAATGGCACCCTTAATGAAAAACGGCGTGAAGAAAGTGGTGATGACCGACACCGCCACAATGATAGGGTAGAGCTGAGGGTCGAGCACGCCAAGGCTCATGCCCGTGGTGGCGATGATGAACGAGAACTCACCGATTTGAGTGAGGCAGAAGCCCGACTGCATGGCTATGCGCAGCGGCTGCCCCATGGCAAGCATACCCGTGGTGCCGAATAAAATCATACCCACAATCACCACTATCGACAGCACCGTGATGGTGAAAGCGTTTTCAGCCATCACGGCAGGATTTACCAGCATACCCACCGAAATAAAGAACACGGCCCCGAAAAGATTTTTCACCGGGGTGATGATTTGCTCAATGCGCTCGGCCTCGGTGGTACCAGCCAGAATCGATCCCATCACAAACGCGCCAAGAGCCAATGAATAGCCGGCCTTCAGTGCCAGCACAGCCATCAGGAAGCACAGCCCCATGGCTATAATCAGCATCAGCTCATCGGTGATATAGCGGTGTAGGCGCTTGAAAATGGTGGGAATGAGAAACACGCCCACAGTGAACCACAGCACTAAAAACAGCACAAGCATCAGCACCGTGGTGGCCATCTGCTCACCCGACACCGACTTATGCACGGCAATGGAAGAGAGCACCACCATCAGCACCACGGCAAACAGATCCTCCACCACCAGCACGGCAAACACACCCGGCACAAACCGGTGCTGGCGCATGTTTAAATCAGTGAGCGCCTTTAGAATAATGGTGGTTGACGACATAGAAATCATGCCGCCAAGGAATATACTGTTGATAGCGTCGAAGCCTAAAAGTTTACCCACCAAAAAGCCCGAACTCATCATGCCCACAACTATGATGAGCGCCGTGAGCACGGCAGACCCGCCCACTTTCAGGAGCTTCTTGAAACTGAACTCCAATCCGAGCGAGAAAAGCAGCACGATGATGCCAATCTGCGCCCAGAATTCAATATTGGCATGCGAAGCCACCGTAGGGAGGAACGAAAAGTGCGGACTTGCCAAAAAACCAGCCACAATGTAGCCCAGCACGGCAGGCTGCTTCAGCAACTTAAACACCAGTGAAGCTATGGCAGCGAGCACCAGAATGAGGGCAAGGTCGCTGATAAGGAGATTGATATTTAATTGTTCCATGCGTTAGAAATATGTTTTTCAATGTGTTTTTAGCTAAAAATGATATTGCTTATCTCTTGTGACTCATCATCCATTGCCACCCCTGGTTCCACACCTCAGCGTTGCGCCAGTGCCCAATTTGAGGAGTGACCACGAGCTTCTTATCGGCAGATGCAAGCACATTCCACGTGGAATAAGTGCAAGTGGGGGCGCAAGTGAGGTCGGCCAATCCAAACGACATAAACACCGGTTTGGTGAGAATGCGCGCAAAGTTGGCCACATCATAGTAAGCCACCGTGTCGGCCACCGTGCGAATGTCGGCATCGTTTTTATGAAAATAAAAATAGTGCGGCCACCCTCCGGCCCTGCCATGCAGATATGCCTCCTGGTCGGCCAAAGCAGGGAAGAACGTCTCTATGGCAGTGACTTTGGGGCAGAGTGCTGCAGTGACAATGCTCAAGGCGCCGCCCTGACTGCCACCACACACAAACAGATTTTTACCGTCAAACTTTTCGAGAGTGGTTAAATATTCGGCCAGCCTCACTGCGCTTAAATACACCCTGTGATAGTAATAGCCGCTTCTTGAGCCAATACCCTTGGTGTAGTAGTCGTTAAGTTCGCCTTTTTCAAGCGAGGTGTAGAACTCGGCCGGTTTTGTGAGCGGAATGCCATGTATGCCCATGTCGAGGGTGATCAATCCCTGCTCAGCCTCTGCTACCATACCGCCAATTTTGTGAACACCCGCACCAGGTGCACGCATCACAGCAGGGTATTTTCCCTCTTTTTGGGGCACGCACAGAATACCGTAGATGCGAGTGCCAGGCTCTGCGGCTTGAATCGACACTTGATACACATTCACAAGATCGGTGCAGCGTGATTTGAGCAGCTCCAGTTTTGGCTCCATCGGAATTTTTGACGCCTCTGCCACCTGTCTGTTCCACCACTGCTGGAAATCGGCAGGCATTTTCACCGTGGGCTGAAGATCCTGAACATCGAATCCCACCATGCAATGGCCCTTATACACTTTGCCGTGATAATTCACCTCGGCGTTGCACCAGAGAAACCCACTTTTATTCATGGTGGTGTAAGGCGTCACAGCCACCATATCACGCACCTCA
>JBNMJK010000111.1:0-3150 GCA_050873765.1 Sodaliphilus sp.
GAGCTACACAGGCAATACGTAAAAATTGGAGCGGAAGACGAGGCTCAAACTCGCGACCCTCAGCTTGGAAGGCTGATGCTCTATCAACTGAGCTACTTCCGCATTTTGTGGGCAGGGACAGATTCGAACTGCCGAAGCCGCAAGGCAACAGATTTACAGTCTGCCCGTTTTAACCACTTACCTACCTACCCAAAATTTTGAGCCTCTTGTCGGATTCGAACCAACGACCCCGAGATTACAAATCACGTGCTCTGGCCAACTGAGCTAAAGAGGCAGTTGCTTGTTTCAAGCGAGTGCAAAGGTACGAACTTTTTTTAAATCGCCAAACATTCGCCCATCTTTTTTTTGAAAAAAATCAATTTCAAGCACAAAATTGCATCTTTTTGAGCGTCCAGAAGCCTTTTTGCCCATTCATGCCCGGCATCGCGCCCCTTAATGCCTCCCCCGATAAAGCCAAGGAAAGGAGAAGTCGCCAAATGGGCAAACAGGAACTGCCACCACTAATCCCCATTCCATGTAGGAGGGTGAGTCAAAAAACGATGCACCCTCTTGATGATTTAATCAGTAGGGATGCGGAACTTCGAGTCCGCCCATCAACCGCAACTTGGTTTTCTGCACTATAGGTGGACGCGACACTTCGCGTCCCTACTGTATTATGGCTACTGTTTTATTATGACAAGCCACAGGATTGTATATTTTCACACAACCTTTCCCCCACTCCGCGCATCGCAACAAACAAAAAAGCAGTGCCGCCGAGCAGCCAGTCTTCCAAAACTCTGGAAGAGGCGTGCACAGCGGCACCGTGTGTGGTCAGGCATTGGTGTGCTCGTGAATGTGGCTACCAGTAAGCCGTACACAGGTGAGCACCGCCTGCTCTTTTTCCTTATTTACCTTTATCGAGTTTCTCGAGCTGCTTCTTCAAGGCGTCAACGGCAAGATCCACAGCCTCTTCAAACGTGTCGGCCACCTTGCTGGCAAACAAGTCGCCCCGCTGTGGCACGTCGAGTTTAATGCTGGCCTCCTTGTTCATCGCCGTTTCGGGTTTCACCACTTTCAACGTCACGTCCACGAGCGAGATTTCCTCATAATGCTTAACGAGTTTCTCCACTTTCTTGTTGATGAATTGCTCAAGTTTCTCTGTTGCATCGAAATGGATGGATTTAATCTTAATGTCCATATTACCCTCCTTTTTTTAGAGCCCTTGGATGGGCGAGTTTGTAATTATTTTTCAATTCACTAAACGTGATATGCGTATAAATTTGCGTGGCAGCGAGCGACTCGTGTCCGAGAAGCTCCTTCACGCTGTTGATTTCAGCTCCGTGGTTGAGCATGGCACTGGCAAAACTGTGCCGCAGCACGTGTGGGCTTTTCTTACCCCTCACACCGGCCTCGTCGAGGCTGCCGTGCACTATATTATATACTAATGAAGGATACAGCCTTGCCCCGCGCTCGGTCACGAGCAGTTCGTCGGCGCCTTCTAAATGCGCCTCAGTCCTGAGCCTCCTGTATCGCTCAATGAGAGCACCAAGCTCTTCACCGAAAGGCACGATGCGATCCTTGTCGCGCTTCCCATGCACCTTCATCTGGCGCCGCACGGTGTCCACATTGCGGTCGAGCAGCCCTATCAGCTCCGCCCTGCGAATACCCGTGTCGTATAGAATGGCCACTATCAACCTGTTTCTCACCGCCACAAAGTCGGCGTCGGCGGGCAGTGGCGCGTCTAAAAGCGCGTCCATACTCTCCTCACGCACATATTGGGGCAGGCGTTTCGGCACTTTTGCCAACTCCACTTCCGCGGCAGGATTCTCGGTCATCACGCCCGTCTTCACGAGCCATTTGAAAAATGCCCTGGCCGCCTGCATCTTCCGCCTCACCGTGCGTGCGCCATCGTCCTGCTCGGCCAAGCTCACCACCCAGGCGCGCAAGTCGCCCGGAGTGACGCTCTGGAAGTGCGGTGTCTCCTTGCCATGGGTGAGAAAATCCTCAAGTTGGCGCAAGTCGTCGGCATAGGCCTTCACCGTGAGCGGCGACAGGTTTCGCTCGTAACGAATGTATTGCACAAACTGATTGATTTTCATAACCCTAATTTATAAAGAGGCAGAAAATCGCTGCTCTCGGCTACTAATTTAGCAAACTTTCCTGAATAAAACCAACAATTCACAATAATTTTGACTATTTTTCAGAAAATAAACATATCATAAGCGTGGTCGTATTTCAAGCGGTGGCCGAGTGTGAACGCTAAGGCTGCGCCCTGCCCCTGCTGCCATGCTTTGCGTATTCGCGGAATATGGCGTAAATTTGCATTCAAATAACACTAAAAAACATAAATTCTCTCTGTGATGAAAAAAGCAATCTCTGCTCTGCTTCTGATGGCCGTGGCGGCCTGTATGGCAATGGGCGCGCAAGTGAAGCGGCCAAAACTCGTGGTGGGCATCGTGGTGGACCAAATGCGATGGGACTACCTCTATTATTACCAAGACCACTTTGGCGATGGGGGCTTCAACCGTATGCTCCGCGAGGGCTTCAGTTGCCAAAACGCGCTCATCAACTATGTGCCCACGGTCACTGCCATAGGCCACACCAGCATATTCACCGGCACCACCCCAGCCGTTCACGGCATTGCTGGCAACAATTTCATGGTGGACGGTCGATCAGTGACCAGCGTGGAAGACGGCAGCGCGACGACAGTTGGCTCCACGGGCAAAGCAGGACAGCGCTCTCCACGCAACCTCATCACCACCACCATAGGCGACGAACTGCGTGCCGCCACCTCATTCAAGAGCAAGGTGGTGGGCATCGCCCTGAAGGACCGCGCCGCCATTCTCCCTGCCGGCCACAGCGCCAACGCCGCCTACTGGTACGACAGCAAACTGCCTGGCTTCATCACCAGCTCTTACTATATGCAAGAACTTCCGGCATGGGTGAGCAGGTTCAACGCCTCGCTCAAAAGCAATCCTATGGCCGGGAAAGCCACTACGCATCATTCGGGCATCGTCACCACATTCGACATGGCTAAGGCAGCCATCAGCAATGAGCGATTAGGGCAAGGCTCCGCCACCGATATGCTCACGCTCAGCATCTCCACCACCGACGTGGTGGCGCACACCCATGGCACGCGCTCGGCATTTACCGACTCGTGCTACTATACGC
>JBNMJK010000112.1:0-3140 GCA_050873765.1 Sodaliphilus sp.
GCGGCAAATGCGAGTTCGACGACGGCCTCGGATCTTTCGAGCGCATCGTGGCCAACACCGCTATCGGCGTAACGCAACTGGCATCGGCCATCGACGCCGCAAGCCAGCAAATGGCGGCACTCGGCATCACCAATCCTGGGCTGAGCAAGGTGTTTAAAAGCCCCGCATATTCCTACGACAGCTATATGCGCGGCAGCCAATATTTCTGGGGACTCTCCCTGGCCGCTGCCTACAAGGTGAACGACAACTTGGCTGTGGCTGCCGGTGTGCGCGGTGTGTGGGCACAGGCCAGCTACTACGGCTATGTGAAAGACATCACCGTGAGCGGTGTGCCTTTGAGCATGATGGTGGATAAGAGCAAGCCCGGTTCGGCCAACATTGAGCTTAACTGCGACCAAAACGGTCTGGGCTTCACCCCCTACATTGGCATCGACTTCAAGACGGGCATTTTCAACTTCTCTGCAAAATATGAGTTCAAAACGCGCCTGAGGCTGAAAAACAAGTCGGTGAACCAGCAGCCCAGCATCGGCAACCTGCCTGAAGTGCTGGCAGTGGACTACGGTGTGGAACTGCTCGACCCTAATTTGACTCAGAAATTCGCTGGCACGCCTTACCAGGCCACTGTGCAGAATGCCCAGCAGGCACTGATAGCTAAAATGAAGGACTTCGGCAAAACTTTCGACGAGGGGCTTGAACACGCCATCGGGGAATACGAAGACGGCACAAAAATTGCCAGCGACATTCCTGCCTATCTCGCACTCGGCGCTGGCGTGAAGGCCACCGACCGCCTGAAAGTGAATGTGGGCTTCCACTACTTCTTCGACAAGCAGGCCACCGGATTCCGCCACCACGAGAAGCTGCTGAAGCGCGGCACCATTGAATGTAACGCCGGTGTGGAATACGATGCCAGCAAAGTGGTCACACTGAGCGCTGGTTGGCAAAACACCAACTACGGCATCACCGACGCTTATATGGACGACAAGTCGTTTGTGGCAAGCAGCAATTCCTACGGCATCGGCGCATGCATTCACGCAAGCAAGAAAGTGGACGTGAACGTGGCATACTTCACCACCATATACGGCCACAAGAAGGTGAGCGAAACCGACGCCAACACCAATCTTGAATACAAGAGCGACTTCACACGCACCAACAATGTGTTTGGCGTGGGCGTGGATTTCCACTTCTAATTTTAGAGCATAACAGCAAGAAAGACTTATTCATACATATCTATTTTTCCTAATTTCACGGGGTGAGCGTTGCGAAGCGAGCACCTCGTTTTTTTTTGCACAAATAGCACCCACCCCCCAAAAAAAGCCAACTGAGGAAACAAAAATCGGCCAATTGAGGAAACAAAATCCAGCCAACTGAGGAAACAAAAAGTCTATACCTCTGATTTTCTGCTAAATAACAATCCGATAACACTTCTCCATTTTCCTTCATAATGGATATCAATTCTTAAGGAAATAAATCTCAAAAATAATGTAGGAACGCACGGTTAGTATATACATCCTAAGCATCGCACTCCCCCCAAAAAACACATAAGTATTCAACGGGCTACATATTGAACTCGAGAGTGTCAAAAACGATGCATTCTCTTGAAGATTTGATTTAATCAGTAGAAACGCGATACTTCGAGAGCACTGAAAAAGTCCTCATTTTACAAAATTGAGATTGAAAATCTTTACAGTTTATAACCGTTTCCCAATGGCTGCGTATTTAATAGATATGGCATATTTATGGATATGGCATCGGAGATGCCTTGTTATGGTTAACACCATGCAAGTGAGCCGAAGGCGAACGCAGCTTGGTGTAGATGATGTCAACGGACAAGAGCCTCGGAGAGGGTCGGTTGTGGTGTAAGCGCCTCAATGCGTTATAAATTGATAGCGGTCTATAATATCGTGAACCATAACCGACCCTCTCCGAGGCTCTTGTTCCCCTTCACCTACAGGATTCACCAAGCTGCGCTACGCTTGCATGGTGCTAACCACAAAAGAGCATCTCCGATGCTCGCAGCCTGATCAGTAGCAATCACCTCCCACTAATTGGACATTACGTCCTTAAAACTGTCAATTTGAAAGTAGGTTTCACTTTTTCAGTGCTCTCGATACTTTGCACCCGCCCATCAACAACAACTTGGTTTTCTGCACTATAGGTGGACGCGAAGTATCGCGTCCCTACAGTAATTATTGCTCCTGTTTTATGATGGCAAGCCGCGGGATTGTATATTTTGACACAGACTCATACTATCTCTCGTCAGATTCCTTATCCCCTCCAAATATCTGCTGCGATTTAATATCTCACCAAAATGTGGGGAATTTTTAGAAACAAAAAAAATGCTAACATAGTGGATTTTACCATGTTAGCATTTTTAATTGTACCCCCGCAGGGAATCGAACCCTGATTTAAGGTTTAGGAAACCTTCGTTCTATCCGTTGAACTACGGAGGCAGCTCTTTTTCAATAAGCACACGCAAAGATAGCGCAAATCTTTCACTTACACAAAATTCATGGTGCGGCTGCTCACAAAAAGCAACGCCTATCAATCATGAATTACTCTGACTGATAGGCGTTTCTTATATTTTTTAAGTGAGGCTACACCTTTTAATTAATGAAGCAGCGCCACGATGTAGTTTTGGAGCCAGTAGGCGAAGATGCCCGTCACATAGCCAATCACCACAAGCCAGCTCACGTGCTTCATATACCAGCCGAAACTGATGCGCTCTAAGCCCATCACCACCACGCCGGCAGCCGAGCCGATGATCAGGATACTGCCACCCACGCCGGCACAGTAGGCAAGGAGTTGCCAGAAGAGGCCGTCCACGGCAAAGTCGCCCACCAGGTTGGTGTACATGCCCATGCAGCCAGCCACCAGCGGCACATTATCCACGATGCTTGAAATCACACCTATGATGCCCGTAACGAGGTAGTGGTTGCCACCCGACGCACCGTTGAGCCATTGCCCAGCCATGCCAAGCACATTGATTTCTTCAAGGCAGCTCACAGCCATGAGAATGCCGAGGAAGAAGAGAATGGTGCTCATGTCGATGCGGCTAAGCACTCGGTTCACGCGGCACTTCATACTGTCTTTATGGTCGCGGTCCTTGCGATAGAATATCTCAATCGTGGTCCAAAGCACAC
>JBNMJK010000113.1:0-3097 GCA_050873765.1 Sodaliphilus sp.
ATATTACAGTTATGGCTAATTACTATACTGATCATCCTGAAATAGAGTTCCACTTGAGCCACCCGCTCATGAAGCGAATCGTTGACCTTAAGGAACGCAATTACGAAGACAAGGATAATTTTGCCGATGCTCCTGTTTGCTACGAGGATGCCATCGAAAACTATAAGCGTATTCTCGACATCACTGGCGATGTGGCTGCTAATATCATCGAGCCAAACTCTGAGGACGTGGATCTTGAAGGCCCACACTTGGAGAACGGACGCATGATTTATGCAAGCAAGACCTACGAGAACCTCGACGCTACTCGCAAGGCTGGCCTTTGGGGCATTTCGATGCCTCGCCGCTATGGTGGCTTAAACTTGCCTAACACCATCTTCTCTATGCTGAGTGAGGTGATTTCGGCTGCCGATGCTGGTTTCCAGAATGTGTGGAGCCTCCAAAGCTGCATCGACACCCTTTATGAATTTGGCAGTGAGGAGCAGCGCAAGAAATATATTCCTCGCATTGCCGCTGGCGAAACCATGTCGATGGACTTGACTGAGCCTGACGCTGGCTCCGACTTGCAGCGCGTGATGCTCAAGGCCACTTACGACAAGGAGAACGACTGCTGGCGACTGAATGGCGTGAAGCGCTTCATCACCAATGGTGACTCTGATATCCACCTGGTGCTGGCACGCTCAGAGGAGGGCACAAAAGATGGCCGTGGCCTGTCGATGTTTATCTACGACAAGCGCGACGGTGGCGTGGACGTTCGCCATATTGAGCACAAACTTGGTATTCACGGTTCGCCCACATGTGAGCTTACCTACAAGAACGCCAAGGCCGAACTTTGCGGCAACACCCGATTGGGTCTTATTAAATATGTGATGGCGCTGATGAACGGTGCCCGCCTGGGCATTGCCGCACAGTCGGTGGGTGTGGAGCAAGAGGCCTACAACGAGGCGCTCGCCTATGCCAAGGAACGCGCGCAGTTCGGCAAGAAGATTATCCAGTTCCCTGCCGTTTACGATATGCTCAGCCGCATGAAGGCAAAGCTCGACGCTGGTCGCTCTATCCTTTATCAAACTGCACGCTATGTGGATATCTACAAGGCTCTTGAGGACATTGCCCGCGACCGCACCCTCACCCCTGAGGAGCGTAAGGAAATGAAGCTTTACTCTCGCCTTGCCGATGCGTTTACTCCACTGGCAAAGGGTATGAACTCTGAATATGCCAACCAGAATGCCTACGATGCCATTTCGGTGCATGGTGGCTCTGGCTTCATTATGGAATATAAGTGCCAGCGCTTGTTCCGTGACGCGCGCATCTTCTCTATCTATGAGGGCACAACCCAGCTTCAGGTGGTGGCTGCTATCCGCTATGTGACCAATGGCACTTACCTGGGCATTATCAAGGAAATGCTTGAAAAGGAAGTGGCTCCAGAACTTCAGGCGCTGAAGGATCGTGTGGTCAAGATGGTGGAAAAATATGAAGATGCTGTGAACTATGTGAAGGCTGCCGGCAACAACGACCTGCACGACTTCCTGGCTCGCCGCCTCTATGAGATGACTGCGGAAATCATTATGTCGCTGCTCATTCTCGACGACGCCACCCGCGCACCAGAACTTTTCACCAAGAGCGCAAATGTGTATGTGCGCTATGCTGAAGGCACTGTGGCTGGCCATTATGCCTACATCAAGGAATTCAAGGCTGAAGACCTTGCCGACTTCCTTGCCGCTGAACCAGAGGCTGAGTAATCGCTCGCATAGCATAACGCTATTATAATTATCACATCAATGGGTGTGCCTTTAATCGGCATTCCCATTTTTTTTGACAAAAAAAGCCATTTTTCGGTAGCGAAATCCGCCTTGCTGTGTTATTATAGTAGAAAAGCAAAAAAAGAATGGAATTACAAGAGTTTATAGATGCGGCAGAAAACTACAGATGCAGCCTGCTTGGGCAGGCAAAGCATTATCTTCGCGACCTCGACAATGCCGAGGATGCCGTTCAGGAAACCCTTGTGAAGCTGTGGCTGGCAAAAGACAGAATTGCCAATGAGGCTAAAATGCGCAATATGGCTTCTGTGGTGTGCCGAAATGTGTGCTTGAATATGCTCCGCCAATCAAAATGCCATGTGACCATTGAGGGCGCAGAGGCGGTGGTGGGGGAGAGCAACCCGCAGCAGCTGCTGGAAGCGCGAGAGCAGAATCAGAATCTGCGCCGGGGGCTGCTTGCTTTGAACGATAAGCAGCGGGCCATGATTAGAATGCGAAATGTGGAGCAGCTGCCGTATGCCGTGATTGCAAAGGTGATGGGCACATCAGAATCTTCGGTGAGAGGAATGATAAGTAAGGCGCGTATGGCGCTATTAAATGAACTGAAAAAAGAGGAAAAACGATGAAAGAATATTCTATGGCTTATATTGAGAGGCTCCTTGAAAAGTTTTTTGAGGGCACCACCACAGAGCAGGAGGAACAGGAACTGTCTGAATTTTTCAGAAGTGCCGACCGTGTGCCCGAAAAATGGCAGACGTATAAGCAGCTGTTTGGCTCTTTCGATACCGATGCCTATGATTTCAGCGACGAGGAAATTCTATCAATGCTCACACCCGCTCCGCCACAGAAGAAAATTGTGCCGAACTGGCTGCGATGGGCTGCAGCGGCCTGTGTGGTGGCGGCATTGGCCATGGTGGGGCTGAAACACGTGTTCAATGCACATTCTCCCTCGGCAGAGAATGGCATAGTGGTGGCTCAAAGCCATATCGATGCACCATCGCCCTCCGCCAAAGTGCCAGCCGCTGGCGCTGATGTGCAATGTAGCAGTGTGGTTAGCAGCAAAACTACCACCACCCTTGCGAGCGTTGACAAGCCGCCACTGAAAAAGCCTGTCGCAAAAAATAGGCGAGTGGAGAAAGGCGTGGAGCAGCATGAAGCTAAATCGTGCGTCAGCACGGCTGAACTGCTGGAAACCGTGCAAGTGCTCACGATGAATGATGCCGAGGGTATTACCATCACCGCTTCACCACAAGGCAGCGGATTCCTGATCAATGCCGTGTGTGCCGACCAGAGGCAAATAAATCGGTATGAACTGACACGGTGCGACGATGGCACTTCCCTGC
>JBNMJK010000114.1:0-2769 GCA_050873765.1 Sodaliphilus sp.
CGTAATATAACGCATAGGTGAGCAGAAATGCTTAATTTTGTACGTTAATTGCATGGTTACGCGAAATTGAAACTCCGCTATTTTCCCATATTGATGATTCTTGCGCTTCTGGCCTCGCTGATGCCGGATAGTGCCAGCGTATCTGCACAAATTGTGCTTCACGATGGCCTCACTGCAGCGGTTGACTCATTAGCGGGGATAAAGCCGGAAGACAAGGTTGCGCCCACCGACACTTCGCGCTTTAAGAAAGAGCGTGTCGACCTTGACCATATCGTGAACTTTTCTGCAAAAGACTCCATTGTGATGTATGGCAAAGACAATGCCAGAATGTTTGGCGATGGAAATATCACCTACGGAGGGATTCAGCTCACGGCTTCACGCCTGAATATGGATATGGCAAAGAGTGAGGTGTATGCCATTGGCGCAATCGACACCTCTGGTGAAGTGGCCGGTAACCCTGTATTTAAAGACAAGAGCGGCACTTATGAGGCAAAAACGATGACCTACAACTTCAAGTCGGAAAAGGGCTTGATCACCGACATCGTGACTGAGCAAGGCGAGGGATACCTCACCGGCGGCATCACCAAGAAGGTGAGCGATGAAGACTTCTATATCAAAAACGCTAAATACACCACCTGCGACAACCATGAGCACCCTCACTTCTATTTTCAGCTCACGAAGGGTAAAATTCGGCCCAAGAAAGATGTGGTGACCGGTCCTGCCTATATGGTGCTTGAAGACCTGCCACTGCCCATAGCAGTGCCATTCGGCTTTTTCCCTTTCACTGAAAAATACCATAGCGGTGTGCTTGTGCCCACATTCGGCGAGGATTACAACCGTGGATTCTATCTTCGCAATGGCGGCTATTATTTGGCGCTGAGCGATTATGCCGACTTGGCGTTGACTGGCGAACTTTACACCAGAGGCGGCTGGGGACTTACAGCGCAAAGCAATTATGCCAAACGCTACAAATTCCATGGCAACTTCAATTTGAGCTACCTTGTGACGGTGAATGGTGAGAAAGGCGATGCCGATTACTCAAAGATGAAGAACTTTCGCGTGCAGTGGACTCACACGCAAGATCAGAAGGCCAATCCTAATATGAGCTTCTCGGCCAGTGTGAATTTTGCCACAAGTGGCTACTCGCGCAATAATCTGGATGATTACTATAACAGCAACTTCACCGAAAACACCAAGAGCAGTACGGTGAACATGACCTATAAGCGTCCCGGATCGAGATGGAGTTTCTCCACCACGGCAAGCATTTCGCAGCGAACTGCCGATTCCACACTGTCGGTTTCGTTTCCTAACCTTACGGTGACGATGAGCCAGTTTGCACCGTTTAAGCGAAAAAAAGCGGTAGGTGATGAACGCTGGTATGAGAAAATCAAGATTTCCTATTCAGGCCGCTTCCAAAATTCTCTCACTGCCAAGCAGGATAACTTTTTCAAGAAGAGCCTTGTGAAAGATTGGCGAAATGGTATGTCGCACACCTTGCCCATCAATGCCACTTTCAACCTGTTTAAATATTTGAATGTAACGCCTTCCATCACGCTCAACGACCGAATGTACACGAATAAGATTCGTCAGCAATGGGACCCCAACCTTAACGCTGTGGTTCGTGACACCACTTATAATTTCTATAATGTGTTCGACTTCAACTTCTCTCTGTCGTTCAGCACCAAACTTTATGGCTTCTTCAAGCCTCTGAAGTTTTTTGGCGACAAGATGAATATGATACGCCACGTGATCACGCCAAGTGTGTCGTTCTCGGCCTCGCCCGACTTTAGCTCTCCATTCTGGGGCTACTATGGGCACTATGAGCGTGTGAACGCTGATGGCACGAAAGAGCCTGTAAAATATTCTTATTTCAGCCACGGTCTGTATGGCAATGCCGCCAGCGGTAAGTCGGGTGTCATATCCTTCAATATCTCCAACAATCTTGAAGCAAAGGTAAAAAGCGACCAAGACAGCACTGGATATAAAAAGGTGTCGCTTATTGAAAACCTCACACTCAGCCAAAGCTATAATTTTGCTGCCGACTCTCTCCGATGGAGCAATCTGAACACTTCGATGCTGCTGCGCATCACTAAGGGATTTAACTTGAATTTGAGCGCCACTTGGGACGTGTATAAATATGGTGTCAATAAGTATGGAACACCGGTTCGTATCAATAAACTTCGCCTATTCCATGGCGGAGGTTGGGGACGACTCGCCAGCACGGGCACGTCGTTTAACTACACGCTCAACAACGACACGTTCAAAAAACTTTTTGGTAAAGGGAAGAACAAGAAAAACGAACAGAAAAATGTGTTCGACAGCGACAATAAACAGTCACGCAGACTCGATGATGACCAATCTTCTGGTGGCGACAATGACGAAGGCCTGCAGCTTGACGCTGATGGCTATATGAAATGGGATTTTCCATGGAGTCTCACATTCAACTATTCGCTGAACTACGGTTATGGCGCATTTGATTACAAGCGAATGGAGTATAAGGGACGATGGACTCAAAATTTGAGTTTGAGTGGTAATGTTCGCCCCACCAAAAACTGGAATATATCCATGTCGGCAAGTTATAATTTCGACCTGCATAAAATTGCCTATATGAATTGCAGTATATCCAGGGAAATGCACTGCTTCACCATGAGCGCAAGTTTTGTGCCTGTAGGCCCCTATAAGAGCTACAGTTTTCACATAGCTGTGAAGTCGAGCATCCTTAGCGATGTGAAATACGACAAACATTCCAGCTCCAGCAATGGCGTAACC
>JBNMJK010000115.1:0-2703 GCA_050873765.1 Sodaliphilus sp.
AGAGGGTGTTACGCTCCTTGGCAACCAAGGCACCACCTATGAATTCGACTACACTCCCGGTGTGCTTGAGGCGTTCGTGAACAAGCACCCCGACAATGAATATCTGGTTACGCTCGATTGCCCGGAGTTCACCTCGCTCTGCCCCAAGACTGGCCAGCCCGACTTTGGCCACATCGTGATCAACTACATTCCACGCGTGAAAATGGTGGAAAGCAAGAGCCTGAAGCTGTATCTGTTCAGCTTTCGCAACCGTGGCGATTTTCATGAAGACTGCGTGAACATCATCATGAAGGATTTAGTGAAGCTGATGGATCCTAAATACATTGAGGTGAAGGGCTATTTCAACCCCCGCGGTGGCATATCCATCATTCCTTTTGCCAACTATGGCGACGCCGACCACCAGGATTTGGTGCGTGCGCGTATGCTTGCCTCTTTTAATGAACGTAAGAAATGAAAGACGCTGTAATTATTATTTCGGGTGGTATGGACTCTACCACCATGCTCTATGAGTTTAAAGACGAGATAGCGCTGGCCATCACTTTCGACTACGGCTCCACACAGAATGGGCGTGAGCGCGTGTGCGCCGTCACTCACTGCCAGCGGCTGGGCATTAAGCATATCATTATTCCGCTTGAGTTTATGCACCGCTATTTTAAGAGCGCGCTGCTGGAAACAGCCGACGATATCCCCGACGGCAACTACAACGATGAGAATATGAAATCTACCGTGGTGCCGTTCCGCAATGGCATCATGCTTGCCATAGCGTGTGGCATAGCCGAAAGCAATGGGCTGAAGCGCGTGATGATTGCCAACCACTCTGGCGACCACGCCATCTACCCTGATTGCCGCCCTGCCTTTGTGAATGCAATGTCGCAGGCTATGAAGACCGGCACTTACGATGGCATTGAGGTGTATTCGCCTTACTGCAACATCGACAAGACTGAAATCGCCCGCCATGGCAAGGCTTTGGGACTCGACTACACCGAAACCTACTCCTGCTACAAGGGCAGAGAATACCACTGCGGCACTTGCGGCACTTGCACCGAGCGCCGCGAAGCGCTACGTTTGGCGGGTATTGACGACAAAACAATTTATGAATCCGACTTAAAATAAAAATAACAAGATGTACTACGTTAAGAAGACTATCGAAATATCTGCTTGCCACCAGCTGCATCTCAACTATGAGAGCAAATGCGAAAATCTGCATGGACACAACTGGAACATTGTGATTTACTGCAAGGCGGAAAAGCTCGACCAGAATGGTATGGTTTACGATTTCTCTAAGCTGAAAACGCTGATTTCCGACAAACTCGACCATAAAAACATCAACGAGGTGCTGCCATTCAACCCTACGGCAGAAAATATGGCGCGATGGATCGTTGACAGCATTCCGGAATGTTACCGCGCCGATGTGCAAGAGTCGATCAACAATTTGGCTTCTTACGTTGATGATTCCATGGGGCCTAACATCGCTATTTAACTCGCCACCATGCCACAGCAGTATAAGATCAACGAAATATTCTATTCGCTTCAGGGCGAAGGCTACCACACTGGCGTGGCAAGCGTGTTCGTGCGCTTTAGCGGCTGTAATCTCGCCTGCGATTTTTGCGACACCGTTCACTCGGCAGGCTCCATGATGTCGTTAAGTCAAATTGTGGAGGCTGTCAATGCACACCCCAAAGCGCCCCTGCTGGTGCTCACCGGCGGTGAGCCATCGCTGTTTATCAATGAAGCGTTTGTGGCGGAGCTGAAAGCAAGAACCGGGAAAAAGATTGCCATCGAAACCAATGGCACCAACCCGCTGCCTGCCAATCTCGACTGGGTCACGCTGTCGCCCAAAACGGGTTTTATAGGGGCTGAAGCACACCCCTGCACGCTCAATGAGTGCGACGAGCTAAAAGTGGTGTACTTGAATCAGGATTTAAGTGCCTACAGCCACATCAAAGCCGGTCGCCGCTATTTGCAGCCATGTTTCGTGCCCGACCCAAAGCTGTGCGAGGCCAACATAAAGGCGTGTGTCGATGCCGTGCTCAATCACCCGGAGTGGACGCTCTCCCTTCAAACCCACCGCATTCTCCACATTCAGTAATTCCACCCATCACCCACTCCTGCACATCTTTATTCAAAAAAAACGCCGATTCCATGTAGGAGGGTGTGCCAAAAACAATGCATCCTCTTGATGATTTAATCAGTAGGGACGCGATACTTCGCGTCCGCCCATCAACAACAATTTGGATTTCTGCATTATAGGTGGACGCGAAGTATCGAGAGCACTGATAAAGTGAAAACAACTTTCAAATTAACAGTTTTAAGGACGTAATGCCCAATCAGTGGGAGGAGACGCTACTGATCAGGCTGCGAGCATCGGAGATGCTCTTTTGTGGTTAACACCATGCAAGCGCAGCGCAGCTTGGTGAATTCAGTAGGTGAAGAAGAACAAGAGCCTCGGAGAGGGTCGGTTGTGTTGTAAGCCCCTCAATGCGTGAAAGTTAATATCAAAATCACGGCCCGTGACCCACATATTCCCAAAAAAGAGAGCCTCTATTCGTCGGCGAACAGAGGCTCTTAATGTTTTTGAAAAAAAATAATCCTCGATATCACTATCGGGGATTGCTTAACTAATTAACCTTCTAATACCATTAACATAAACCTTAAACAAAATGAAATAAAAACCGTCATCACGACGCCAAGAATTTCATAACC
>JBNMJK010000116.1:0-2669 GCA_050873765.1 Sodaliphilus sp.
CGCCGCCGACAGTCAAGCAGGCCACGACACCATTCTCGACACCGCCATCTCCCTCCTCACCCAACCAGCAAAATAGTAGTAGCGCATTCTCATTGTAAGAAAAGGAAAGGCTGATATTGTATAGTTTATGCACTACGCATTGTAGAGACTCACGGCTCGTAAATCCATTGTGTTTCCATTTTTCGAGGCACCTTGGGTGAAGGCGAGGCTGTGTAAAATATACAATCCCACGGCTTGTCATCATAAAACAGTAGGGACGCGATACTTCGCGTCCGCCTATAGTGCAGAAAACCAAGTCGTTGTTGATGGGCGGACGCGAAGTATCAAGAGCACTGAAAAAGTGAAACCAACTTTCAAAATTGACAGTTTTAAGGACGTAATGCCTAATTAGTGGGAGGGGACGTTACTGATCAGGCTGCGAGCATCGGAGATGCGCTTTTGTGGTTAGCACCATGCAAGCGTAGCGCAGCTTGGTGAATACCGAAGGTGAAGGGGGACAAGAGCCTCGGAGAGGGTCGGTTGTGATTGCACGATATTATAAGCGACAATGCTATCAATGTATAACGCATTGAGGTGTTTACACCACAACCGACCCTCTCCGAGGCTCTTGTCCGCAGACATCACCTACACCAAGCTTCGTTCGCCTTCGGCTCACTTGCATGGTGTTAACCATAATAAGGCATCTCCGATGCCATATCCATAACTATGCCCTATGCTATATCTATTGATATACGCTGCTATGGAAACCTTTGTGCAAGCTCTACGGCACTGCATCAGTTCTTACCCACTAATTTTCTACTGAGTCTATTAATGGACTAATTATTTATTGAAGCATGGGGGTGCCGGTGCGCTTGATGGCTTTAGTTTCAAATGGCAGCCGGCCCTCATTCTCATCCTTCACCACCACCTTCATGCCCACTGTGGCGTAATGCTGCTTGAAGTGGTCAATACCGGCGTCTGTCATACGAATACACCCCTCGCTGTCGCGGCCCGGCATCTTGTCCTCATTGCCTGTGTTGCCATGAATACCGATGCCCTTGTGGGGCGTGGCAAGGCGCATAAACCAGTGTCCATACGAGAGGATTGCGCCGCGCCCGTCGCCAAAGTCGTGCGTCCAGGTGCTGGCGTCCTTGATTTCTGTGATGGTGAACGGGTGCTCCATGGTGCAGGATGGGGTCTTCATATCGCCCTCCCGCTCTTTCTGGCCTTTCTCGCGACTGATGCACACCGGATAGCGCGCAATCAGCGTGGTGTCGCCCTTCACGGTGGCATACACATTCAGCCTAAGCTCTTTTTTAGAAATCACCACAAAGGCGCTGCCACGGTCGTAAGTGCCGTCGTAGAACGTCTTGGCGGTGTCGGGGCGGAATTTCCCCTTCGCTATTTCAGCCGGCTGTTCATCGGCAGCCACCTTCTGTGCTTCGTCCACAGAAGTTTTTTGATTGGCCTTGCCACAAGAAGGCAGCATGAGCGCTATGGCCAAAGCCGCAGCCCATTTCCATATAGAAATCATATTGCTAACAGTCATTCCTCGTCTAAATTTTTTCTAAACATATTTCAAGTGAAATATTCACCATATTCATGGCAGCAACAAACGCTGCAAATAAAAGGCACCGCCACTGTAAAGTGTAGGCTAACCCTTTCTAAAACAGCTTATTCCGAACATTGCTCGTGAATGGGGGAGGGGGGGGTAAAACCGCCACTCTCACGCCTCCCTTCTTGCCGCAAATATAGCTCACCGGCTTGTCGAAGCCCACATGCATCAGCTCATCGATAAATAGCGGCTGATTGTCGAAGAAATAGAGACACTTGAAAGTGTCGTTCACCGTCAGTTTGGAATTATACGACTCCTTCACCATAAATGTGTTGTCGCCCACATACATAATCACAATCTTCCGGTTGGGCTGCCAAGTGATGGTGAGCAAGTCACCTTCCGTGAGTGAGTCGCTCCTGATGCCATCGGTCACAAACTCCTGCGAAGTGGCAGTCTGGTCGAGGTTGGTGAGAAACGCGTCCCAGTCGGCGAAGCCCAAAAAGCGACTCAGCACCGACAATGTGGTGTAGCTCGGCACATTTCCATCGTCAATGTAGTTCCAAATGCGCTTCAAAGTGTTCACCGAAACGTATTCCCGTATCTTATCCTGAATCATGCCCGACAGCTCCGAAAAGTCAGCAGATTTTTTGATGGGGTGCCCCACTGCTTCCTCTATGTAGGTTCTGAGAGCCGTAAGTTCTTTTCCGTTTTTTTCAAGTGTTCCTTTAATTTTTGTCATGTCCTCACTACTTAACTTAATATCAGAAATAAAAATTTGGTAGTAGAATCCTCATAGCGTTAATTATAAGCAGCACAAATTTACGCATAAAATTGAACATACCAAGCGAAAGTGTGAAAAAACATTGTGAAAATGACACGGCTCTTTCATTTAAGATTCCTTCGCTCACTTAAAAATGTTGTTATTTTATAGCGAGTGTTTCCTTGGATGGCGATAGCGCTTTTTTCTCGCACGGTTCATAATTTATGGGTGCGTTTCGATGATTGGAAGATATGCTTCCGCATGATACGGATTTCTTTGATTTTCAGCAAAATAAGTGTTTAAATAAATAGGTCGAATGGCAGATTTTTCGTAACTTTATAGTTGACAATTAGACAGTTATGAATCAAATCAAAC
>JBNMJK010000117.1:0-2400 GCA_050873765.1 Sodaliphilus sp.
AGCCGACATGAAGAATTATCCCATCACGCTCAACACCATACAGCTCAACATGGGCTCATCTACCACCGGCAAGCAATACACTATCGACTTCGATGGCTTTGAGACCGTTTACAACACCATTCCAGCCGCTAACAAGAGGGGTGACCTCAACGGCGATGGCGTGGTTAACGTGAGCGATGTGACCGTCCTCATCAATAAAATTTTGGGCTTGAACGACTATGCCGACGCTGCATGCGACCTCAACGGCGACGGCTCGGTGAACGTGAGCGACGTGACTGCCCTCATCAATATGATTCTGAGAAATTAGAAATTAGAAGTTAGAAATTAGAAGTTAGAAGTTAGAAATTAGAAGTTAGTTAGGCATTCGTCTTAACTTCCTCTAACTTCTGAAATAGAGGTTAGAAGCCAGTTAGACATTCGTCTTAACTTCCTCTAACTTCTAAAATTAGAGGTTCGACATTTGATGGAGCGGTTTGGATTCGCGCTCTACATATCGTTGCGTGGGACTATGCTTTGGCTGCGTGCTGACATAGTCCTGCGTTTTTTATTTCTTGAAAAAGCTGTATATTTTTGCGGTTTTGCCAGAAAAAAGTTAATTTTATACCTTATAATCAATTTGATTCAAGACTTAACTAATAAAACACTATTTATTAATGAAAAAAACATTTACTACTCTTGCCATTTTTGCGATGGCAGCCCTGTCGGGCATGGCAGGAAATGTGTGCACGCTTCAAGGGTCGGAATACACTGTGGATACGCTGTTCCACAATCAGATTGGCCCTGGCACCACGCAGACCTCGCTATGGCTTCGTAATTCTTCCACGTTAGATGCTCTGCGTGTGTTCTACACCACAATGGACATGACCAACCCCTATCTCTCGCTCCGTGGTGTATGTGCCACCGACAAACTTGCTGGTAATGAGCGCATCTCTGCCATGGCAGAGCGCAATTCAAAACCCGGTTCGCGTTATTTAGTGGGCGTGAATGGCGACTTCTTCTACACCAACGGCACCACCTCGCGTGGCGTGTCGATGGTGGGCACGCCATTAGGCTCTACTATTGTGGACGGTGTGATTTACCGCGCGCGCAACAATGCAAGGGAGTATAAGAATTTTGTGGTCGATACCAAAGGCCAACTGTATGTGAACCCATTTTTCTTTGGCGGCACCATTATGGCGTCGAATGGCTCGCAGGCCACCTTGGGCGGCATCAACACTTACAGCGATGAGTGGGCGGCCTCGAACCAGAACAAGGTGACCATCTACAACGACCGCTTTTATGGCGCCACCAACGAATGGAACGGCTATGAGGTGGCTGCCGTGCTTGCCGATGGCGAGAAGTTTGAAACGGCAAAGCCCTTTAAAATGAGAATTGTGGGCACGCCAAGCAATGCTGGCGATATGCAGATAGCCGAAGGTGGCTATGTGATTCATGGCCATGGCACGGCTTCATCGTTTGTGCAGAATCTGAAGGAAGGTGATGAGGTGACGGTGACTTGCTCTTGGACCTACAATGGCGTGTCGGTGGAGCCGTATCAGATTGTGTCGGGTAATCCGAAGATTCTTGAGAACGGCGAGACGCTGCAGAGCGAGGCCGACCGTGGCGATGCCAACACGCGCCAGCCACGCGCTGCCATCGGCTATAGTGACGACGGCAAGAAAGCCTACTTTATGGTGGTGGACGGACGCTCGCCCATTTCAAGCGGCGTGCGCACCACTTGGCTTGCCGACATTATGCGCTATGCGGGCGCTACTGAGGCAGTGAATATGGACGGTGGCGGATCGGCTGTGCTCTACACCAGCACATTAGGTATTCGCAACAAGCCCAGCGACGGCACGGAGCGCGCCGATGGCAACGCTTTCTATGTGGTGAGTTCTGCTCCCGACGACAGCACCATTGCAAGTATTCGCTTTGTGGACTTCTCTCTGAAATTTCCAAAATACGGCGTATATTCTCCTAAATTCTACGGCTACAATAAGTATGGCATGCTTGTGAGCCAAGATGTGAAAGGCGTGAAGCTTTCGTGCGATGCCACGCTGGGCCACATCATTGCCGACACCACTTACTACGCCGACGCTTCGGTGCGTGAGGGCGTGCTCACTGCCACTTATCAAGGCATTTCGGTGTCGGAACCGGTGTCGATTATTGATGCGGTAGATGCTATCAATATTACGAACGACTCGATTGTGACCGATGGCTTCAGGGAATATTCGGTAGATGTTCAAACCATGATGGGGGAGAACGCTATGCGCATCAGTCCGCTTGCCCTCACATGGAAGAGCCTCGACGAGAGCATTGTCGCTATCGGTGAGCATACCGGTTTGCTGAAAGGCTTGAAGAACGGCACCACCCAAGTGATTGGTAAACTTGGTGAGGTGTGCGACACCATGATTGTGAATG
>JBNMJK010000118.1:0-2103 GCA_050873765.1 Sodaliphilus sp.
CCTTGATAACGGCTGAAACAGCGGGCACCACACCTATGGTATAGGTGATCCATTCGCGCTTTATGTTCCAGCCGTGGCGCTGGGCAAACCAATGGATAGTGGCCTCATAAAATGCTTCAGGCACTTTCACATAGCCAAACACACCATGCTCGGCCCTGCGTTTGATGGCTTGCTGAATGGCTGGAGCCACTTCAAAATCCATGTCAGCCACCCACAGAGGAATGATATCGCTGTCATTCTCAATGTCCCATTTATAAGAGTTCGTGCCCCTTCTTTCTACGGGTTTGTCGAAATTGTATGTCATTTTCTTGTCAGAATTTCGCAGTTGGCAGGTTGCTTGATATTTTTATTCAGCGTGACACTTCCAATCTCGTCGGCCACAATCTTACCGCTTGTAGGGTTTTTGATGTTGGTGATTTTTCCCTTGATTTGTGCATCAACGGTGGAGTATTCAAACGCTCTGTCGCAGTCCTCACCAAAAGTGCAGTCGATGAGTTTTAGGTTTTCTGCGTAGCATAACGGCTGCTCACCAGTGATGTGACATCTGACAAGCGTCAAATTTTTAGAGTGCCAAGCCAGATATTCCCCATTAAGCTCAGAATCGTAAATCGTTACATTCTCTGTTTCCCAAAATGCGTCTTTTGTGGTGATGTGAGCATTGTGAATCTCTACATTCTTCACATATTGGAACACATATTTGCTGTCCGACACCAAATCGGTGATTTTAATGTTGCGGCTGCCCATGAAAGGGTAGGTGCCGTCGTGAAGCACAAGGTGTGACGCCTCGAGGCCATTGATGTTCCAGAAAGTTTCATCAGCGTCGTTGAGGGTGACGTTGCGCAATGTGAGATTGTTCATTTCGCGAAACATTTTTGGAGCGTCGATTTTGCAGTCCTCCATCACCATATCATCAGAATACCAGATGGCAGAACGCGACTCTGGGGCGAAATAGCACTTTGCTATATGGCTTTTATACACGTGCCAAAGGGGGTACTTACCTGCAAAATGGCAGTCGATGGCTTCGATATTGCTACATTCCTTCAGCGCCGACTCGCCTTCGCCTATCGTGACGTTCTCTAATCTGAGATTATGCGACTCAAAGAGAGGTCGCTCTCCTTCGAATTTCTCGTTTTTGATGGTTTTCATATCCTTATATACTATAATTTTAATTTTCTGTGAGTGATTGTGATTTTTTCAATTTTATCCACTTTCCGGACTTCAGCCGAAACAAATACATCGAACCTCTGCAAATAAGCTCGATGCACATGGCAGTCCATACGCCTTTCAATCCCATAGTGGGGGCGAGAAAATACGACAGTGTGAGGCGCACACCCCACATACTTGTCAAGTTGATACCACACGGAATCAAAGTGTCGCCAGCACCCACAAACACACCGTATGACACGATTGCCGCCGCGAAGAATGGCTCTGCAAATGCCTCGATTCGTAGTGCTGCCGCGCCTTGTGAAATGATGTCGGGGACGGGGGTGAGTATGCTCATCATGAGGGGCGCCGACACATACAGCAGCACTCCCATAATGCCCATCACCACCATGCCCATGGTCACCGTGATGGTGGAAAACTGCTTGGCCAGGGTTTTGCGGCATGCGCCAATGCTTTGTCCCACAAGCGTGGTGGCTGCATCAGCTATGCCGTATCCAGGCATATAGCAAATACTTTCTGCTGTGACAGCAAAAGAGTTTGCTGCAAGAGCCACACTTCCAAGAGGGGCTACTATAGCGGTGATGAAAATTTGAGCCGAGCACATAAACAAGTGTTGTAGCCCCATTGGACAGCCAATTTTAAGCGCCCTTCCTATGCAGTGGCGTGTGGGCATAAATGAGCCTTTTTCTAAATTGAGCCTTAGCTCTTTAGACTTGCGGCAGGCGTAATACATCATGCATGCCGAAGTGATGGCTACAGCAATAATGGTGCCTATGGCGGCTCCTTTGACCCTTAACCCTGCGCCAGGAATCGTGATGACTGTGCCAAATAGCGTTACATCATGCGTGGGAAATATAAATAAGTAATTGAAAATCACATCGAGCACACACATCAGCACATTCAATAGACTTGGAACTTTGATGTTGCCACTGCACCTCA
>JBNMJK010000119.1:0-1574 GCA_050873765.1 Sodaliphilus sp.
ATTTTGCCCCAATGAAAAACGTTTTCTTGGGGCGCTCAATGGTTCCTTGCAATAATTTTTTTTACAGGTGTGATTATTTCGTGGGTTTTCTGCCATAGGCCACTTCACCCTCGGCTGCCATAGCCTCATGCGGCTGTGGCAGCGAAATGGCGGGTGAGGCATTTAGCTTCAGCAGAATTCTGCTCAATTCCATCGACAGGTGATGCAGGGTGGGGGAGCGGTGCTCGCCTTGCAGGTCGCACTCCCAAATGGTGATGCTATACCAACCCATAGTTTTGAGTTTTACCCTGTTTTCTTCATCGCGTCTGCGGTTGCGCTCAATTTTCTGCTGCCAGAAAGCGGTGTTGCTCTTAGGCATACGAAATAGGCGGCACGGTGAGTGGCCATGCCAAAAGCAGCCATTCACATTGATCACGGTGTGGTAGCGATGCAGCACAATGTCGGGCGTGCCAGGCAGCCGCTTCACATGCAGCCGGTATCTAAATCCCTGTTTCCATAGCCACCGGCGCACAATCATTTCGGGCGTAGTGTCTTCGCTGCGCACATGCTGCATGCAGCGGTGTCGCTGCTCCGGTGTCATTTTGTCGGCCATTGTGGAGTGGTGGTTAGGGGTTAGAGGTTAGGGGTTAGAAGTTAGAGGTTAGAGATTAGGGGTTAGAAGTGGGCACAATGGGCATAATAGGCCTATTAGGCTCCCTAATCTCTAACCTCTAACCACTAACCTCTAACCCATAAACTTCTAACCTCTAATTTCTAATTTCTTAAAAAATCTATTCCCATTCTATTGTGGCTGGCGGCTTTGAGGAGATGTCGTAGCACACGCGGTTCACACCTTTCACCTTGTTGATGATTTCGTTGCTCACCTTAGCCATAAAGTCGTAGGGGAGATGTGCCCAGTCGGCAGTCATAGCGTCGGTTGAAGTGACGGCGCGCAGTGCCACAGGGTGCTCGTAGGTGCGCTCATCGCCCATCACGCCCACCGAGCGCACGGTGCTCAGCAGCACGGTGCCGGCTTGCCAAATCTTGTCGTAGAGGCGTTTGCCATCTTCGCAGATGTAGGCCTGCATATTACGGATATAAATGTCGTCGGCATCTTGCAGAATCTGCACCTTCTCACGGGTGATGTCGCCCAAAATACGCACAGCCAGGCCGGGTCCTGGGAATGGGTGGCGCTTAATCAGGCGGTCGGGCATCTGTAGCTGTCGGCCCACACGGCGCACTTCATCTTTAAAGAGCCACTTCAGCGGTTCACAGAGTTGGAGATTCATCTCCTTAGGCAGTCCGCCCACATTATGGTGGCTCTTGATCACCTTGCCGGTGATGTTGAGGCTCTCAATGCGGTCGGGGTAGATGGTGCCTTGTGCCAGCCATTTGGCGTCGGTAATCTTCTTGGCTTCAGCGTTGAACACCTCCACAAAGTCGCGGCCTATGATTTTGCGCTTCTGCTCTGGGTCGGTAACGCCTTGCAGGTCGGCGAAGAACTTCTCGCTGGCGTCCACACCAATCACATTCAGCCCCAGGCCCTCATAGTCGTGAAGCACCTGCTGGAATTCATTCTTGCGCAGCATACCGTG